>JAKPQT010000138.1 GCA_029555885.1 Chloroflexota bacterium | reverse complement strand
CGGGCAAACCGGGATGTGCTGAACGTACTGAACGAAGTCCGCCGCCGCGAGGGCAACAGGATGTTGCGCCACCGCATCGAACATGTCCAGTGCATTCACGACGATGATCTGCCGCGGCTGGCGCAGCTTGACGTGATCGCGTCGGTCCAACCCATCCACGCGACGTCGGACATCACTATCGTCGACCGGCATTGGGGCCCCCAGCGGGCGCGCGGCGCCTATGCCTTCCGCCGGCTGCTCGATTCGGGCGCGCACCTGGTCTTTGGCTCGGACGGTCCCATCGAGCCACACGATCCGCTGATCGGGATCCACGCCGCGGTCACCCGCCGCCGCGCAGATGGAACCCCCGGACCGGATGGCTGGCAGCCCCAGGAGCGCATCACGGTTGCCGAAGCGATCGACGCCTACACTTACTGGCCGGCCTACGTGGCGGGTGAGGAAAGCTACCGGGGGAGCATCACTACGGGGAAGGTCGCGGACCTGGTCGTCCTCTCCGAGGACATCTTCTCGATCGATCCGATGCGCATCCTCGACGTGCGGGTTGATCTGACCGTCCTCGGCGGGAAGGTGGTGTGGCGCGGCTAGCGCAGCATGCGCTCGTCGCCAACGCGGCGGGTGATCTTCAGCTCGTCCAGCCGCTCCATCAGCGCCAGTGCGTACTTGCGGCTGGTATTGAACCGGTCGCGCACCTGTGCGACCGTTATGCTACCCTGGGCCTTGATGGTCTCGATGATCCACTTGACCATCTCATCATACGTCTCCCCGGACAGCAAGACATCTTCGCTCAACCGCACCAGCGTCCCCTGGTGCATGAGCGCGCTCAGGATTTCGGCATCAGTCATAGCCAGGCTCTCAGCCATCGACGGCGGCGTCATCGGCTGGCGCTTGAACGCGGCCAGCAAGGCATTGACCTTCGCCTGCTGCGCGGCAGAGAACGCGATCCGGTGAGTGGGCCGGGCCAGAAACTCGCCGGCCTCCACCAGGTACCCCTCGGCTGCTGCGCGGCCGACCAGCTCATTGAACAACTT
>JAKPQT010000116.1 GCA_029555885.1 Chloroflexota bacterium | reverse complement strand
CGTCGCCGCTGTTCTTCTAACAGCGCCTGCGCGGCCTCCAGCTCGCGTTGGCGTGCCGCCTCGCGTGCAGCCGCCGTTTGCCGTTCCAGCGCGTCCCACGCGGCCTGGCTGGCGGCCAGGAACTCCGTCTCGTGCGGCTCCAATTCCCCTTCGTATGCACCGGCCCATTGCCTGGCTGCAGTGAGGTCATCGCCGGTCAAGAGCAAGCGGTCGGGGGGCTTACCTTCGTCGCGCCAGATGGCCGCCTGGCGCTGGAACGGACTCTGATTCTGCTTGAGCCAGGCGGCGTTGCTCTCTCGGATGGGGTCCACCAGGCGATCGTGCACCAGCTCGACCCACGCGCCGCCTGCGCGCAGTTCAGTGCGCAGCAGGAACTGCGCTGTCAACAGGTCAACCGTCCGGTTGGGCAATCCCGCCGTCTTCCCGGTGGTCTCGTTGCGGAACACGATGCTCCGCGTCCCGGCCTCGGTGATCAGTTCATCGGAGAACCACTTGCGCAATACAGGCTCGGTGACGCCGACTTCGGCTGTCTCTATCACCTTCGTGATGGTCTTCTCGTAGAAATCGGAGAGGGCGTGATCGACGTACTCGGCCAGGCTGCCGCCGCCGGCCAGCCGTTCCAGGTCAGCGAGCTCGATGGTGGGGGCCGGCCTGGCATGCAGGTCCTGCCATAGTTGGAAACAGACCACCTGCAACTGCACCGGTTCGACATACTCGCCGGCATGATATTCGGCCTGGCCGGCCGTGCGCACCATCCGCAGGTTGTCGACGAGCCGCCCGGCCACGCCTTCGGCAAACGGTCGCCCGGCGTTAGCTGCCGGTCGCTCGATGGCCTCCCGCGCGGCCTCGGTGCCCATCCGCTGCATGTAAAAGCGGGCCCGCAGCCGGTTGGGGGTCAGGTGGGAATAAGGCTCCAGTCCGGCTACGTAGTCCTCGCGCAAGGTGAGCACGACCCACAGGTTGGGATGGCGCGCCATGGCGGCATTGAGCTGTTCGAAGAAACCGGGCCGCTCCGGCCAGCGGTCCGGGTAGGTGGTCAGCAGTTCCTCGAACTGGTCTATGATGAGCACGTGAGGGATGAGGTCTGCGGTGCTGTCGGCTGACGAAGGGCCAGCCGTGGCCGTGTCAGCGTCCGGCGCAGTGTCAGGTCCGCTTTCGCCGCTCAGGAAGCGCGCCAGCGAAGTGTGGAGGAGATCCGGTAGCCCGACATCCTGATCGCCTGCGGTTTGGGCTGCCCGCTCGCTCAGCTTTTGGCTCAAGCCCAGGATCAGATGGTAAACGAAGATATTGTCGATGGTTGCCAGATCGACTCCATCCGGCAGCACGCCCGATACGCGGCCCACGGGCAAGACAGCGAAGCCTTCCTTATCGCGCAGCCGCGGAACCAGGCGCGCGTTGAGCAACGAGCTCTTGCCCGCGCCCGACTGGGCGTAGAACAGCGTCAGCCGCTCACTGAGAACCAGGGCGACGAGTTCACGCGCCTCGCGTTCGCGACCGAAGAAGCGATCCGCCTCTGCTTCCTCGAAGGTGCGCGGGCCAACATAGGGGTTATGGGAAACCGCAGTCTCGCTCATGCCGGCACCTCATCGGTCAGGCTGCCACATGTTGTACAGCCGGTGTACACAAGCATCAACGGAACCCCAGAAGACGCGGAAGTGCACTCCTTTGAAATACTGTTCCAGGTAGCTCATGATGCCCGCCGCATCGCCTTCGAGCGCGTCCATGTCGCCGGGTTTAATTTGCATGCTGATGCCTTCAGGCAGATTGCGGTTGTGCCGACTCTCACCCCACGGGCGAATGAGTCCGCGAAAGAACGCGCGAAACTCCCAGGTGTCTACGTTATAGCCCAGCATCAGCAGTGCCGTGCTGCTCAATGCCGTGCTCACCGGCGCGGGCAGGTCGCGGCGCCGGCGGTTCGAACCTTCGATGGCCGTTTCAGCCAGCTTGACCTGGCAGCGCAGGGCAATCAGCCTGTCCAGCAAGTCCAGAAAGTCATCCTCTGTCAGGGCCATCGACTCCGGCCATTGATCCAGGCCATACAGGTGATACACCAGTGGCTGCTCGACCGATGGTTCCCAACCGGGATTGTCATCGAACACAGATGGAATGCTGTCCAGGGTATCGTTCCAGTAGAAGATTTCGGAGATGGGTTTCTTCTTGGTCTGGGTCTGCGCCAGAGCGTATTCCAGGAACCGATGATGGCTGGTGGTGATGTAGATGGGCAGCGGCAATTCGGCCAGCATCCGGAAAGGATTGGCCTGAACCTGATCGAAGCGCGGATACCCCAGGTCTTTGGCAATTTCTGAGAAGGGCTTGCCGAAGGTTCCTTCCTGTTCGAATCTGTCTGTCAGCTCCCTTATCAGATCCTGGTCAACAGTCGGGTCCTGTGAGGCCGTACCGAGCAAGTAGTCGGTCAGCGCGTTGAGGTAGTTTTGCTTTGCCTCCAGCCGGTTGTGATCGTGCGTCACGGCATAGTATTGTGCGACGTGGGCGGTCTCCCGGTTGTCGGCCGGCCCAAACGGAGAGCCGATATCAGCAGCCCAGCGCGCGGCCAGTTCACCGCGTGCCACACCGAACAGAGCTGCGCTCATGTAGTTGCTGATGAACGGGGTAATCCGTCCCTGGGCGATGCGCTCTCTGGTATCCGGCCAAAATGGTGTGAGCGCAGACGGTCTTTGGGCCGCGCGAGTCGCTCGTTGCAGACTGACGGTCATGGCAACTCCCTTCCGTTGGTGATCAGCTCCCAGGCCGGCACACCCGAGCCTGTTCAGATGTCCATGGCGATGCGAAAGCCGCGCCGCGGATGGTTGGTGTTTGCCGCGTCGCGTCCGCGCACCGTGCATGTCACCCGGTCAGCGGAGTCCTGGTATGAGCCGCCGCGCAGCACACGGTATTCACGGAACGGCTCATCCTGTTGCGGGTTCTCCCGGCCATCCCCCGCGTCATACGGGGGAGCGTAGTGGGGCCGGCTGCGTTCGGCGCCCCAGCGCGTGCTGGTCCATTCCCAAACGTTACCCGCCATGTCAGCGCAGCCATACGGGCTGTCGCCCTGGGGCGAATAGCTGCCCACAGGGGTCGTGTCGTGTTGGCCGGCCTCTGCACAGTTGCAGCGGTGCGGCTCAAAGCAGTTGCCCCACGGGTATGTGCGCGCCTGTTCCGGGCTGACCGCAGCACCGCGCGCGGCCTTCTCCCATTCGGCCTCGTTCGGCAGGCGATACCGGCGGCCCGTCTTATCGCGGAGCCATTGGCAATAGGCGACCGCATCATCCCAGGTGATGCCCACGACCGGATGGTTCTCCCTGCCGGGCGGCGGCTCCCGCCCCACCCGCGCGAGCGGCCAGCCGGTCTCTGCTGCCACTGCAATGCGGCGCTCGCGCGCAAAAGCGAGGTACTGGGCGTTCGTGATCGGGTATTTGCTGAGACGGTAGCCGGGGAGGCTGAAGAGCTGCTGGGGGAGCTCCCAGGCCGGCGCACCGGTTCCCTGTCCCGTGCCCATCAGAAAACGTCCGGCAGGGATAAGCACGGTCTCCGGTTCCCAGGGCTGGATCGGGATCACCGGCCGTGCATCGCCTGCCGGCAGCGTAAGCAGCCTGTTATCCGGGGAACGCGAGAAGAGCACCGGCGTGCCCCACTCGGCTGGCGGCCTCTCCGCGGGGCCGACAAGACTGACGGCCTTTCGCGCCCAGGTAAGCGCGGCATCCAGGGCCTCGCCGCTCGCGAGGGCCTCGTAGAATTTCTGGGTGAGGGTCAGCGAGGCCGTATCCGACACCGGGAACTGCATCGCCAGCACGGCAGGGACGCCCTGAATCACCAGTTGTTGTGCCACCCCAGCAAACGCATTGTCCCCATCCCCGCGCGCGCCTTCACAGGCATTGAGAAACACCAGGCGCAGCGATTCATGGTCGCACACAATCGTGCCAAGCTGCGCGGCCGGGACAAAAGCTGCGCGACCGGCTGCATCCTCCAGGACGACGCCCCCTGTCTGCGTCCCCGCGTCGAAGTAGCCGTGGCCCATGAAATGCAGCAGGTGGACGCCATCGCCGCGCAGTCGATCCAACAAAGCCTCAGGCGTCGGGGCGGGCAGCCGCTCCACGCGGAGCCAGCCCTGACCTTGCAGGCCGGCCAGCGCCCGCTGCAAGGAGTTCCATTCCTCCTCGATCTTGAGCCGGGGCACATTGTTCGGCTGTGGAGCCAATACCAGCAGCACGAGCGGAGGCGTGGCGGTTAAGGTTGGGGGCGGCTGTAATTGCTGGACATAACGAACCAGCGCCACCCGATCAGAGAGGGCCAGGAAGCCGTCTAGCTGCGGCGCGTAGAGGTATTCCCACGGCAGCTCGGCCAACTCGGGGACATCAGGATCGAGGCGCAGACGGATACGCAGGCCGACGTCCGTTTTTCTGACTTCGGCCAGGCTGAGCAGCAGGCAGGCCCCCACGTCGCGGGCAAAGGCGGCATTGAAAAGGCGCTCGCCAAACTGGCGGAGGTCAAGCGGAGGCGGTGCACGGCCTGCAGAACTCGCCAGCCCAAGACCCTGAGAGACCCGACTGCTCAACCAACTGAAGCTGCGCAGTTCATCGGCGGTGAAGGGCAGGTCGAAGTTGACAACCGCCTCGCCTGCGGGCGAATCCTGGACGCGCGCCCGGTAGCCGGTGGCACGGCGTTCGACAAGCAGGTCGAAATTGCGATAGGCGGTCGCCACAGTAGTTACTCCTCTGCCTTAGTATAACATAATCTTGGGTATTTGATGCGGCCAATTTTCGTTCAATCAGGTATCAAATCGGGCATCAGAACTTAACGCACGACCGGCCTCCATCGGGAGGCCGGTCGTGGAAAGGCTGAGTAATATCGCGGGTGCGAATGGCGGTGGCTATCCGTACTTCTGTGGCGCGCGACGCCGGTCCATCGTGGCCGCGACTTCCGCGCGGTCAGCGGCGAGGTTTGCCGTCACGCCCGCAGCCACGCCGCTGCAGTGCGTGGCGATCGTCTCAAACACGCGGTGCGCAATCAGTCGATGCCCCAGGTCGTTGGCATGCACCGTGTCCGGGTGGATGACCCAGTCCGCCTGCCCCTCGGCCGCCCAGATGTCGGCCAGCAGGCAGCCGTGTTGCTCGGCGAGTTCGCCGAGCGCCAGGTTATACGCCTCGGTGGCGGCAATGCTGCCGACGTTGAAGGGCGGGTACAGGTCGTATGCGGTCATGTAGTAAACCGTGGTCAGCACGGTGACCGGGTGACATGCTGCAGCGACATCGGCGATGATGCGGCCCATGTCGGCGCGGAAATCTGCCAGGGACATCCCTGCACGCATGTCGTTCAATCCGTATGACAGGATGAACAGGTCGGGCTGCAGGGCGATGACGTCCCGCTGATAGCGCTCCAGGGCACTGGGCTTGGCGGACGCGGCATAACCGGGGCTGCGCGGGGAGATGGCGTTCGCGCTGATGCCGCGGTTGTGCAGCGTGACCGGCGCACCCTGGAACTCTTCGATGAGGCGCGCCAGGATGTTGACCCAACGCCTGTTCTCACTGGTCGCGCACATCCCGGCAACATGGCTTTCGCCCAGGGTCACCAGTGCGCGAAATGGCTGTGAGTGCAGATCTTGGGGTGACATATGGTGCCTCCAGGCAGCTCAGACTCGCGTAAGTTCGCGCCGCCAGCCTATGTGGCCCTGCCCTGCGCCTGATTGTAGTCAAGGCCTGTAAAAGCATCACTTCCTGCTCTGGCCGGTCGTGCTCAACGGAGTTGAGCCTACCGTGCCAGCGGCGGAACTTGTTCTATTACGAGCCCTCAGCGAAAGACGAATGGCAGGTTGATCTTGTACTGCCTGACCGCATCCGCAACCTGTACCACGCCGCTCTGAGGAGTCGATGGAATGTCGACACCTTTCGGGCTGGAAAGCTTGTGATAGCTGATCGTCAGCGGCGACGAACCTGCACGGATGGCTCTGAAGGTGATGGCCGCGACCGGCCCTGAGCCATTTGCCGGGGGGGCCGGGTTGAGTTGGGCCACGGCATACCACACGAATCCGCCGGTCTGACAATCAGGATCGACTACATTCGGGGCGTTGCACGCCTTCTGCTTGATGACGAAGTCCGGCGATAAGAAGGTTGCCAGAGGCTGGATCTGCACGCCGGGAACCTCCGGCCGCGCATCCTCGACCTGCAGGATCGTCGGGTCGAAGAGGAGGTGGATATCCGCGGCGTACAGATCGGCGACGCCCTGCACGTACAGGTTGACGACGAAGGTCCCCCCGGCCCGGACGTCGGTCTGCAGGGGGTCGGGTCTGACAACTGTCGGTTCAGCCGCTGCCGTGGCTGTCACCAGCACAAGCAGCAGCGTGAGGGCCGCAAGAGCCAGTCTGGCAGGGTGCGACATCAGGCGCTAGCTCGCATACGACGCAGGGCCACCAGGCAGAGCGCCAGTCCTGCTAACAGCGCCGGGAAGATGCCGCCTCGGGCCTGTCCGGAGAACGCGCTGAGCCCGACTGCATTCGGGGCCTGGGCGCGCACTTTCAACGGTTCATGGCGCGTCGTGACACCTGCAATCGAAACATCCTCGAGCATATAGTAATAGGTTTGGCCGCGCTCAATGGTAGGATCCTGCCAGGTGTAGCTGTGCCCTTCGTTCGACCCCGGTGCGGCAGCCGGTATCAGTGTCGGATTGAGTTGGCGCCACGGCCCTTCCACGCTAGATGCCCGCAGTACATTGAAGCCCCGGTTGTGCTGCTCGGAGATGGTTTCCCAGCGCATCGTCACGCCTGCTGCGTCTTCCGCGGCAGTGAAGCTCGCCAAATTGACGGCCAGCGGCGACATGAACTTGATCGTACAGTCCTCTGCGATCGATGGCACCTCCACACCTTCTGGGCTGGACAGCTTGTGGTAGATGAAGTTCATGGTGAACGTGCCGAATGTGAGCGGCTGAAACGTCACCCTGGCGAACGGCCCGGAGCCATTGAGCGGCGGTGTCGGATTGAGTTGCGTCATCGCATAGGAGATGACCCCGACGTCTGCCGGTGTGGAACACTGCAAGGCGACCGGGTCGCCAGGATTGCAGGCCACGTTCAGCAGAGACAGACCGGGAGCCACCCAGGAATACAGCGGCTCGATCTGCGTGCCTGGTATGGCCGTGTTTTTGTCCACCACCCGGGCAATAGTCGTATCGTAGCTCACATGCGCGTCGATGCCGTAGGTGTTCTCCGTGTCTTCCAGATACAGGTCTATGGTGATTGTGCCATCCGTATAGCCCTCTGCGTAGCTGGGATCGCAGCGGACAATGGCCGGCGGGAAATCAGGCTGGTCGGGTGCGCCGGCGGACACGGGGCTCGCCGCCAGGAGCAGCAGGACCAGAAGCAGCAGAGCCGGCGCGCCGGGCTGCCCAAAACGGTGATGTGATTTCATCGTAACCTCCTAAACTGCGGCCGCTAGGGCTGGCGAGCGCGGCCGCGCAGTATCAAAATGCCTGCTAGGGTGACACTGGCGAGAGCGATGAGGCCGCCACCTGCCAGCAGCAGGCGATTGTTCGAGCTCGCGCCGGTGGTTGGCGCGGCATCAGATGGCTGTGGCGATTGGCCGTCCAGTATGGGTGCACCGCCTTGAGCCGCGCTGCGCACGACTGTAGCCGTGGGGGCTGCGTTGTCCGCGCTGTTCGCGGCGGCGGTGGGCTCTGCAACAACCACCGTGGGTTCCGCTGTCGCCGCGGGCGCAGCGCGCAGTTCGGTCGCTGTCGCTACGACCGCCGGCTGCGCGGCCTCGGGCGTCCCGGCTGGGGTTGTGGGCGCGGTCGTCGGCGTGCTGCCCACGCTGGCCGGCGTGGCTGTCGCCGCGGGCAGGGGGGTGGTTGTCGGGGACTGGGCGGCGGGCTGCGGTGCAGTCGGCAGGGGCGTGGCCGTCAGGATGTCCATGTCGAGCACCGGCGGAACAGCAGTGGGCAGCAGCGTGGGGCTGGCTGGCGGCGCGGCACTCGTTGCAGCCGCCACCGTAAGGTCGCCGTTGACTGCCAGGGCTGGAATCTCGAGGCCGTCACGGCTGGCGAGCTTGAGCCGGTCAATCGTCACAGTGGTGTTCTTGCCTGCCGCCACTCCCTCGAAGAGTACGGTGAACAGGGTCCCTGTACCGCTTTTTGCTTCGCTCGGGTTGAGCTGGGCCAACACGAACTCCGCAGTGCCGGCCTCATTGTCCGCCGTATTGCGCACCAGGAAGTCCAGGGCCAGAAAGTCCCCGGCTAGAAGCTGCACGCCGGCCTTAGCCGGATCCGCATCCGCCACCTGCACGACTGTGGGGTCGAACTTGAGCAGCACCTCGAACCCATACAGGCCGGTCACCTCGGTGATCCGGATGGGCACAGCCACCGTCGCACCTTGCTGAACCGTGACTGGTTCAGCGCCGACGGAGACCGCAGTTTCCGCTGCATATAGCCAGGGCGCATATGCCGCGAAGAGACACAGCGCGCCGAGAACGATATGGAAGAGACGTATTTTCAAAGACACCATGTGAACCCTTTTGAGCTGACCTGGGCGCCCGGCCAGGCCGGCTAGGAGCCGCGCACCAGGGCGAAATCGAAGGCCCCGGTGTGGATCGAAACCGGACTCAGTAGGCCCGAGCTGCAAGCCGCCTTGACAAAGTAGTAATACTCGACGGCGTCGCTGCCCAGGGCACCCGTATCGTCGCAGAGCAGTGTGGCGGTCGTCCGGTAAGGCGGCTCAGCCGGCGCGAAATATGGCAGGCTGGCGCGGTAGATGCGATATTCGGCAGCACCCGGCACCGCCGGCCATGTGAGCCGGGCAGTCGTGCTCCCCACTTTCGTGATGGTGACTTGCGGGGGTGCGGGTGGCGCAACAGCGATTGAACTGTCGACCCC
>JAKPQT010000047.1 GCA_029555885.1 Chloroflexota bacterium | reverse complement strand
ATGACCCAGTCCACCAGCCAGTGGGTTTCTGACATGTACGCCCGCGGCCAGCGCGGCACGGATGACGGTGTCCGGGGACTGCGTGACAGGGGACGCCACGACGAGCAGGTCCGCGCCGGCCAATGCCAGGCGCAGGTCCTGCGCTGATGTCGCATCCGCGCGGACGGCCGAGACACGCGGGCCCGCGTCTTCGGACCCCTCCTGGTCCGGTCCACCCCGCCCGAACGTCGCATTTAGTTCGCCGGCATAGGCCTGGGCTTTGTCCAGATGGCGGCCGGCCAGCACGATCTCCGCGCCGGTGCGCTCCAGGAGACGGGGGGCCAGCCGCCGGCCTGCGTATCCGTATCCGCCCAGGATAACGATTCTCGACATATATCACTTTTTCGGTTTGAGGCGCCGGGCAGGGTTACACGATCGGTTGTACGCGTCACGTCTTCACGCGTGCATGCACGCCCAGGTTCTGCCGCGCGTAATCCCGGAAGCGTACAACGTCTTCGGCCGAGCGGAAGCCGTGCTTCGGCAGAAACATGCCCACTGCGCCGGGGAGAAGCAGCGCGAAGTCAGTGTCGGACTCCTCGATGCGCGCGAAGTCCGTCCACTTGCCCTTGCCCTCGCGCGTCCCTTGGTTGGACGTGATTTGCAGGGTGTAAGCCTGATCGGTGAAGCTGTAGTGCGCGACCTCGTTGATGCTTTTTTGGTGAGCGATGAGCTTTTGACCGTGCCGCACCATTTGGATGTAGATGATCAGCGGGAGGAAGCCGAACACGAGGATTGGCGCCTGTCCAAGTATGGCGCGGACGACGCCGTGCTCCGGCATGGTGCGGACCGCGAGATAGAGGGCGAGGAGGACGGCAACCGCAGTCAGCAGGAGGAGCACCTGGTACGAGCGGCGCATCATGAGGAGGCGCGTTGCTGCGCGGCGGTAGTCCTGAAAGTCGGGCGCCAGGTCGATCTCGACGGGTGTTTGGGTCATGGTACGGCCTTTCAACGACGAGAAGGTCCTCGCCGGCTGCACGGTCGACGGTCAACTGTGCAGCCGGGAGAAGGAACAGGGAGAGACTCAGGCCAGGAACGCCACGGCCGCCTCAGCATACGCGCGGCCAGCGTCCACCATGGCCGCGATCTCGATGAACTCGTTGGGTTGGTGCGCCAGTGCTGGATCGCCGGGGCCAAAGATGATGTTTGGCACGTTCAGCGCGGGCACGAAGATGGCTGCCTCGGTCGCGAAGGGCACGACGATCAGCCGCGGCTCCCGGCCCATGCCGCGCGCGGCAGCCGCCACGAAGCGCACGACCGCAGGATCATCCGGCTTGGTCTCGACGGATGGCAGGTCGAAGTGGATAGCCGTCACCTCACCATGGAAGCCGGGCACCCGGCGGCCGCGCTCAGCCAGGAATTCCTCTAGCTGCCTGCGAATCTGGGCATGGTCCTGGCCCGGCACGGTGCGCATGTCGATGTTGACCGTGCAGCGATCGGGCACTACGTTGACCTTGACGCCGCCCTGGATCGTATTGATGCTGCGCGTGAACGGTCCCAGCACCGGGTGGGTCGTGAAGGGGATGTCGAGTTGTTCGAGTTCCTGGAGCAACGGCGCCATCATCGTGATGGCGTTGACGCCCAGGTGCGGCGTAGAGCCGTGCGCGGTCTTGCCGAACGTGGTGATCTCGGGCCAGAAGACACCGCGCTCCGCGGTGCCGACGCCATTGGAGGTGGGCTCTGAGATGATGATGGCCTGGACGTCGCCCAGGGTTCCCTCGGCGCAGAGAAGCTTCGCGCCGATCATGTTGACCTCTTCACCGACGGTGCCCGCGATGATGAGGTCGCCGCGCAGCTCGACGCCTGACTCGGCCACGGCCCTGGCCGCGACCATCATGGCCGCGAGACCGCCCTTCATGTCGCCCGAGCCCCGGCCCCAGACCTTGCCGTCCGCGATCTCGCCTGCGAACGGCGGATGCAGCCATTCCTGCCCTCCGACGGGAACCACATCGAGGTGGGCGTTGAACACCAGACCTGGCACGCCGCCTGACCCCTTGCGCCGCGCGACGACGGTCAGGCGGTTCTCGCC
>JAKPQT010000042.1 GCA_029555885.1 Chloroflexota bacterium | reverse complement strand
GAAGGCCGGTGCGGAGGCCCTGCAGCGAGGGGCCTCGCGGGAGGCCGCGGACAGCCTGAGCTCGGCGCTGACCCTGGTCGATGCAGCGCTTGCGGGACCAGAAGCCGCCGAGCGGCGCCTGGAGCTGACAATTCAGCTGGGCAACGCTTTGCATGCCGCCAGGGGATATGCCGCGCCGGAGACCCGCGAGTGCTGGGGTCAGGCGCAGCGGCTGGCCAGGGACTTCGGCGATACCGGCAGACTCATTCAGGCGCTCGTCGATGGCGCGCTCGTGAGGTTTGCCGCAGGTGAGTTCAGTGCAGTCCTTCAGTCCCTGGCGCTGTTTGATGACGAATCCTCGCGGATGGCCCCAGAGACGCGGGCGCCGTTTCTACTTACCTGTGGAGTCTCGCTGTTCCATCAGGGTCTGCTTGCACCGGCTGGCGACGCACTGGATGCCGCCCTCGCCCTCGTCCGCACGCTGCCAGAGGCGAGGCGGCCGAGGTCCGGCGCTGTCGATCTACAGATGCCGTGCAGTGCGTACGCGGCTCGGTGTCTGGCCTATCGCGGGCATGTTTCGAGCGCGGGGATGGTCCTCGCCGAGAGCCTCGACTACTCACGCCACCTCGCGAACCTGCCGGCACTGTGCTGGTCGCTTTCGATGACGGCACTTTTTAAGCTGATGTGCGGTGATCCGCAGCAGGCTCTTGCAGCCGTGGACGAACTGGGCGCAATTGCCCGGCAGGTCGGCCTGCCCGCTCGAGTCTCGATTGCCCAGATCTACGAGGGGGAAGCGCTCCTGCAGATGGGCGATCCATCCGCGGCGCTGCCTCTGCTCTGGTCCGGTCTGCACGGCTGGCGCAGATCCGGAGGGCTATTCCTTTGCTCAGAATATGCGACGCGGATTGCTGGACTGCTGCTGGATGCTCGCATCCCCGAGGCCGCTAGCGAGTTTGTCGCGTACGCGGAAACGGTGGAGGCCGACAGCGAGGAGCGCTTCTGCCACGCCGAACTGATCCGAATGCAAGGGCGACTGCTGGGACTCGCCGGCGATTCGCCGCAGGCTCGGGTGCGGTATCAGGAAGCGGCCGATGTGGCCACCAGACAGGGCGCGCGGCTTTTCGCGCTGCGGGCCCTGTGCGATCTGAACGACCCGGACACCGGTGGCATCCGGTGCCATCCAAGCGCCGAGGAACTGCGCGCGCTATGTGCGGAAATCGATGACGCGTTTGATTGCTTGGACTTCAGG
>JAKPQT010000032.1 GCA_029555885.1 Chloroflexota bacterium | reverse complement strand
CGCTTGCCGCCTGCGCTGTGGGCCAAGATCGACGCCCACGGCTTAGAGTGGTTGCGTGCGGTCATTTCGCGCGCTCGTCCACCAGCCGGCTAACTCCTCGCTCAACTTGACCGCCTACGGCGGCAAGTTAGCTCGAACGTTAAGCATCACCAACAGCCGCCCGCAGCGTCTGCCGCACCATCTCTTTAACGGCTTCCATGTCTTCCTGCCAGTGCTTGCGCGAAGTCGCGTTCGCCTCGCAACCCACAATGCTTACATCCACGCGACGCAGCACATCCAGCATTTCCGGCGCTGCCGCGATCAGTCGTGCATTGGCCTCGTCATCGCTGGAGCCCTCGCCAGTCGGGCGAGTGTGTGCAATCAAAGCACCAGACGCGGCGCTCACTTTGTACTTGGCCTTCTTCCACGGCCCGGGTGTGTGGTTGCTCATGCATTTCCTCGTTGTTCAACAGTGCTGCCTAACCCTTCGCTCAAGCCGACCTTCGGCGGCTTAGCTCTACGTTAGGCGCAGCGCATTCGGTGCATAGCTGCGTGCCATCTCCGCAGTACCGTTCGCCGCATTGCGGGCAATGAGGCAGTTCCGGCGCGGTAACTCGCCTCGCTTCGCCGGGCCATCGCATCATTGAGTTCAGCACCTCTTGCGTCAGCGGTTGACCGTTGTCGGCCCATCGCTTCACGCCATCGCGGCCCATAACCCACTGCCGCGAGGTGCCGCGCTCCAGGTCTAGGGTCGTCCCAAATCCACCAGTGATTCCCATGTCAATCTCCAGCGCCTAACCCGGCGCTCAAGCGGGACCGTCCGCAAGCGGCCGGCCCCTTAGCTCTGCGTTGGGCGGCGTGCGGTCTGCCAGCGCAGCACGCACGCGGAGCAGGTTCAATCGGCCGCCGTCAGTGCGGTACTGCTCGGGGTCCAGGTCCAGCATGCGCAGCAGTGCATCGCCGTCGTCGCACTCCTGCTCCAGCGTCTCGCGGGCCACGATTAGCGCGTGCTCTAGCTCGTTCTCTCGCTGCTCCATGTGGCGCGCAGCTTGGCGGCAACACGCGGCCTGTATCGGCATCTCGCGCTTGTCCCAGTCGGCGGCCTGGCGCCGCAGCATGCCCGCGTAGCGTTGGGTCATGCTCATTGATGCTTCTCCAGCCAGTCGAAATAGCCTTCGGGGTCCGTCGTCATCGCAGCGGTGCATAGCAGCATGTAGCAGGCGCGGGCCATCGTCGTTGCCTTCTGCGGTCCTGCCGCCTTGGCCATCTTGTGCGCCAGCCGCACGGCCTCGTCATCGCGCTCCGGCTCCAGCCGCCCAACAGGTCGTTTAACCGGAGTGCCAGCGGCATCCGTCGTGTGCTGTTCGTCGTCGTGCATCGCTGTCACCCGGTTAACTCGTCGTTAGCCGGCTTGCAGCGCGCCGCCAGTGGCCCTGGCAATTGCTGCGCGGGCGGCCTTCGCTGCCTCATATCCGCCCTCCGTGTTCCAGTCGGCCGCCACCAGTGCTTGCAGCGCGGCCAGCAGGTCAGGCGCCGCCTGGATAAGACGGCGGTTGCCCTCCTGCTCGGACCACCCGCCACGCCTGCACACACGCGCCACAGCGCAAATGCCCGGCTCGTCGCCATGCGCGCGGATGAACGTCTCGTCGTGGCTGTCTTGGTGCCAAGGGCCCGGGGTGTGGTTTGCTTGCATGTCTTGCTCCGGTTGGTGTGTCGATGGGTGTTATTGAATCACAACAAAGAACACACCGCAAGTCTTTTGTTGCATCACGTTAAAGCGTTACACTTGCGCCATGAACTCAGAGCCAAAGCCCAAGGGCCGCCCACCTGTTGCCGAAGCCGACCGCCTGGTGCAGCGGTCAATCCGCCTGCCGCCGCACCTGTGGGCCAAGATCGACGCGGCGGGCCTCCCCGCGCTTCGCGCCTACCTCGACCGATGGCGCGTGAAACCACCGGCCGGCTAACCCCGCATTCGAGCCGACAGCCTACGGCTGCGGCTCAATACGAACGTTAGGCCCCATGCGCCTTGTCGAAGTCGGCTTCTGTCATCGCGACCAGCGGCTTCGGCTCCCACACTTTGCCCTTAATGCCGCACACAGCGAAGAACGAGCGACGCTCACGTTCGCCCCGGCAGTCTGTGCCCCGCGCCTTCCTGGCGCTTGCCAGTGCCCACGGGTCATTGCCGTTCACCTTCGGGTGCTGGCAGCGCAGCGCCCACGCGCTGCTTTCTTCTGGTTCGCTGTGATTGCAGTCGGCGCACAGCGCTGGATATGGCTTTGTTGTCATCGTCGTTCCTTTCGTTTACCCACCAGGGCCTAACCCGTCATTCGAGCCGACCGCTTCGCGGCGGCTCAATTCCCACGTTAGGCCCCAGGAACTCATCCGCGCACTTTTCAGCCATCTTGCAGGCGTAGGCGCTGTCGTGCGTGTAGCCGGCGTCGTAGTAGCCGGCGCACCATGCGCCTTCGAGCATCTTGCGCACAGTGGCAGAGTCGTAGAAGGCGGTCACCTCGTCGGGCGGCGTGCCTTCCCACTTCGTTGGCATCGGGTCGCTGGCGTCGTGCCATTGGTCCCAGCCGCTGCTGTCGTTGTCGCCTCGCCACTCGCATCGCCATGCGCTGGGGCCTAACCCCTCGCTCAACGCGGACCCATCGGGGCCGGCTGCATCGTCTCGCATCGTCTACTCCTGTGCGGCCCCGCTGGGCCGGTTAGCTCAAGCGTTATGCAGCACCGGCCAGCACCTTCGCCAGCGCCAGCCGTGCCAATTCAGCGCCGCGCGTGCTGTAGCCCTGCGCCACTTCCAGGCACGCAGCCAGCATTTCAGGTGCCGCCGCGATCAGCGCCGCATCGGCTGCGCTCAGGCACACCATGTGGCGCGCAGCCTGGTCGTGAGCGCCAATGCCCACGCTCATGTTCACCACGCCAATCGGCCCCTTCAGTTGCGGGTGGTCCCACTCCGTGAAGATGCGGCGCTCTACGTGCTTGCCGCCCAGCCGGTGCGGGTGCTCGTCAACAACAACGCGCCACGGTCCGCGCGTGTGCTGCATAACCCCTCGCTCAACCTGAGCCCCAACAGCAGGCACCAGGGTCGCGCTTCGGTCAGTCTTGTTCATGCTGTTGGGTCCAGGTTAGCTCGAACGTT
>JAKPQT010000733.1 GCA_029555885.1 Chloroflexota bacterium | reverse complement strand
CCGGCGGATTTCGAAGCCTACAACCCCAACTATGTCGGCGGCGACGTCATCGGCGGCGCGCAAGACTTACCGCAGTTCTTCGCCCGGCCGGTGCTCAGCCGCAACCCCTATGCCACGCCTGCTGCAGGCATCTACCTGTGTTCAGCCTCCACCCCGCCCGGCGGCGGTGTCCACGGCATGTGCGGCTATCACGCGGCCCGATCCGTCCTGAGAGCGAGGAAGTGATGACCCAGAGCACCAGACGTTATCTCCAGGGCATCCTCTGGATTGCCCTCTATCTCCTGCTCACGCTGGCGCCGGTGTTCCTTTGGCGTCCATCGATTCTTCGTGTAGAATGGCGCATATGCACGACCCGTGGCTTTTCCTCCCGCTCATACTGACCCTGGCCGCCGCACTGCTGGCCGCGGGTTACGGCCATCCCGTGCTCAACCGCCGCCTGAGCATCACCCGGACTGCCTGGCTGCTGGCGAGCTTGCCCCTGGCCGCCTTCATCTTCTTTCTCAACCGCCTGCCGGCCATCAGCGATGGCAGCGCGCTGACCCTCACCGTGAACTGGATGCCGTCACTCGGGATGGCCGCAAGCCTCTACTTCGACAACCTGAGCGCGCTCTTCCTGTTGCTGGTCTCGGGCATCGGGACGCTGGTCGTGGTCTACACGGGCTACTATTTCAAGGGCGATAACAGTGCGTGGCGTTTCCTGGCCTACCTGTTCCTGTTCATGACCATGATGCTGGGCGTGCTGCTGGCCGGCGATGTGATCACCCTGTTCGTCTTCTGGGAGGGCACCAGCCTCGCCTCGTTCCTGCTGATTGCGTACAAGTTCAAGGACGAGGCCGCGCGGCGGGGCGCGTTCAAGTCGCTGTTCATCACGGGCGGCGGCGGGATCGCGCTGCTGGCCGGGCTCCTCTTTGTCGGCTCGACCGCCGGCGGCATGGATTACGCCACCATCCTCCGCAGCGGTGACATCCTGCGCAGCAGCCCGGTCTACGGCGTAATGCTCGGCCTCGTCGCGTTCGGGGCCTTCACCAAGAGCGCGCAGGTCCCCGCGCACATCTGGCTGCCCGACGCCATGACCGCGCCCACGCCGGCCAGTGCATATCTGCACTCCGCGACCATGGTCAAGGCCGGCATCTACCTGCTGGCGCGCATGAACCCCGCGCTGGGTCTCACCGAGGCGTGGTTCTGGCTCCTGACCAGCTTCGGTCTGCTCACGATGCTGGCTGGCGCCTACCTCGGGCTCAAGAAGCGCGACATGAAGAGCCTGCTGGCCTACTCCACCGTCAGCCAGCTCGGCGTCCTGGTCATGTTGATCGGTGACGACACCTCCAACGCGTTCAAGGCGCTGGTCATCAGCGTGGTCGCGCACGCGCTGTACAAGTCGGCCCTCTTCCTCGTCGCCGGCATCGTGGACCACGAGACCGGCACGCGCGACCTCGACCGCCTGGGCGGCCTGCGCCGCGCCATGCCCTTCACCTTCGTCGTCGGCGCCGTCGCCGGCCTCTCGATGGCCGGCCTGCCGCCCATGTTCGGCTTCCTGGCCAAAGAGACGCTGCTGGCCTCGGTGACCCATCCCAGCCTCCCCCCGGCCGGCGTCGCGTTGCTGGCCGCTGCCGCCGTGGCCGCGGGCGCGCTGATCCTGACCCAGGCCGGCACGTTGATCTGGGAGGCATTCATGGGCGGGCCGCGCGATCCCCACGTGCGCGCGCATGAAGCGCCCCGCTGGATGATCGCCATGCCCGCGGTGCCGGCGCTGCTGTCGCTCGCGTTGGGCCTGCTGCCGGAGCCGCAGGGGCTGGCGACCTTCTTCGCCAACGCCGCAGCCGCCGCCTATGGCGACACCGTCAAGGTATCGCTGGCCCTCTGGACCGGCATCAACCCACCACTGATTCTGAGCATCGTGGCCGTCTCGCTGGGCCTGGTACTATGGACGTTCCGCGCCCGTGCGCGTGCCCTGCAGCAGCGCGTGCCTGAGCGGATCAGCTTCAACGCCTGGTATGCCGCCGCGCTCCGGCTGCTAGACCGCGGCGCCTACATCGCAACGCGCACCCAGTCGGGCCAGCTCCGGCGCTACCTCGCGACGATGCTCATCAGCCTGGTCGTGCTGATGTTGCTGTTCGGCCGCATGCCGCTGCCCACGACCATCCCGCCGTTCACCCTGGATGAGCTGACGATCCTGCGCGTCTTCACCCTGGGCCTCGCGACCGCGGCCGCCGCGCTGAGCATCTTCCTGCGCCGCGATTTCAACGCCATCCTGGCGTTGGGCGCGTCGGGGTTGAGCGTCGCCGTCATCATGGTCCTGGAGCCCGCGCCTGATGTGGCGCTCGTCCAGGTCGTGGTCGACATCCTCAGCGTGGTGATCCTCGTGCTGGCGCTGACGAGTCTGCCCCGCGAACAGCGCCGTCGCGCCTGGGAGCTGACCTTCAAGCAGAGCCGGGCCGGCCTGGTGCGCGATGCCTTCATTGCGGCCGCGGGCGGGTTCGCCGTGATGATCCTGACCCTCGTCGCGCTGACCTCCCGGCCGCGCGTGAGCATCGTCACCCCGTTCTTCGAAAGCAATGCCAAACCGCTCACCGGTGCGGCCGACATTGTGGGCGCGATCGTGATCGACTTCCGCGGCTTCGACACGCTCATCGAAATCGCCGTCTTCGGGCTGGCAGGACTGGGCGTGTATACGCTGCTGCGCTATGCCGCTCGCGCGGATTGGGGGAAGGGCAGACCGGCAGCCGCGGCCACCGGAACCCCGGCAGGCACAGCCCCCGAGGTCCAGGCGGTGGCCCACGGCCCGGAACACGAGTACGGCCTGGGCGACGAAGAACACGACTATCGCATCATGGGCATCGGCGGGATCCGGCCGTCACCGTTCGTACGCGTCCTGGCGCATGTCTTGCTGCCGGTGACGCTGATTTTGGGCTCGGTGCAGATGATGTACGGCCATGACCAGGCCGGCGACGGCTTCACCGCGGGCGTCATCATCAGCCTGGCCATCGCGTTCTGGTACGTGGTGTTCGGCTACGAAGAAACGCGGCGGCAGTTGCCGTGGTTGCGGCCCTTCAATCTCATCGGTGCGGGGCTGCTGCTCGTCATCCTGGATGCCGTCCTGGCCGCCGTACTGACCGGCTCGTTCTTCGCCAACCTCGACTATGGTAAGATGCTCGGGCTGCCGCTGCCGAGGGGCTTCGCACTCAGCACCTCCTTCATTTTCGAGGCGGCCATCTGCCTGACGGTGCTCGGCGGCGCGTCCATGACCTTGGGTGCATTGGGACATCCGAAGGATGCGCCGGTGGAAAAGTAGGCCGGGTATCCGGCTTTGTTGATACAAGAAGACCAGGAAGCACTATGGATCTGCTTAAGGCGCTGGCCATCGGCGCGATGTTCGGGGTGGGCATCTTCCAGATGCTGCGCCGCAACGTGATCCGCTCCACCATCGGGCTGATCATCATCTCGAATGCGGTGAATCTGTTCCTGCTATCCACCGGCGCGTACCAGGGCCTGGTTGCGGCTTACGTCAACGAAACCGGCCAGCGCAGCGACGCGCTGCCCCAGGCGCTGGTGCTCACCGCGATCGTCATCAGCATGGCCGGGTTCTCGCTGGTGCTGGCCCTGCTCTACGTGCTCTCGACGCGCTATCACACCGCGGATTCTGATGAAATCTCGGAGTTGAGGAATTGAGCCAGGAATTGAGCGACGAACGACGCGAACTATGGCACATGACGTCACGCTCAGAATCGGTGAGGCCCTGACGCTGTGAACGGACACCTCGTCCTGCTGCCCATCCTCATCCCGCTGACCGGCGCAGCCGTGGGGCTGCTGGTCTGGCGCTGGCCGCGCGTCCAGCGCGCGTGGTCGTTCGGCACGCTGCTCACCTCGTTCGCGGCGACCATTGCGCTGCTGTGGGCCGCGTGGACGCAGGGGCCGGTCGTGTTCCAGCTCGGCGGTTGGCCGGCGCCGTTCGGCATCGGGCTGGTAGGCGACCTGTTGGGTGCGAGCATGGTGGTCATGGCCCAGGGGGTCATGGTGACGGGCATGATCTACGCGCTGGGCTGCCGGGACAAGTGCATCACCTACCCGGCGTTCTTCCCGCTCTTCTTGACCCTCACCACCGGGCTGACGGGCACGTTCCTGACCGGCGACATCTTCAACCTGTTCGTGTTCGCCGAGCTGCTGGTCACATCGGGCGCGGTGCTGACGGCCATCTCCGACGACCGCTACGGCGCGGAGGCCGCGTACAAATACTTCTTCATCAGCCTGTTCGCGGCCATCTTCCTGCTCAGTGCGGTGGGCGCGCTGTACGTCTCCTACGGCACGCTGAACATGGCCGACCTGGCCCAGCGCATCGTGCTGCAGGCTCAGGCTGGAACCGCACTGCCGCCCTTGCACTCGATGGCCGTGGTGCTGATGTTCGTCTTCTTCATGGCGAAGAGCGCCGTCGTGCCGCTGCACTTCTGGCAGCCCGACTTCCACACCGCCGCGCCGACGCCGGTCAGCGCGATGCTCTCGTCCGTGGTGGTGAAGCTGGGCGTCTACGGCTTCCTGCGGATGACCACGCTGCTCTTCCTACCCCAGGCCGCCACGCTGAGGGGGCTGCTGGTCGTCCTGGGCATCGCCGGCATCCTGTTCGGCGGGCTGGCCGCGCTGGGCACGCACAACGCCAAACGCATGCTGGCTTACTCGACCCTGGCGCAGATCGGCCTGATCCTGGCCGGCATCGGCTGGGGCACGCCGTTTGCGCTGGCCGCGGCGCTCGTGCTGACGGTCAATCACAGCCTCATCAAGGCCGCCCTGCTGATGCTGGCCGGCGCAGTTGCCAGCCGCGCGCCCATCAAGTCCGCCGCGTTTGCGAATATCACCGGCGTAGGCAAGACGCTGCCCTACATGGGCGGGCTCTTCCTGCTGGGTGGTTTGGCATTGGCCGGCATCCCGCCCACCAACGGGTTTGTCGGCAAGCTGGCCCTGTTCCGCAGCGGTGTGCTGGCCGGCGAGTATCCTGCGCTCGCGATCATCGGCGTGGCCGGCATCCTGACGCTGGTCTATGTGGTGCGGGCCTTCCAGCTCATCTGGTGGACGCCGCCTGCAGAGGGAGTCAAGGCCAAGTCGGGCGGTGACAATCTGCTGGCCCCGACCCTGCTGATTGGCCTGTGCCTGCTGCTGGGGCTGTGGGCCGAGCCGCTCCTGCGCCTGGCGAACGATGTGGCGATGTGGCTGGGGGATCCGACCCTGTATATCATGGCCGTGCTGGGGCGCTAAGGCAGACGACTATGCACTATATTCGCACCATCCTCATCCTGCTCGTCATCTACCTGGCGCTGACCGGCAACTTACAGCTCAGCAACATCGTGCTGGGCGTGCTGGTGGCGACCGTAGCGGCGCTGCTGTTGCGACCGCAGCCGGGCCGCATGGACCTGCGCCGGCTGCCCCTTGCGATCTGGGCGACGATCCGTTACATCGCGCTCCTGGCGTCCGATGTCGTCAGGAGCGGCGTCGGTGTGGCGCGCATCGTGCTCGACCCCAAGCTGCCGATCCAGCCCGGCATCGTCGCCATTCATTCGGGCTGCAAAAGCGAGTTGGCGACCGCGCTCAGCGCACATGCGCTCTCCATCACGCCGGGCGAGCTGGTCATCGGCATCGACGATAAGGGCGTCCTGTACGTGCATTGCCTGGATGCCACGCACGCGGCCCAATACGCGACCGAGGCGCAGACCATGCGCCGCGACCTGTTGAGCAAGATTTTCGCCTGACCTGCCCGGCATGCGCTGAGTAGAGCTGAAGACAATGAGCCAAATCCTTTCCAGCGTCCTCGATATCGCCCTGGCAATCCACATCGCCCTGATTGCGGTGTGCGTCTGGCGCGTGTGGCGCGGGGAGAACGTCATCGACCGCCTGATCGGCAGCGACCTGGTGGGCACGCTGATACTGGCCGTGCTGGTGCTGATTGCGCTGATCCTGGTGAACTCGACCTATATCGATGTGGCGCTGGGCCTGGCCGCCCTGGGCTTCGTCGGCACGATCGCGCTGGCGAAATACATCTCGGACCAGCAGATGTTTTAGATGGAACCCGTACCGGGCTGGACGCAATGGACACACTCTTCCAACTCATCGCCATTATCGCTGTAATCATCGGCACCGCATTCTCGATCGTCGGCGTGGTAGGATTCATCCGCCTGCCGGATGTCTACACGCGGCTGCACGCGACCGGCAAGGTGAGCGTGTTCGGGGTCGCGCTGCTCCTGCTCGCGACGGTCGCGCTGACACCGCTGGAATTCGGCAAGGGGTTGGTGCTCATCGTGCTCCTGGTCATCGGCGGGCCGGTCACCTCCCACGCCATCGGCTCGGCCGCCCACCGCATCGGCATCCCGATGAAACACGCCATTCGCGATGACCTGGCGGCCATCGAGCAAGCGCCGCGCCAGGACAACGCGGCTCAACGATAGGGTCTGGAAACCGTGAGAGTGCCATGGTCATCATCTTTGCAGTCTTAGCGGGCTTTGTGCTGGCCATCATCGCGCCGTGGCTGCACCGCCTTGCGCGCGGGGCCACCGGCTGGCTGCTGGCGCTGCTGCCCGCCGGGCTGGCGGTCTACTTTGCCAGCCTCCTCGGGTCCGTTGCCCATGGGGAGGCCATCATGGTCTCCCGACCCTGGGCCACGGGGCTGGGCATCAACCTGTCATTCTACATCGACGGCTTGAGCCTGCTGTTCGCGTTCATGATTACCGGCATCGGCGCGCTCGTCATCATCTATGCCGGCAGCTACCTGGCCGGCAAACCGCAGCTCACCCGCTTCTATACGCTGGTGCTGATGTTCATGGCCTCCATGCTCGGCGTCGTCCTGGCCGGCAACCTGATCACGATCTTCGTCTTCTGGGAGCTGACCAGCCTGACCTCCTTCCTGCTCATCGGCCTGGACCATGACCGGCCGGGGGCCCGCGCCGCCGCATTGCAGGCGCTCCTGGTCACAGGCGGGGGCGGGCTCGCCTTGATGGCCGGGCTGCTCCTCCTGGGGCAGATTGGCGGCAGCCTGGAACTGGCGGCGCTCCTCAGCAACGGAGGTGCGGTCCGCGAGCATGCCCTTTACCTGCCCGCCCTGCTGCTGATCCTCCTCGGCGCGTTCACCAAGTCCGCCCAGGCGCCCTTCCACTTCTGGCTCCCGAACGCCATGGAAGCGCCCACGCCCGTCAGCGCCTACCTCCACTCGGCCACGATGGTCAAGGCCGGCGTCTATCTGCTGGCGCGGCTGAGCCCGCTGCTCGGCGGCACCGATGAGTGGCACTACCTCGTCACCGGCGCGGGGATACTGACCATGCTCCTGGGCGCGCTTCTGGCGCTCGTCCAGACGGACCTCAAGCGCATCCTCGCCTACTCGACCGTCAGCACGTTGGGCATGCTCGTGCTGCTCCTCGGGCTGGACACGACCCTCTCGGTGAAGGCGGCCATGCTCTTCCTGCTGGTGCACGCACTGTACAAAGGTGCGCTGTTCCTAGTGGCCGGCATCCTCGACCACGAGACAGGCACCCGTGACATCCGGCGGCTGGGCGGGCTGGCAAGGGCCATGCCCATCACCGCGGCCGCGGCCGTGTTAGCCGCGCTCTCCATGGCCGGCCTGCCGCCCATGCTCGGGTTCATCAATAAGGAATTGCTCTATGAGGCCAAGCTGCAGGCCCCGCGCGCGGCGGGCCTGGTCACTGCGGCGGGCGTTGCAGCCAACATGGCGCTGGTCGCCGTGGCCGGGATGGTTAGCCTGCGTCCCTTCTTCGGACGGCGCGGGGACCCTCCCAAGAAACCGCACGAAGCGCCGCTCGCCCTGTGGTTGGGGCCGGTCGTGCTGGCCGGGCTGGGCCTGCTGAACGGCCTGCTGCCGGAGGCCCTCCCCAGTACGCTGGTGTCTGCGGCGGCGAGCGCGGTGCGCGCGCAGCCCACGGAGATCGAGCTGGCCCTCTGGCATGGCGTCAGCCCCATCCTTGCGTTGAGCGTCCTCACCGTCGTGGTGGGCGCGGCCATCTACGTGGGACGAGAGGCCCTGTACCGTGTGCTCGCGCGTTTCGCGCCGTGGGTCATCTCGCTGCTGCGCCATGCGGGCCACTGGGGGCCGCAGCGCGGGTACGACCTGGCATTGCGCGGCCTGAACAGCGTGGCCGGCGCCCAGACACGCATCCTGCAGAGCGGCTATCTGCGCTATTACCTGATTATCACCATCCTGACGACGGTGGGGCTGGCCGCCTTCGCCCTGGTCACCCGCGGCGGCGTGGCCTGGTCGCCCGAAGCCAACACCGACGTGCGCTTCTATGAGGTGCTGGTCGGCCTGCTCATCCTGGCGGCCACGGTGGTGGCCATCTCATCCTCGTCCCGGCTGACCTCGGTGGCCGCGCTCGGCGTCGTCGGCTACGGTGTGGCGCTCATCTATACCCTGTTCGGTGCGCCGGACCTTGCGATGACGCAGTTTGCCATCGAGACGCTGACCGTGTTCCTGTTCGTGCTGGTGCTCTACCGCCTGCCCAGGTTCGCGCGCTTGACCGCGCGGCCCGCACGGGTGCGCGACGCGGTGGTGGCCCTGTCCGCCGGCGCCCTGATGACCGTCCTGGTGCTGGTGACGACGGCCATGCCGATGGAATCACGGCTGTCGCCCTTCTTTGCCGAGAATGCGGTGCCGCTCGCGCGCGGCCGCAACATCGATAATGTGATTCTGGTGGACTTCCGGGGCCTGGACACCCTGGGCGAGATCACAGTCTTGTCCGTCGCCGCGATCGGGGTATTCGCCCTGTTGAAGCTGCGTTCGGACAAGTGAACGGGACAAGCATATGACGTCTTTGATTCTCTCCACTGCGACGCGCTACATGCTGCCGCTGCTGCTGCTGTTCTCCATCTTCCTGCTGCTGCGTGGGCACAACGAGCCGGGAGGCGGGTTTGTGGGCGGCCTGGTGGCCGCGGCCGCTTTCGCGCTTTACGCCATCGCGTACGATGTGGCAACGGCGCGGCGTACGCTCGGGATCGATTCCCGCACCCTCATCGGGTTGGGGCTGCTGGTGGCTCTGACTAGCGGGGTGATTGGCCTGGTTGCAGGACAGCCGTTCATGACTGGCCTGTGGAGCGAATACGCAGTGCCCCTGCTGGGCAAAGTGGGCACGCCGCTGTTATTCGACATCGGCGTCTACCTGGTCGTCATCGGTGTGACGCTCACCATCATCTTCGGTCTGGCGGAGGCGTAACATGGAGACCTTCCTGGCTTTTGTCATTGGCGGGCTCTACGCCGCAGGCCTGTACATGATGATGCGGCGCAATCTAGTGCGCCTGATTATCGGCCTCGCGCTGCTCGGTCAGGCGGCGAATCTGCTCATCTTCACGCTGGGCCGCCTGACCCGCGGCCAGCCGGCCCTGATTCCCTCGGGCAGCAGCGGTATCGAAGGTCCTTTTGCCGATCCCCTGCCCCAGGCGCTGATTCTGACCGCCATCGTCATCGGCTTCGGGGTCCAGGCATTCGCCCTGGTGTTGTTCAAGCGCGTCTATCAGACCCTGGGCACAGACGACCTCGATGATCTGAAGAGCACGGACACGAACTGATGACGCTAACCCTGGTCCTGCCGCTGATTATCCCGTTGCTCACCGCGATTCTCGCGCTGCTGGCCCGATCGTCGCTGCGCGCCCAGCGCTGGTTCAGCGTGCTGGGCGCGGCCGCGCTGCTGGCTACGGGCCTGGCCCTGCTGTCCTTCGTCTCGCGCAGCGGCATCCAGGTGGCGCAGGTCGGCAACTGGCCCGCCCCCTATGGCATCACCCTCGTCGCGGACCTCTTCAGCGCGATCATGGTCGTGCTGGCCGGGCTGATGGGGCTCGCGGTGGCGGTCTACTCGCTGGCCAACATCGATGCGCAGCGCGAACACTTCGGTTACTACCCGCTCCTGCACATCCTGCTGATGGGCGTGTGCGGCGCGTTTCTCACCGGCGACATCTTCAATCTCTACGTCTGGTTCGAGGTGATGCTCCTGTCCTCGTTCGTGCTGGTCGCGCTGGGCGGCGAGCGGGCTCAGCTCGAAGGCGCGGTCAAGTACGTCACCCTCAACCTGATCTCCTCCGCGCTCTTCCTGGCGGCCATCGGCATCCTTTACGGCGTTGTCGGCACGCTCAACATGGCCGACCTGGCCGTCCAGGTCAGGAGCTTCGCGCATCCGGGCCTGCTCACGGCCCTGAGTATGCTGTTTCTCGTGGCGTTCGGCATCAAGGCCGCGATGTTCCCGCTCTTCTTCTGGCTGCCGGCGTCCTATCACACGCCGCCGGTGGCTGTCTCCGCCATTTTCGCCGGCCTGCTCACCAAGGTCGGCGTCTACGCGCTCATCCGCGTCTTCACGCTCATCTTTGTCCGGGACACCGGCTTCACGCACACGGTGATCCTGGTTCTGGCCGGCCTGACAATGGTCACCGGCGTGCTTGGTGCGGTCGCCCAGAACAGCTTCCGGCGCATTCTATCCTTCCATATCGTCAGCCAGATCGGCTACATGATGATGGGGCTGGGCCTCTTTACGCCCCTGGCGCTGGCAGGTTCCATCTTCTACATCATGCACCACATCATCGTGAAAACCAACCTGTTTTTGATCAGCGGCGTAACGCAGCGCATGTACGGCACCGACCAGCTCAAGAAGCTGGGCGGCGTGTATGCGGCCTATCCCGGCCTGGCCCTGCTCTTTCTGATTCCGGCCCTGTCGCTGGCCGGCATTCCGCCCCTCTCCGGATTCTGGGCCAAGCTCGTGCTGATTCAGGCCGCGCTGAGCGTCCAGGAGTACGTCATTGTGGGGGTCGCCCTGGCCGTCAGCCTGCTCACGTTGTTTTCCATGACCAAGATCTGGGGCGAGGTCTTCTGGAAGCCAGCGCCGGAAGCCCCGGAGGCAGCCGATGGCGTGTCCCGCGGCCCGGGCCCGCTCGCGCTGTTGCTGCCCATCGTGATGCTCGCGCTCATCACCGCAGTCATCGGGCTGACGGTGGAACCGTTCTTCGCCCTCGCCACGCGGGCAGCCAAGCAGTTGCTGAATCCGGATCTGTACATCCAGACCGTGCTGGGAGAGCCATAGCCATGTTGCTCTTGAATGTCCTGCTGGCCCTGGCCTGGGTTGCGTTGACGGGGCAGTTCACGCCCGCCAACCTGGCCCTCGGCTTTGCGCTCGGCTATGTCATGCTGTGGGTGGCGCAGCGCGCAGGGAAGCCACTGGGCTATTTCACCAAAGTGCGCCAGGTGCTGGGCTTCGCCGCCTTCTTCGTTTGGGCAATGATTCAGGCTAACCTGCAGGTCACCTACTACATACTGGCGCCCCACCGCAAGATGCGCCCTGGCGTCATCGCAGTGCCGCTGGACGTGCGCACCGACATGGAGATTACGCTGCTGGCGAACCTGATCACGCTCACCCCGGGCACGCTCAGCCTCGACGTATCGGCTGACCGCCGCGTGATGTACATTCACTCCATGACCCTGGGGGACGACACCGAGCAGTTCCGGCGCCAGATCAAAGATGGCTTTGAGCGCCGTGTTCTGGAGGTGCTCCGATGACCGTGCAGGACCTGGTGGTGTACGTGGCGTTTCCACTGCTGACCATCGCGGTGATCCTCGCATTTGTGCGGCTGGTGCGCGGGCCGACCCTGCCCGATCGTGTCGTCGCGCTGGACCTGATTGCCACGTTGATGATCGGCATCATCGCCATATATGCTATTGCAACCGACGAGCCGGTATTGCTTGACCTGGCTATCGTGCTGGCGCTGATTTCGTTCCTGGGCACCGTGGCCTTCGCACACTACATCGAAAGGCGGGCCTGACCATGCTGGAAGCCGTTACGGCCATCCTGATCCTGGTGGGCGCCATCCTGATGTTTCTGGCGGGGCTGGGCATCACACGCATGCCGGACCTCTTCCTGCGTATGTCCGCCACCACCAAAGTCGCCACGCTGGGGCTGGGCACGATCATGCTGGCCGTCGTCATCTACTTTGAGGACCTGGTGGCAACCTCCCACGCGGTCGCCACCATCCTTTTCGTGTTTTTGAGCGCGCCCGTCGCCGCCCACATCATCGGGCGGGCCGCCTATTTCGCCAAGGTCCCGCTCTGGGAAGGCACGGTCACCGATCAACTGCGCGGCCATTACGATATGGGTACGCACCAGTTGGAGTCCATCGACTTTCCTGACCTCGAAGAACATCTGCCCGATATGGATATGCGGAAGTTCCTGCTGCCGCCGGCGTCGCCGGTCGCAGGCAGCACCCTCGCCCAGATCGACCTGCGCCAACGTTACGATGTGACGGTGTTGGCCATCCGGCGGGGCACCGAGATGATCGCCAACCCCGGCGGCGACGAGCACCTCCTGCCGGAAGACGAGTTGATCCTGATGGGCTTGCCGGAGAAGCTGGACGAGGCGGTGGCTGCGTTCCGCGAATCATGAATGATACCACTTTGATGAGACACGCTGTCGCAAGTCCGCGGACGCGGGTCTCCACAGCACCGGGAGGACAACCATGAAAATCACCATCGAGCCGCTGGCGCCAGAGCAGATGAAGCCGATGCCGAAGGAACTCGTCTTCGGCAAGACGTTCAGCAACCGGATGTTCAGCCAGCGTTACACGCCGGCCCTGGGCTGGCACGACGCGGTCATCGGCCCCTACCGGCCTTTCAGCATGGACCCCGCGGC
Organism: Chloroflexota bacterium; assembly: GCA_029555885.1. Next base: position 2,130 of record JAKPQT010000733.1, on the reverse strand, counting down.
CGCGGTGTTGCACTACGGCCAGGAAATCTTCGAGGGTTTGAAGGCCTACCGCCGGCCCGACGGCCACATCAACCTGTTCCGCCCGTGGGAGAACGCCCTGCGCTTCAATCGCTCCGCCGAGCGCATGGCGATGGCGCAGGTGGACCCCGAGGATCACGTCGAGGCGATTGCCGAACTGGTCCGGCTGGAACACGAGTGGGTGCCCGCGCAGGATGGCGCGTCGCTCTACATCCGGCCCACGCTCATCGCCGCGGACGTCGGGCTGGGCGTCCATGCCAGCCACGACTACATCCACTACATCATCGTCGGCCCAGTCGGGCCATACTTCGCCACCGGGTTCAAGCCCGTCGCCGTATACGTCTCGCGCGACCACGTGCGCGCGGTGCGCGGCGGCACCGGCTCCGCCAAGACCGGCGGGAACTATGCCGCCAGCCTGTACGTCGCAGAGAAGGTCGCGGCCCAGGGCTATCAGCAGGTGTTGTGGCTGGACGCGGTCGAGCGGCGCTATGTCGAGGAAGTCGGCGCGATGAACATCGCGTTCGTGTACGAGGGCAAGCACATCAGCACGCCTGCGCTGTCGGGCAGCATCCTGCCGGGCATCACGCGCGACTCAGTCCTGCGCCTCGCGCCCGACCTGGGCTACACCATCAGCGAAGACCGCATCGACATCGGCCAGGTGTGGGACGACATTCACGCGGGCCGCATCACCGAGGCGTTCGGCATCGGCACCGCCGCGGTCATCGCGCCGGTCGGCAAACTCGGCGACGACCGCGAGGCCGTCACGATTCACGACGGCGAGGCCGGACCGGTTGCCCGCCACCTGTACCAGGCGCTCACCGACATCCAGTACGGCCGCGCCGCCGACCCGTACGGGTGGACGTCTACCATCAAAGTCCCGGGCGCCTGATCGGGATACAAATTGGAGTCGAGGCTTTGGCCGGCTTTGCTGGCTATGCGCGTACACTCCCCGACGGGCTGCTGCAAGCCCCACGGCTGCGGTTACATGGCGATTGACCAAATAATCAGGTAACTGCGTCGCGCCGCCGGCGCTTGGGCCTGCGGTGGCAAACCGCAGACTGCCAGGCCAAGCGTGCCGAGGCACGCTACGATCTCTGCTGAGCCGACCTGCTTCAGCAGGTCTGACGTATCAGGCTGCGGTTTGCAACCGCAGCCGTAAAGCTATGCCAATGACACAACCTCCCATCAAACGACCGGTGCTGGTTTTGCTCGCGCTGCTCCTGCTGGCAGGCTGCGGCCCGCGCAGCCCGCAGCCCACCGCGACGCCTGCCGTGGTTGCGGCGGCTCCGACCGTCGAGCCGACTGCGGTCGCAGTTGACACTGCGGTCGCCGAACCCACATCGATCGCCACGCGCGAACCATCGCCCACGCCCGTGCCTCCCACCGCGACACCGACCGCAACGGGCACGAGCACGCCAACCGCCACCGCGACCCTCACGCCGACGGTCGAGGTCATCGGCACTGCGACCGCGACACCGACCTTCGACGCGTCAGCGCCGCTGCGGCTGGAGCAGACGCAAAACATCCTCGTTCTCGGCGCGGACGTGCGGCCCGGCCCGTGGATGATGCACACGGATTCGATCATGCTCGTCGCCATCGACAAGGCCGCGGACGAGGTCGGCGTCCTGAGCATCCCGCGCGACCTGTGGGTGGACATCCCGACCTGGGGCGCGGACCGGCTGAACTCGGCCTATTTCGTGGGCGGCTACAAGGACTATCCCGGCGGCGGCCCCGCGCTGGCCGAGCGCGTGGTCGAGGAGGCGCTGGGCGTGCCGGTGGATCATGTCGTGCTCATCAAGATGGATGGGCTGGCGAAGCTGGTCGATGCGCTGGGCGGGGTGACGGTGCACCTGGACTGCCCGCTCTACGAGCAGACGCCTGACCCGAAGGACCCCAACCGGATGATCAACTGGACGCTGCCTGCGGGCGATGTCCAGCTCGACGGCGCAACCGCCCGCAAGTTCGCCACCTACCGCTACCTGACGACGGACTTCGGTCGCGCGCAGCGCCAGCAGCAGCTCATCTGGGCCATCCGCGACCGCGCGAGCAGCCTCGACATCCTGCCCCGCCTCCCCGAGCTCTGGAACGCGCTGTCCGGCACGTCCGAGACGG
>JAKPQT010000729.1 GCA_029555885.1 Chloroflexota bacterium | reverse complement strand
TCGGCGGCAGCCTGTAAGGAGAAGGGCTGCATGATCATCGGCGTGGACTCGGACTGGTACGAATCGATTCCTGAGTACAAGGAGACGTACCTGACCAGCGTGATGAAGAACATGGATGTGGCCGTGTTCAATGCCGTGAAGGCGGTAGCCACCGATACTTTCGCGGGCGGCACCTACGTGGGCACCCTGTCCGATGGCGGTGTGGGCATTGCGCCGTTCCATGATCTGGCCGACAAGGTTCCGGCTGGCCTGCAGACCGAGATCGACCAACTCAAGCAAGACATCATCAGCGGGAAGCTCAAGGTTGATGATGTTCTGAACCAGTAGTACCGCAACCAGCTACGGGGGTCAGGGAACGCAGTTTCCTGACCCCTGATGCTACCCTCATATGCAGGAGCGCGACCATGCCACCCGTATTGGAGTTGCGCGGCATCACAAAGGCCTTTCCAGGTGTGCTTGCCAACGATCATATTGATCTCACCCTGGAGCAGGGGGAAATTCTGGCGCTGTTGGGCGAGAATGGCGCCGGCAAGACCACCCTCATGAACATACTCTACGGCCTCTACCGGCCGGACGAGGGTGAAATCCTGGTGCGCGGCGAAAAAGCACATATTGCCGGGCCGAATGATGCCATCGCGCGCGGCATCGGCATGGTGCATCAGCACTTCATGCTTGTGCCAGTCATGACGGTGACCGAGAACGTCATGCTTGGAGTGGAGACGACACGCGGGATGTTCCTGGATCGGGAGCAAGTCGCGCAGCGCATCGTGGAGATCGGCAAGACGCACGGTCTGGAAGTCGACCCGCACGCTTATGTCAAAGACCTGTCGGTCGGGACCCAGCAACGCGTCGAAATCATCAAAGTCCTGTATCGTAACGCCGACATCCTGATCCTCGATGAGCCCACCGCCGTGTTGACCCCTCAGGAAGCCGAAGACCTCTTTAAGGTCTTGCGCTCGCTGGTGGCGCAGGGCAAGTCTATTATCTTCATCACACACAAGCTTAAGGAGGTCATGGCGATTGCTGATCGGATTACCGTGCTGCGACTGGGCCGCACAGTGGGCACCGTGCAACCCGCTAAGACGACCCCACAGAATCTGGCCTCCATGATGGTGGGCCGCGATGTTAACCTCATCGTCGACAAGAAACCGGCGACACCCGGCGAGCCAGTCCTTGAAGTTAAGAACCTGGTGGCCCTGGATGACCGGGGCAATGTCGCGGTGAAAGGGGTTTCATTTGAGGTGCGGGCCGGTGAAGTGCTTGGCGTGGCCGGCGTGCAAGGCAACGGGCAGACTGAGCTGGTCTACGCCCTGACCGGCCTGCGCTCACCCGAATTGGGCGAGATTCGCATCCTCGGCCACGACGTCAGCAAGGCCAACCCCCGCCAGATCACTGAGCAGGGCGTCGCGCATGTGCCGGAAGATCGCCAGAAGCACGGCCTCGTGCTGAGTTTCCCAGTTTCCGACAATATCGCACTAAACACTTATTACCTGCCGCCGTTCGCCAAGGGCATCAATATGCAGCAGGAGGCCATCCTCGCAGCGTCAGAGGAACTGGTCGCGCAGTTCGATGTGCGCACACCGAATGTCCATGTGAACGTATCGACGCTGTCGGGCGGCAACCAGCAGAAGGTCATCGTCGCGCGTGAGTTCTCACGGCCGATCAAGCTGCTCATCGCTTCGCAGCCCACGCGCGGCCTGGATGTGGGGTCGATCGAGTACATCCACTCGCGCATCATTCAGAAGCGCGATGAGGGCACAGCCGTGCTCGTCGTCTCTGCTGAATTGGATGAGATTATGGCGCTATCCGATCGTATCGCCGTTATGTATAAAGGCATGATCCTGGACATTGTACCGGCCCAAGGTGTCACGAAAGAATACCTGGGCCTGTTGATGGCTGGTATCAAGCCTGCTGAGGCTGCGGCCGTAGCAAAGCCGATGGGCGATCACGGCGCTGTCGAGCGGGTATTCTAAGGACACTGTCCAAGGAGGCACCGTTGAATAACACTCAATCCACGCAGCCTCCGGTTTCGGCGCCGGATGCCGGCTCGGCTCAAGGTAGAGGCGGACGCAAGCAGCTCGTCAGGCGGAGTGCGGTTCTGCAGAACATCCTCGTTCCGCTCTTGGCCGTGCTGACTGGCTTGATCATTGGCGCGATTGTCATCATCGTCACCGACCCTGCGGTAGTAGCCGCCTTTCGCAGGTTCTTTGAAGCACCCGGCGCTGCGTTTGCCGCCGCCTGGAAGTCCATCTCGACGGCGTATGGTGCGCTTTTCTACGGCTCGTTTGGCAGTGTGCCCGAGATGGTACGCGCACTGGGAAGCGGTGACCCCGCTGCCATGCGGCAGGCCTTCTACCCCATCACCGAAAGCCTGACGGCCTCGACACCGTACATCTTTGCGGGGCTTGGGGTAGCGTTGGGCTTTCGGGCCGGTCGGTTCAACATCGGCGCCGAGGGTCAGTTCTTCATGGGGTCATTGGGCGCGGCGTTTGTCGGCTACAGTCTGGTCGGCTGGCCTTTGCTCGTGCATCTGCCCTTGGCCATCCTGGGCGGATTCCTGGTGGGCGCGATCTGGGGCGCCATTCCCGGCTGGCTCAAGGCGAAGACCGGCGGTCATGAGGTGGTCAACACCATCATGATGAACTACATCGCCTACCGCCTGAGCGACTGGCTGATCAACGGTCCGATGAAGGCGCCCGGCTTCCGACCGGTGACCCCCCACATACAAGCGTCCGCGGAGCTGCCGCGTCTGTTTGGGGATCCGTTGCGCTTCAATGTGGGCTTCTTCCTGGCTTTGATCGTGGCCGGTTTGGTCTTTTGGTTGCTGTTCAAGACGACCATCGGCTTTACCATCCGGGCGGTGGGCGCGAATCCTGACGCATCGCGCTACGCCGGCATGAGCATTACCCGTACTATCGTCCTTGCTATGACGCTGAGCGGCGGGCTGGCTGGGCTGGCAGGCGCGAGCCAGGTGCTGGGTGTAGATTACTGGGTCGGCCAGGGGTTCTCCGCGGGCTACGGCTTTGACGCCCTCGCCATCGCCTTGGTCGGCAAGAGCCATCCCTTCGGCGTTGTGCTGGCCGCATTGTTGTGGGGCTTCCTGCGCAGCGGGGCCACCAGCATGCAATCGTTGGCCGGCATCCCGATCGATATCATCTCGATTATCCAGGCCTTAGTGATTGTCTTCGTTGCGGCGCCGGATATCATTCGCGGGCTATACCGGCTGCGGAGGCTGGCTGCGGAGAGAGTCGTTTTGACCCGCGGGTGGGGATCTTGAGGCTGAGGGAGAGGTGACTACCATGACTACTGCAACCGCGACCAGGGCGCTCCCGGCCGAAATCCGACGCAGCAGGATCACGGGTGTCGTGCTTCTGCTCATCGGCCTTGCCATCTTCCTGCTGTTTGGCATCGGACTAGAAAGTGGGTTGGAGACGAAGTTCGGCATGAATCCGGGCATCGGCTCGCAGGCGATGCGGATTCCGGACGTGACCGTGCCTACCACAGCCACGATCTATCTCCTGTCTGCCATTTCGGTTTTCCTGGGTGCAGCTCAGATCGCACGCGGCTTCAAGCGCGCCGGCGTCATTATCGGGTTGGTTGCCACGTTCTTCGTCCTGGCCTTCCTGGCCTGGGCGGCGCGCGGAAAATCCTTCAATATGGTCGGGATCTTGTCCAGTTCGCTGGTGCGCGCGACGCCCATCGCGCTGGCGGGGTTGTGTGGTGTGATCAGCGAGCGCGCGGGTGTGACGAACATCGGCATCGAAGGCATCATGCTACTGGCGGCGCAGACCTCGGTCATCGCTGCCAGCCTGACCGACAGCCTGTGGGTCGGCCTGATCGTCGCCATTCTGACCGGTGCCCTCCTGGCTGCTGTGCACGCTTTCCTCGCCATCCGCTACAAAGTGGATCAGATCATCAGTGGTGTGGCCATCAACGTCTTCGCTACCGGTACAACCAGTTACATCTCGTCGCGCTTCCTCGAGCGTAACGCCGACCTGCTGAACAACTCAGGCATCTTCAAGCCCATCGCGATCCCGCTGTTCTCAAAGATCCCGGTCATTGGGCCGATCTTCTTCGAGAACAGCATCATCGTGTACTTAATGATGCTGCTGGTGGCTGCTCTGCACATCTTGCTGTTCTACACCCCGTGGGGGCTACGGACCCGGGCGGTGGGCGAGCATCCGAAGGCGGCCGATACGCTCGGCGTCAATGTGTTCAAGATTCGCTATATCAACGTGATTCTCGGCGGCGCGATCGCGGGCCTGGGCGGCGCATACTTCAGCATCGGATCATCCGGTCGGTTCGATGAGGTGATGACCGCGGGCAAGGGCTTCATCGGCCTGGCCGCCATGATCTTCGGCAAGTGGACGCCCATCGGCGCGTTCCTGGCGTCGCTGCTGTTCGGCTTTGCCGATTCGTTGCAGGTCAAGCTCCAGATTCTGCGGGTGCCGATCCCGTCGGAATTCCTGTTGATGGCTCCGTACATCGTGACCATGATCGTGCTGGCCGGCGTCGTGGGCCGGGCCATCGCGCCCGCGGCCGACGGTGTGCCGTACGAGAAGAGTTAGCGTTCGCCACCGAAGGCGCTGTTACTCGTTACTCGTTATTCGAATCAGTAATGAGTAACGAGTAAAGAGTAAGTGTGCCCCGTGTGGTTGAGCAGGGTGACATGCGCACTGAAAAGATCACGTTTGCAGGTGGGAGTGGCGCACCGCTGGAGGGACGGCTGGACCTGCCGGCCCAGGCCGCGCCGCGCGCCTATGCCGTCTTCGCCCACTGCTTCGGCTGCACCAAGAACCTGAAGACCATCGCTTTCATGGACCGGGCGCTGGCGGAGGCGGGCATCGGCGTGTTGCGCTTTGACTTCACCGGCCTGGGCGAGAGCGAGGGCGTCTTCGCAGACACGAACTTCACGTCCAACGTGCTGGATATCGCGGCGGCCGCGCGCTTGTTGGAGGCGCAACACGAAGCCCCGCGCCTGCTCATCGGCCATTCGTTGGGCGGTGCGGCCTGCCTGATGGCCGCCCGGCATATCCCGTCCGTCGCCGCGATCGTCACCATTGCATCGCCCGCCAACCTCGGCCATCTCGAGGAAATCATCCTCAGCAAGGCCCCTGAGATCGAGGCGGCAGGTGAGGCGGAGGTCGAGCTGATGGGCCGGCGCTTTCATCTGAAGAAGCAGTTCCTCGATGACCTGCGCGACCAGAGCATGAGCCGCATCCTGGCCGAACTGAAGACGCCGCTGCTCATCCTGCACGCGCCTGAAGATCGCGTGGTGCCGATCAGCGCGGCCGAGCACATCTATGGCCTCGCACGCCATCCCAAGAGCCTCGTTGCGCTCGACCGGGGGGATCACCTGATGCTCGACGAGGAGGACGCCCGCTACGCCGGGCAGCTCATCGCCGCGTGGTTCAGCCGCTACCTGTACAGTGCCCCGTTTTTGGCCCACGCGGCCTCGTTGGATATAATCTCATCCATCGTTCGTCACCGGTTGGACGGCGCGTCGCCTGACGCGGCCGGCCAGCCGGTTCATTTTGCACGCAGGGTCACCAAACCGTGAGTCTCCTGGAAATCTTTCTCATTGCACTTGGCCTCGCTATGGACGCGTTTGCCGTCTGCCTCTGCGCCGGCACCACCGGCTTCATCAACGGGCCGCGCCCCGTCTTTCGGCTGGCCTTCCACTTCGGCCTGTTCCAGGCCCTGATGCCGGCGCTGGGCTGGCTGGTCGGCGTTGGCGTGGAGCGATACATCTCAGCATTCGACCATTGGGTCGCGTTTGGGCTGCTGGCGTTCGTCGGCGTGCGGATGGTGCGCTCCGGGCTGGATGCGGATGACGACGGGCCCTGCGTGGACCCCTCGCGCGGCGGGACGCTGGTCATGCTCGCCATCGCGACCAGCATCGACGCGTTTGCCGTCGGATTGTCGTTCGCCGTGCTGCGCGTCAGCATCGTCTGGCCGGTCATCATCATCGGCCTCGTGGCCGCGCTCATGTCAATTCTCGGCATCTACCTCGGCAACCGGTTGGGCCAGACCTTCGGCAAGCGTATGGAAGTCATCGGCGGGCTCATCCTCGTCATCATCGGCATACGGGTAGTCATCTCACACATGCTGTGAATGAAGTGTGCTATACTTTCATTTGTACTCCGCGTAACAGTGAAAGGGGTGCGTAGATGCGCGGTCTCCTGGCAGGGTTGGTCATAGCCATTCTGGTTATCCTGGTTGCGCTATTCGGCGCGGCGCTGGGCGCTTTCGGCTTTGCTGCAATCGGCTGGCTGTTGCACCGGGTCTTTGACCTGACGCAGTGGCAGGGCACCCTCGTCGCGCTCGCCGTGGGCGTCGGCCTGGGTTACCTGGTGTTCCGGCTGGCCGTGGTCCCGATGACGCCACCCGTCTGGAGCGGCGACTGGGACTCCTGGGAGGATGTGGGGGAGGACGACGTGCCGGACGAGCCCGAGCCGCCCATCGTCGCCTGGCGGCGCCAGCGTCCGACGCCGGGCGAGTTGCCCACCCAACAACCCAATGCGCGCAGAGTCAAACGTAAGTAACCTGTCAAGCCGTTTTGAAGTATGAAGGAGTAGTAGTCGTGATTTCCCGACGCCGTATCATATCCGTATTTCTGCCCCTGGCGCTGATCCTGGCGCTGGCCGGCTGCGTGCCGGTGGCCGCGCCCGTCAGCAGCACCGGTCAGATGCCCACCCCTGTGGAGCAGGCCGAGACAGCCGTCGCACCTGCTGAGGATGGCAAGCTCAAGATTGCGCTGATCCCCGTGCTGGACATCATCCCGATTTTCGTCGCGCAGCAGAACGGCTATTTCGAGGCGCAGGGCATCCAGGTGGAGACCGTGCCCGTCAAGAGCCCGCAGGAGCGCGATGTGCTCATCCAGACGGGGCAGGTGGATGCAGTCTTGACCGACCTGCAATCCGTCGGCTTGCTGAACAAGGAGCAGACGCGCGTCAAGGCCGTTTACACCTCGCGCCGGCCCTTCCCGGACGCGCCGCTGTTCCGCATCCTGTCGGCCCCGCGCTCGAACATTACGATTCCGGCTGACCTCAAGGGTGTGCCGATCGGCATCAGCAACAACACGATCATCGAATACCTCACTGACCGCATCCTGACCGCCGAAGGGCTGGCTCCCGATGAGATCGCCAAGATCGAGGTGGGCGCCATTACCGTCCGTTACGAGCAGTTGATGAACGGCAATATCCAGGCCGCGGTGCTGCCGGATCCGCTGGCGCAGGGCGCCATCGCCGCGGGCGCGACGCTGGTCGTGGATGACGCCGGGTACGCGGAGCTCTCGCAGTCGGTGCTCACCTTTACCACCGCTGCGCTGGCGGCCAAGCCGCAGACCGTCACGAAGTTCCTCGCCGCGTGGGAGCAGGCCGTGACCGAGCTCAACGCGAATCCCGAGCAGTACCGCGCCATCCTGATCGAGCAGGGCCGCGTGCCGCAGAACCTCCAGGACAGCTACGAGATGCCGCCCTTCCCGACGCGCGGCGTGCCGAGCGAGGCCGAGGTCACGGATGTGATCGCGTGGCTGCAGGAGAAGGGCCTCGTCACGCGCAATCTGGCGTACACGGATATGGTGGACGCAGCGTTCCTGCCCAAGTAGGTCCCTTGTCCCTCTCCGCGCCCATCGTCGTTGTCAACGAACTGCACTACGCATACCCGCCGCCGCTGCCCGATGCGGCGGCGGTTGAGGTTTTGCGCGGGGTCAATCTGGCGGTCCACCCGGGTGAGTTTGTGGCGCTGCTCGGCCGCGTCGGCGCAGGCAAATCGACCCTGTGCATGGCGTTAAACGGGCTGGTGCCCCATGTCACTGGCGGCGTGTTCCGCGGCGATGTGACCGTGGCCGGGCAGAACACCAAGCAATATGCGGTTGCAGAGCTGGCGCGTGCAGTCGGGCTGGTCTTTCAGGATGCGGAAGCACAGTTGACGCAGATGCGCGTCGAGGACGAGATCGCGTTCGGACCGGAGAACCTCGGCCTGCCCGTGCAGGAGATTGCCGCACGGGTGTCATGGGCGCTGGCCGCCGTAGGGCTGACTGAGCACCGTGACCGGTCGCCGCACCGGCTGTCCGGCGGCGAGAAACAGCGGGTGGCGATTGCCGCGATGCTGGCGATGCGGCCGCAGGTGCTCGTGCTGGACGAGCCGACGGCTAACCTGGATCCCGCAGGCAAAGCGGGGGTGTTCAAGGTGCTGTTGCGGCTGGCGCGCGAGCGTCAGGTCGCTATCGTGATCGCCACGCAGGAGGTCGAGCGGGCCGCGCGCTATGCCGACCGCATTGCGGTGCTGCACGAGGGCCGCATCGCGCTCGATGGCCCGCCCGCTGCGATCTTCAGCGCGGCCGTGCCGCTGGCGGACTGGGGGCTCAGCGTGCCGGAGATGGTCGAGCTGGGCGAGCGGTTAGCTCTGCCCGCCGGAGCCCGCACCGGCATGAGTGGGATCTATCGCGCGCTGCGGCGTGCGCTGCGCAGCCGGTATGCTGTGCAGCAGCCGCCCGAACCGGCTGCTCACAGCACGCCTCCTGCTGCTGAACCTCAGATCGCCATCGAGAACCTCTCCTTCGCCTATCCGGACGGCGCGACTGCGCTGCACGGGGTCACTCTGGCCGTGGCGCGCGGGGAGTTCCTGGCGCTTGTCGGGCCGAATGGCTCCGGCAAGACTACGCTCGCCAAGCATCTCAACGGCCTGCTCAAGCCGAGCGGCGGCCGCGTGCGGGTGGACGGACGCGACACGCGCCAGTCACGCGTCGCGGAGTTGGCCCATACGGTCGGCTATGTCTTCCAGAACCCCGACCACCAGATTTTCGCAGGCACCGTGGAGGAGGAGATTGCTTTTGGGCTGCGGCTGCGGGGGCTGGCGCCGGCCGGTGTAGCAGAGCGCGTGGATGCCGCCGTGGCGCAGTTCCGGCTCGCGGAGCATCGCGACCTGCCGCCTGCGGTGCTGGGCAGCGGGGAGCGCCGCCTGGTGGCGCTGGCCGCGGTCATGGCAACTCAGCCACAGATTCTGATCCTCGATGAGCCGACCGGCGGGCTGGACCGGCGCAGCCGCCAGGAACTGATGGCTGCGGTGAACGCGTATCATCGCAGCGGTCACACGGTCATCCTGATTGCCCACGACATGCGTCTCGTGGCTGAGCATGCCACCCGCGCGGCGGTCCTGCTGGAGGGTCGCGTGCTGTTCGACGGCCCGCCCGCGGCGCTGTTCGCGCGGCGCGATGTGCTGCGGCAGGCCCGGCTGGCCGCGCCGCCGGTCGTGCGCCTGGCGCAGCGGCTCGAACCGGCTGGCCTGCCGCGCGGTATCGCCAGCGTGGAACAGTTCGTGACCGCGTGGTCGCGCCTGACAGCGGCGGAGGCAGGCCCGTGACTGGCTTCGACCTGTTCGTCCGGCGCAACAACTGGCTCTATATGCTGGACCCGCGCGTCAAGCTGGCGTTCGTCGCTGTGGCCGCGCTGCTCACGTTCCTCTGGTCCGCGCCCCAGGTGGCGGTGGGCATGGCGCTGGCAATCGCACTGCTGTGCCTGCTGTTGCTGCGCCTCGCACGTATCCCCTGGCCGCGCATCGGCTCCTTCCTGCGCGGGCTGCTGCCGCTGCTGCTCGTCGTCGTGACGCTGACCACGTTGTTCGCGGGCGGGCCCGGGCCGGTCTGGCTGCGCTTGGGGCCGGTGCGCGTGACCGCAAGCGCAGCCATGCAGGGCTTGCTGCTGGCCAGCCGGCTGCTGGCGCTCAGTCTGACGTTCTACTTCTGGATCAGCACGACCGATCAAGGCGAAATGGTGCGCGGGTTCGTGGCGCTGCGCATGCCCCATACATGGGGGCTGACGCTGGCGCTGGCGCTGCGCTACCTGCCCATCCTCGGCGGGCTGTTCGAGCAGGTGAGCGAGGCGCAGCAGGCGCGCGGGCTGGACCTGGCAAAACGCAGCCTCACGGCGCGCCTGGCCGCGTACCGGCCCATCCTGGTGGCAGTCGTCATTGGCGCGCTGCGCCACGGGGAGCGCTTGGGGTGGGCGCTGGAGGCGCGGGCGCTCGGTGCGCCCGGCATCCGCCGGACGACGTTCCGGCCTTTGCACCTGCGGTCGGCGGACATCTATGTGTTATGCTTGTTGTTGGTTGTAACTTTAATTGCAGTCTTTTTGCGCGTGTTGTAACAACGTATGGTGCCTCACTTTCGAGATAGACCGTGCAGGGTAAACTGAGGACACTTCGGGTCGGGGTTAGGCAGGGCTGGCAGTGCCTAACTTCGGCCCGGTCATTTTAACTCTCCGATTTTGCCTCGTGACGACGCCGGTGCTATAATTTGCACACATCTGCCCCCATAGCTCAGTGGATAGAGCGCTAGCCTCCGGAGCTAGAAGCGTGGGTTCGAGTCCCGCTGGGGGTACCATTTGCATCAAGATACCCTGATCTTGCAGACGACCCGGTAACTTCACCGGGTCGTTTTTGTTAAGAGCTTCCAAGTTGACAGTCGTGCCTGCGTGCGGTATGGTCAGGTCGATTCTCACCCTAACGAAAGGAGAAACGACGTGAGTTCCACGGCAACACATTTCACCGTTCAGCTTGAGGACCTGATTGCCTTCTGCCTGGCAGCGCTGCGCAAGGCAGGGGTCAATGAAGCCGATGCCCAGCTGACGGCCGAAGCGCTCGTCACGACTGATACTCTCGGCACCTTCACTCACGGCACGCGGCAGTTGCGTGGCTTGATCAAGAACGTGCGGGATGGCCGGCTGAATCCTTCGGCATCAGAGACGCTCGTGTCGGAGGGACCTGCATGGGCCATGCTGGACGCCAACTATGCAATGCCTCCGGCGGTGGCCTGTCGAGCGATGCGG
>JAKPQT010000723.1 GCA_029555885.1 Chloroflexota bacterium | reverse complement strand
TCCTGCAGCCGCCGGGCGATAGACACAGCCCCGCGCATGGACACATCCAGGTCGGGGAACTCGGCGCGTGCCAGGTCGGATGCGGAGTATACCGACGCGCCGGCCTCGCTGACCATCACGTAGGCAAGCTGTTTGCCCTTCCCTGCCCTGGGCTGCGCCTGGATCAGCTCCGCAACCAGCCCCTCGGTCTCCCGGCTGGCGGTGCCGTTGCCGATCGCGATGACGGTCACGCCGTCGAGCTGCACCAACCCCGCGAGGACCTGCAGCGCCTTCGCCCGCTCGTTCTGCGGCGGGTGAGGGTAGATGGTGGCGGTGTGCAGCAGCTTGCCGGTCGGGTCCACCGTGGCAACCTTACAGCCCGTTCGGAAGCCAGGGTCGATGCCCATGACCGTCGCCTCCCGCAGCGGGGGCTGCAGGAGCAGGCTGCGCAGGTTGGCAGCAAAGACCTGGATGGCGTGGTCGCCGACGTAGTCGTCGAGCTCGCCGCTGACCTCGCGCTCGACGGAGGGCCGTAGCAGCCGCGCGTAGCCGTCCTCCACCGCCAGGCGTATCTGCTCGCCCGCCGCGGTTCCCGGCCCGCTCACCCACTGGGCGGCCAGTTCGCCGGTGATCTTGCCGTCGGGCGTCTCGATAGTGACCTTCAGGCTGCCGTCGGCTGCGCCCCGCTGGAGCGCCAGCCACTGGTGCGGCTGGACGACGCGCAATGCCGCGCGGAAGTCGTGGTAGACGCGGTAGCGGCCTTCCGGGTCTGCGGTCTCGCCGGCGCGGTGACTTATGACAACCCCTCCGCCTGCGAAGCGCTGCCGGACAAGCCGCCGCGTGCCCACGTCGTCGCTCACCTGCTCCGCGATGATATCGCGCGCACCGGCGAGTGCCGCCTCCGCGTCGGGCACCTGGTCATTCAGATACTCGGCGGCGAGCGCGGCCGGGTCGAAGCGCCAGTCGCCGCTGCGCTGCGCCGCAAGGATGGCATCGGCCAGCGGCGCAAGCCCGTGCTCACGGGCGACAGCCGCGCGCGTCTGGCGCTTCGGCTTGTAGGGCCGGTAGAGGTCTTCGAGCAGTTGCAGCGTCGTTGCGGCGTCGAGCTGCGCGGCCAGTTCGTCGGTCAGCTTGCCCTGCCCTGCAATCTCCTCCTTAATGGCGGCGCGGCGCTCGGCCAGCTTGCGCAGATAAGCCAACCGCTCCTGGACCGCGCGCAGCTGCACTTCGTCCAGCCCGCCGGTCGCCTCCTTGCGATAGCGCGCGATAAAGGGGATCGTGTTGCCGTCATCGAGCAGGCCGACCGCCGCCGTGACCTGCGCCAGCGGCAGCTTGAGCTCCGCGGCGATGAGTTGTGAGACGGTGTGTGTCAAGCGTTTGCCTCGTCCAGTAGCTTCTGCGCCTCGTCCCAATCAGGATTCCGTCGCAGGGCTTCTTCTGCCCAGCGGATAGTCTCCGCACGGTTACCCCGCGCCTTCGCCAGTTCCGCGCGGCGCAGCGCGAGATAGGGCGCGTCCGGCTCAAGTTGCTCCGCCGCGTCGAGCTGAACCTCGGCGTCGTCCAGGCGAGCCAGATTTATCAGACTGTTGGCATAGTTGCGGCGGAGCCACGCCTGATCCGGCTGTCTTTCGACGAGAGCAGCATATACAGCCAACGCTTCTTCCTTACGGCCGGCGGCATCCAGAACATCGCCCAAAGTCGTTAGCACAGAAACGAAACGATCCAGAAGCCCAATCTGTTGATAGTTTGAGGAGC
>JAKPQT010000718.1 GCA_029555885.1 Chloroflexota bacterium | reverse complement strand
GCTGGCGGGGCCATCGATGCAACAGGAGGAACCATGTTATTCAAGGTCTTGAACACGGACGGCACGTCATGTAACGGCGGCGATGCGCAATGGTCGCTGCCCGTCCAGAAACCTGACGGCACATGGACACCCGGCGACTGGATGCCCGCGATCGAGGGCGAGCTTGTACCCTGCGAGAACGGCTATCATCTGGCCGAAGATGCGCAAGTGCTTGAGTGGTTAGGCCCGCTGCTGTGCGAGGCTGAGTACCGCGGCGAGCGTGTAGATGCTGACAGCAAGGTTGTCGTGCGCGAGGCGCGGCTGCTGCGCAGCTTCACCGCCTGGAACGAAACGGCAGCGCGCACGTTTGCCCGGTGGTGCGCGCTACAGGTGACGCACCTGTGGAACATGCCCGCCGTGGTGCGTGAATATCTTGAAACAGGTAACGAAGAACTCGGGGCCGCTGCCGGGGACGCTGCCTGGGCCGCTGCCTGGGCCGCTGCCGGGGACGCTGCCAGGGCCGCTGCCTGGGCCGCTGCCTGTGCCGCTGCCAGGGCCGCTGCCGGGGCCGCTGCCAGGGCCGCACAGTACAAGCACCTGTGCGAGATGCTGGAACTGTAGTGTTCACCGGCCCGCTGGCGGGGCCGTAGGATAAGAGGCAATGGCCGACGCCGCAGCGACTCACGCACAGGAGGTAGGCCGGACGGGAGCCGGCCCGCAGTAGACGCCCCGCCCGCGTCGAAGTGGCGGACGGAATCACTGGCACACATACGGTGAGTGCATTACACAAGATAGGGTATTGACCGGCCCGGCGGGTGGAGGGTTCGACCATTCGCCGGGCCACACTCGGCAGCCGTGGAAAGCCGTTGTCCCGGCGACACACACACGCTTTACCAAGTCGTACATATGTGAAGCGCATGACCACCGACCAGGACAACGGCTTTTTTCGGGGGCTGAGAGAGGAGACACACAGGTGCGAGACATCAAGGAACTGCAAGAAACCCTAGAGGACGCGATGCAGACCATCAACAGCGTAGCGGCTGAGATGGTGCGAGCCATGTGGGGTGAGACGGACGGGCAGAACAGGGGCTGAGAGTTACACCATACCACCAGGAGGACAGCATGAACTTCTTTCGGAAATCGCAGACGCCGACGCCAACCTACCGCCCGCAAGTGGGCGACTTCGTGACCATCGGGCCGCGCAAAAACAGCGGCGACAAAGCTGACCGGAGCTACTGCACGGAAGTGCTGCGCGTGACAGACATCAACGCCACGCATGTGTGTGTGGAACTCACACCGAAGGCCCGCTACCCGCACCGCTACACGCTGCTGCTGCTGGCCGAGCATGAGTTCAGCCTTGCACCGGCTGAGATGGTGCGAGCCATGTGGGGTGAGACGGACGGGCAGAACAGGGGCTGAGAGTTACACCAGTAACAGGACAGGGGCAATGGACGTTACACCCATCACGGACGCCGCAGGCCGGGCGGACAGTCTACCAGACAGCGAATACCGGGCCATCTATGACGAGTTACGCGAGGGCCGCAGCCTGCGCCAGTTCATCGCGCTGTTACAGTCGGACGCCTCGCCGTCGTGGTGGTCGCAGTACGAAGCGGGTACGAAGCGTCTCGACTGGCAGCGCAAGAACGAGCTGCGCCGCGCCGTGGGACTGGCAGAATTGGCCCCGTCCCTCGCGTCCGTGCTGGACAGCGTGAGTGCTACGGCGTCCGTTTGGCGCATCGGGGCGGGGCTGGCCGACCGGCTGCTGCTGTTGACGCCAGAAGCCCCGGACGGGCTTACGTTGCGTGTCAACGGTGGGGTATACATAGTTGACCCCGGCCTGACCCAAAACGCAGAGAAGGCCACTGTTACCCCCATAACAAAGGCTGCTAGGGCGACCCCCGCAATTCAGCCTACAAAGCCCATCCGCCGCACCCCCTACGGTGCGCTGTCCCTGCGCCGCACGACGCTTGACCGCCTGGCGCAACACCGGACGGGCCGCACGGCGGACGCACTCATCAACGCCCTACTCGACAAGTGGGAACAGGAGGATACGCAACCATGACACTCGACCTATCGCCCGCCACAATGACTTGGCTACATCGACTAGGACATTTCGGCCCCACATACAACGGGGAAACCGTCAAGGGGTGGGCGCTGATCGTGGGTGATACAGGAGAAGATGACTACTACGAGCGTGTGTATCTGGATGCTGACGCCTTGCGTGGTCTTGCGGCGGCAGCCGAAGAAGCGGCGGCTATGCTGGATGTGTTGCGGGAATTGCCCGCAGAGGAACGCCGGGCGGAAGTGGACCGTATCGCAGATGCCCTTTACGAGAACAACGAACGCGACCACGGGAGGAAGCCATGACCCAAGACGAACTCAAACAGCACCCGTCCTATCCCGAACTGCTGGCGGCCGACGGCCACAACCTGCTTGGCCGTCTCGCCGCGCTGGAACAGCGCACCGTCAAGCTGGAACACACTTGCGCCGTGCAGCAGGAAGCCATTGACGCGCTGCTCGATGTGACAGACACATTGGCGGGCCGCGTCAACGACCTCGCCGCGCAACTCGCCCAGCACGAGGCCGCGCCCTACCCGCATGTGCGCTACACCATCCGCGACCTCGGCGTCATCGTGGCGGACGGGCTGGACGCGGCACTCGCAGACTACGACATCGACGCGCAGACAGACGGGCCGGACGCCTTCGAGCGTCTGAGCAGCGCGGTCAGCGCGACGGGGGGTGCGTGATGCGCCACAACGTT
>JAKPQT010000660.1 GCA_029555885.1 Chloroflexota bacterium | reverse complement strand
ACCTGCCACAGGCTGTCCTCGGGTAGATCGCGACCGGGCACGCCCAGCCTCGACATCCACAGCGTCGTGAGCAGCGGTGTGATGCGGCCCGCGGGCGCCAGGTTGACGGCGTCCACGTCCAGGCGCTTCGAGACCTCGAGGTTGACCCGCGCCGCGGACTCCGGGTTGGCGCAGTACTCGGCGATGGTCATGCCCAGCCAGCGCGGGGCAAAGGCCGTGCCCATGTACGCGACCGGCACCTGGTCGACCGGCTCGAGCGCGATGGCCTTCTTGATACGGTCGTAGCGTTGCTGATACAGGGCTTCATTGCTCATCATGTACCTCCTACGCCGCCAGCCACTGGCCGGCCAGTGCCACCGCGGCCTGCGCGTCCACGCCCAGTGCATCCGCACCCACGTACTCGCGCACCTGCTCGCTCACCGGCCCACCGCCAATCATCACCTTCACTGGCAGCCCCGCGGCCTTGAGCGCGGCCACCGTCTCCTTCATCGGGTCGAACGAGATGGTCAGCAAGCCCGACATGCCCACCACCGTCGCACCTGTCTCCCGCACTGCGGCCACGAACTTTGTGGGCTCGACGTCCACGCCCAGGTCCGTGACCTCGTAGTTCGCGCCGCGCAGCATGGTCACGACGATGTCCTTGCCGATGTCGTGGATGTCGCCCTTGACCGTGCCCATGACGACTTTGCCCCTGGTCGGGCCGCTCGTGCCGCCCTGCGCGGCCAGGTCTGCGGCCGCGCCCTTGAAGATCTCGCCGGCCATGATCAGGTCGGAGAGGAAGTACTCTCCGGTCTCGAAGCGCTGGCCGATCAGGGTCATGCCCTCCCGGCATTCGTCCAGCAGCGCGTTCGGGCTCACGCCCGCGGCCAGTCCTGCCTTGACCAGTTCCTGGACCTTCTGCTCGTCCAGGTCAGCCATCGCCATCGTGAGTTCGCTCGCCATTGTGCTTCTCCTTCGCAGTAGGTTGGTAGGATGCTAGATACTGCCGTGCTTGCCGTGGAACGGGCAGCGATCGGCCATGGTGCAGTAGTCGCAGTGGGTGGCGCCGGGCACGCCCATGGGATGGCGCCCGAGGCCGGCCATCAGCGAGAGGGACTTGATCGGCTTCATGAGGAGCGATTCCGTGAGCGACACGCCGATCTGTGTCGCGTCCAGCAGGTCAAAGATTACCGCCTGGTCTTTTACGGACCATTCCGATTCCCCGGGCGACAGGTACGTGCTGATGTGCAGGCCCTTGCTGGCCGCGTCCATCTCCAACTGGCGGTAGAACAACTGGCTCAGCTGCCCGACGGCCAGCGAACCCAACTGGTCGAGCAGCATGCCTCGCACCGCCTCGCCGCGATCCCGGTACTCGTGGCTGCGCTCAGTGATCTTCGATCCGATCGTGCAGACGCCGATGGCCAACTGCTCCGCGCCGCCCATCACCGTCGTCACCGGCCCGTTGCCGATGCGCGTGCCGCCGGCCAGGATCACTTTCTCGTGGCGCATCTCCTGTACCGGGAAGACATCCCATGCGACCGCCGGCTCGACCAGGCCGGCAGCTTCACGGAAGGTGGCATCGAAGACCTCGGCCATGCCTGGCCGGCGCAGCACCCGGGCATAGGTGTGCCCGTAGTCCTGCATGAATCCTTCTTGATCCAGGCTCACGGGCCAGTCACGGCTGATCTGCATGTTCTGTCCCCTCGTGATGATGATGTGGCAGTGGCAGGTTCTCAACCGTCGCGTCCCAGCGTCCCGCGACTTCGGCGGCCGCGGCCGCTGTCAACTCGGCCAGGCGTCCGGTCGGGATGCCGTAGACCAGGACGTTCAGCGTGATCGGCATCGCGGACAGGCCGGGCGGCGCCCCACCGGTCACGGTTGCGCCATGTCGCGGGCTGACCACGCTGACGCGCAGATACTCGCCCCCATCGAACAAAGCCAGCAGCTTGATGTGACCGATCACGACGCGGGCGGCAGCCGCGTCGCTGCTCGCATGGCCGCCGGCCTCCGCGCACATACGGGCCAGTCCGGCCAGGTATTCGGAGAACAGCGCGGCCCACTCTGCGGGCGCAAGCGTCCGGGGCAAGGTCCAACGTTGCTGGAGCGCATAGGGCTCGAGTCCGGGCTGGCTGCCGGCGAACGTGAGGCTCATGGCAGCAGCCCCGCGAGGAGGTCTGGGGGTAGCTCGCCGCCCAGCGCGAGGCAATAGAGCGGCGCACGGGCGTTGATGGCCTGCGTGGCAGCAGTTGCCTCTGCCAGCTCCTCTGCCGTCGCAAGATCGGCCTTGGAGATCACCAGGCAGTCTCCCTGCCGGATGCCGGCGGTGATGAGCGGCTCCAGCACTTCCAGGAGCATGGGCAGGCGAAGGGGATCGATCACCGTCACCCAACGGACGCTTTCGAGCGGCCGGCCCCGGTAGTACGGCAGCGCGGTGAGCACATTCCTGGGGTCGGCCGCGCCGGAAGGCTCGACGACGACGAGGTCGACGGCATATTCGGCATCCAGCTTCTGCAGCGTAGTCACCAGGTCGGCCGTCAGGGTGCAGCAGATGCAGCCGTTGAACAGCTCCCAGACGTTGAGGTCGAGCTGGCGCATCAGCTGGTTGTCGATGCCGATCTCGCCGATCTCGTTGACGATCATCGCGGCTCTGCGCCCTCGCTCATGCGCGGCGCGCGCCAGGCTGAGGATCAGCGTGGTTTTTCCCGAACCCAAGAATCCGGTGACAAGCAGCAGGTGCATTAAGCTTTCCTCAAACATGTGGCCGAGGGGTATTGACAACCCGATGATGTTACTATACACTTATATATATAAGATGTCAAGTGTCATTTGGCGCAAATCGGTCGTGAGTTTGATGAGCAAAGTGTTTGAAGGTAGACTCGTAACATCCCGTCTTTGACACTGCCGAGGCACGCTGTGAGCACCGTTAGCGTTGAGGAGAATCAAGGCAAGACTCGCCTGGATCGTGACTCGTACGAACCGGCCTACGCGCAGATCGTGCGCATCCTGAGCGAGGAGATTGCGTCCGGACACTACCGTCCCGGCGACCAACTGCCCTCGGAGTCTCAGTTGTGCGCCCGCTTCGACGTCAGCTCGATGACCATCCGCCGAGCCATGAATATCATGGTGGACCGCGGGACGGTGGTCGCATCGCAGGGCAAGGGCGTGTTCGTGCGTGGCCTCGACATGGGCGAGGCCGCGTTCAGGCTGCGCGAGCGCGACGATGCGGGCCTGCGCGCGGCCTTTGCGTCGGCCCAGCGGGAGGTCCGGCTTCTCCAGGCAGCCATCCTGCAGGCAGACGAGCGGGTGGCCCGCAAGCTGGACATCGCGCGCGGCAGCAGAGTCGTCTATCTCCGCCGGCTGGTGCACACTGCGGGTGATCCGGTTATGTATCACCGCGAGTACCTCCGGTACGACCCCCGCCAGCCGTCCGTCGAAGCCGAGCTACAGATCACCTCGCTGGAAGGCCTTTTTCGGGGGCAGAATGGGCAGGGGCTGCGCCGGGGTGATCTGACCGTCGAGGCGGTCGTGCTCACCGAGGAAGAGGCC
>JAKPQT010000658.1 GCA_029555885.1 Chloroflexota bacterium | reverse complement strand
GCCTGCCACCAGCGCCCGCGCAGCGCGATGCGCTCGGCCAGGTCGCTCAGCAGCAGCAGCCCGACGCTGCCCAGGCGCTGGCTGGTTACAGGATCGAACCACGTGTCGATGCGATCGTGGGGCGCGGCTGCGACCGCGCTCGAGGTCTCCAGCGCGCGCAGCAGCTGCAGCTGGCGCTCGCGCAGGCGGTAACGGCGCTGTGCCCGCTGGTCGACCGGGAAGGCCTCCTCGTAGAACTCGCGGGCTTCCGCTTCGCTCCAGTCGTGCAGCCCGCGCTCGTCGATGAACGCCTCCAGCGACGGCCGGGCACCGGACTGTGCAGCGCCCGCACCGGTGGTGGAGGGCACGCCAATGACCAGGCCGATCAGGCGCCAGTCGCGGTGGCCGGCGCGTCGGGCGAGGGCGCGTACCGCGTCGATGGCTGCGGCATGCGCCGAACGCGCCTGCAGACCGTGGTCAATGCCCAGGTACCGCGCCGCGGCCTGCGGAACGCTCAGACCCTCGGAAACCGCCCGCAGGTGCGCGAAGTGATGCCGCCCGACTTGGAGAACCCGATCAGTGCCACGCCTGCCCAGCTGGCGCCCGCCTGGGCTGTTCTCAGGTCGCGCGTCTTGCGCCGAGGCGGTGACAGGGGCGTCCGGAAGAGCGGTCGGTGGCGCGTAAGTCCTTGTCGGCACAGCAAAACGGGAGAGGGCAGGGCGACGCCCCTTTTTCTCCCTGAATTTATAAGCTACAGATTATGCGCGTAATCTGTAGCTATGTCGGATCGCAGATCGGCATCGCCACCGAATAGGCGCAGCGGGCCGGGCACGTCGCGCTGGCCGACCAGGGCAGGGCGCCTCAGGGCCGCGCACGGAGCCCGCGTCGTGAAAATAAGGTTTATCGGGCAACAAAGCTGACCTCGAAGGCCTGTCGGTGCTTCTACGGCCCCGCGCACCGGGCACGCCTGAAAGGAGGCGCAGCACTTGCGCAGCTGGTGCGCATGCCGTTTCACCGGGGCATGTTGTCCACCGTGCCGGTGGATAAGCATGTGCGCAAGCCCAGGGCAGGGCGCTGCAGGCCGCGCCGATCCTCGCTGTCAAGACCGGTGCTGCTTTTGCAGGCACCGCCACCGTGACGAGTCGACGTGGGGTGAGCCGCAGCAGTCTTGTCAGTCTGCGGTCGATTGAACTCGTTGAGCCGTTCCATTTGTCGCGGCACCACCCGTCCGATGTGCCATGTCACCTCATGACGAGTGAACGAGTTGTTCCCTCACACCGAGAGCACTTGCTGCATTTATTTCGTTTGCGGCGTACCATGCCGAAAAGACAGCAGTGATGAACCGCCGCTGCGACCTCCTCGCACGGCCAACGAATCATCCCGGAGAGCACCATGCGCACCCTCGAACGAGCCCGCCAAGTCACACCGCCCGCCATGTCCGCGAAGGACATCGAGATGGCTCGCGTGGCTCAGCGCTGCATCATGGAAGCGCTGGACCACTCGCGCGCCGCGGCCATCACGCTGACCACCGACAGCGGTGAACACCCCACCGTCGACCTGCCGCCCGCAGCGTTGAAGCTGATTGGCCAACTGCTTGGCGTCATGAGCGAGGGGCGACCGATCACGTTGGTGCCATCGAGCCAGGAACTCAGCACCGTCGAGGCGGCCCACTTCCTCAACGTGTCCCGGCCGTTCGTCGTCAAGGAGATCGATGCGGGCCGACTGGCGCATCGACTGGTCGGTACGCACCGGCGAGTCGCCTTCGAGGACCTGATCGCCTACGCCCGCAAGATGCGCGAGCAGCAGGAGTCCGCGCTCGAACGCATGGCCGAGAACGCGCGCGAACTGGGGCTGGACTACTGACGTGGCTGGCCATGCCCGCTACACGGCACTGTTGGATGCGTGCGTGCTGTATCCGCTGGCCATGGCCGACGCGCTGATGAGCCTGGCCACCACGGGGCTGTTCGCAGCCAAATGGACGACCCGCATCGAAGCCGAGTGGATCCGGTCACTGGAGGAAAACAGGCCCGACCTTCAAGGGCGGCTGCTGTACCGCCGCGACCAGATGCGGGATGCGGTGCCGGACTGGGAGGTGGACGAACGCGCCTGGACCGTCTGCGCGCGCGGGTTGGTGTTGCCCGACCCCGATGACGTTCACGTACTGGGAGCCGCGCTGGCGGGGCACGCCGACTGCATCGTCACAGCCAATCTGAAGGACTTTCCCGCAGACGTCGTGGTGCCCTTGGGGATCGAGGTGATCCACCCTGACCAGTTCATCGTGGCGCAGTGGGATCTGGACCAGTTGGTGGCCGTGGCGGCCTTCAAGCGCATGCGGGCACGGTGGAAGAAGCCTGAAGCCAGCGCGGAGGACTTTGCC
>JAKPQT010000650.1 GCA_029555885.1 Chloroflexota bacterium | reverse complement strand
CGGCCGTTCTGGGCGTGGTGGGCTTTCCGGCGAGAGCGTCTACCGTTCTCGGGCCGAAGGCCGCCCAGACCGTCAAGAACGTCCACACGCTCCAGATCGCCCTGCAGTCCTACTACGTCGACCACGGTGATCGCTGGCCCCGCCTCACCACGAACCGCCGGTTCAGGGCTCTGCTCGCTCCCTATGTGGACCGCTGGCCCACGAACCCCTGGAGCCACCGCTCGATGCGCCAGAAGCGCAACCGCGGCAACTTCAGCTACCGCAGAGTGGGCGACTCCTACCGGCTCATCGGCTGGGGTCCTCACAGGCAGCGTATCATCGTGGTGCCGTAGTCGGTGGCCCAGTGAGGCACACATCTAACAAGCGGATCAAGCTGGCTCGCCAAAAGCGTCGCGGCACTCGCAGCTTATCCGCGGTGCGTTGGGCGGACAGGAGGTAGGCATGAAGCCCGTCGCGCTTCTCCTCGCGGGGCTTGTGGTTGTCGTCCTCCTCGGCGCATGCGGGAGTGAAGCCCGCGACGTCGACTGGAGCGGCAGCTGGAGAGAGGTCGGTACGCCCGAGGCCTACGTCCTTAAGCTCACGCCTCGGCAGCAGGATGGCCGCTACACTGTCGAGTACCCGCGCTCGTTCAAGGTCCCGTTCAGCGCCCGGACCGAAGAAGGCAAGCTTCTGATCATGGGCGAGAACCGCGACGACATCGTCTGGACTCTCAGCTACGACCAGGAGTCCGACCAGCTGACCGCAGTCGGCGGGCTGGGCACCTTCCACTTCGAGCGCGTGCAGGAGTAGGCGTTGGCGGCGCCGCCCAACAAGCGCGTCAACCTGTCGCGCCCCACGTCTCCTGTAGCAACTTGGAGCCGCAGCCCGCGCAGGTTACGCGCGGTGCGTTAGGCGTACCAGGCGCGGGCGGAACCCGAGCCGTTCGCGCAAGATGAGAGGAGGGACATGAACCGCAAGCGATTGCTGTGGGTCGTGATCGCAGTCGCGGTGGCTGTCGTTGCCGCCGCGATCGTCGCGACCGCCGTGCGCGGCGCAGCGCAGTCACCGCCCGCCGCCGATGACGCGGCGATGCGCAGCGCGGTCACCGCCTACGAGCTCGAGCTGGAGCCGCTCGTCCCGGCGAGGTTCTATGGCCGGCAGCTCACCATCGGACCCTGCATCACCATGCTCAAGACCCATGTGCAGCGGCTCCAGCGGGTCGCGACCGGCGAGGGCATCTGGCCGATGGACATCGGCTGGCTCTACCTGGCCGGCATCAAGCGCCAGATCTACGAGCTGCACGGGGCCCTGCCCGTCTCCTGGGACGGCAGGCTCGTCTCCTGGCAGGTGACCCAAGGCGGCGGCGACCGCTACGTGGTGCGCGCCGCCGTGCAGCAGACCCTTCACTGGGCGACCTGGAACGCGGCGCAGAAGCGCCTCGTGCGCCCGGGCAGCATGACCTACGAAGCGACGACCAACGAGTACACCCTCGAGCGCATCGACGGCACGTGGAAGATCACCAAGGTCGTCCGCGACCTGGACGGCAGCGCCTGAGCGCAGTGGTGGTGAAAACGCCTAACAAGCGCGTCAACCTGACGCGGCCAACGGTTTCTGTAGTAACTTGTAGCCGCAGTCCGCGCAGGTTACGCGCGGTGCGTTGGGCAGGCACTGGGGAGACGGGACGCATCAGGTGAGCACGTTCCTTCG
>JAKPQT010000608.1 GCA_029555885.1 Chloroflexota bacterium | reverse complement strand
CTCGTAAGCGTTCGCTGCCTCGATCTGAGCCTGCGAGACTGCTTCGCTCATGTCGCATCCTCCCGTGAGATGATGCGGAACTGGTCCGCATCACGTGATGCGCTGGCAGGTTTGTGCATCTTTTCTGGCAGCAAGTGGGGTGAATTCTAGAGGACGGCGGTGTGGATGTCAAATCGCCGTGTTACAGCGCCTTGTAGTAGCGCATCAAGGGTAAGGCAGTATAGCCGGCCTTCTCGTACGACCGGCGCGCGGGCGCGTGCGATTCGTCGCCGCCCGTGGCAACGACGGCCAGCTTCGCGCCGCCTTCCCGCAACCTGTCGAGCGCAAAGAGGTTGAGCTCCGTGCCGATGCCGTGGTTCTGGTAGTCGGGATGGACGGCCAGGAAGTAGACTTCGCCTGTCTCGTTTTCGTGGAACCCGTACGCCATGAAGCCTGCCACCTGCCCATCCACCTCCGCGACGGCCAGGTGGAGTTTGTCGTTGCCGCTCATCTGGACGACGAGGTCGGCCTGCGTCTTGCGCCAGTCGGGATACTCGATCGGGAAGATGGCCGGGCCCAGGATGCGCTCGAACGAGGCAAACACCGGCTCGAATGCGCGCAAGGTCAGCGCGACCAAGAGGCCCAGGTCGGCGGGGGTGTAGGGGCGAATGTGCG
Source organism: Chloroflexota bacterium (assembly GCA_029555885.1). Next base: position 12,019 of record JAKPQT010000608.1, on the reverse strand, counting down.
AATTCATGTGATTTCCTTCGCGAAATTACGAATTGAGAATTACGAACTGCGAACGGGTGCGGGCGGTTGTTTGGCGCTTTTCTCGATGGAGGCAAGGATGCGGCAGAGTTCTTCAGCGTCGGCGTGGATGCTGTCGAACTCTGCCGCGGTCAGGTAGTCTGTGTCTCGGAGCAATCGGAGCCAGTACGAGGTCTCGCGAGCCTCTTTGTATGCAATCGCGATCTTGGATAAAAAGTCAGCCCGCGACTGACCGCCGATGGCTTCCTCCACGTTCGCGCCGATGCTCGTCCCACACCGCAGGAGCTGTCGCGATAACGTGTACTCCTTGCGGCATGTGGAGAGGTGCTGATACAGGCGGACAATGCGGACGGCAAACGCATAGCTCTTCGCCTGAACGACATTCTCACCCTTTATCCACACTTCTCCACATTCCTAATTCTTAATTCTTACAGCACCACGCAGCCTGCGCCGAGGACCTGCCGTGGTGGCTCGGCGAACTCCAGCTTGAGGATGCTCGTGCCCGCGAACTCGTCGGGTTGGGTCTCCGGCAGGCCGCGGAACAGCACGCGGTCTGGCTGCTGCTCGAACTCGACCGGCTGGCCCGATGCGAGGATGGACGCTTTCAGCAGCCTGCTCTTGAGCCCGCCGATGGCGAAGGAGTTGCCCGGCCAGCGCGCAACCCAAAAGTACGCGGTGTTGCCCTTGAGCGTCCAGCTGCGGCCCATCGGGTTGCCCGACAGCGGCATCCACTCCATCTTGCCGTCCGCGCGATCCACCTGTCCGTAGACGGCCTCGCCGTTCTGCTCCAGCCACTTGCCGACCGGCAGCAGCCGGTCATATGCCTGCTGGGGCACGGAGCCGTCGGGCGCGGGGCCGATATTGAGCAACAGGTTGCCCTGGCCCGCGGTCGCGGTGCTCAACATGCCGAGGACCGTGCGCGTCGAGTGCCAGTCGCTGTCCGGCGCGGAGGGCATGTAGCCCCACGCGCCGTTGAACGTCATGCAGGCCTCCCAGTTGCGGCCTTCCTTCTCCGCGGTGACGTGCTCTTCCGGCGTGCCGAAGTCCTCGTCGAGCTGGTCGCGGTTATTGACGATGATGTGCGGTTGCAGCTCGCGCGCCATCGACGTCATCTTGACGCTCTCCCACAGTTCCGGCGACTTGAGCGGCCACGACACGTCGTACCACAGGATGTCGATCTTGCCGTAGTTGGTCATCAGCTCGCGCACGAGGCCCTGGGTGTAATCGAGGAAGCGGCGGCGGGCCGCCTCATCCACCGCACACTGCGCACCGTCGGGGTGGTGCCAGTCCATGAGCGAGTAGTAGAAGCCGATCTTCAGGCCGAACTCGCGACACGCCTCGACGTACTCGCGCACGAGGTCACGGCCCGGCCCGCGCTTGACTGCGTTGTAATTGGTCATCTGCGTATCCCACAGGCAGAACCCCTCGTGATGTTTCGTGGTCATGACCATGTATTTCATGCCGGCCTGCTTCGCCAGCGCGGCCCACTCGCGGGCGGGACGCTCCTTCGGCTTCCAGGTATCGGCCAGCGGCTCATACTCCGCGATGGGGATGCGTTCGCGGTTCATCACCCATTCGTGCCGGCCGAGCTGCGAATACAGGCCCCAGTGTACGAACATGCCGAAACGTGCTTCCTGCCACCAGCGGATGCGGTCGGGCCGCGTGGCGGCAATCTCTGCCAGGTAGGCTTCCTTGTCCATGTTGACCTCTCTTTGGGCTGGAATAAATGTTGTCAGGACGGGGGAGCAGGAGTACAATTCTCCTGTGGCCCGATTATACGCTTAAGTTCCGCGTAACACAATTCTCCGGGAGGACGTATGGTCCAAGATGATGGCGCTTCTGCCCTCCCGCCGCTTGTCACGCGCAGCGCACTGGTACGCGACCTGCGCAGCCTCGGCCTGGATGCAGGGCAGACGGTCATGGTGCATTCCGCGCTCGGCGCGGTGGGCCGGATCGTCGGCGGGCCGGACACGGTAATTCGCGCGCTGCTCGACGTGCTTACGGACGCGGGTACGGTGATGATCTACGTCAGTTGGGAGGAGTGGGAGCGTGCGCTGGCCGAGGGCGTCGATAACCTGTCCGAGGCGGAGCGCCGCGCCTACCTGGACGAATCTCCCCCGTTCGATCCGGCCACGTCGCGCGCGGAGCGGCGTTGGGGGATATTGACGGAATACCTGCGGACGTGGCCCGGCGCGCGGCGCAGCAACCACCCGACGGCTTCGGTCGCCGCAGTCGGCGCACAAGCTGAGTACCTGACTGCCGATCATCCCCTCGCGTACGGCTACGGCATCGGCTCGCCCTTCGACAAGCTCTGCCGCAACGGCGGGAAGGTGCTGCTGCTCGGCTCACCCTTCAGCGCGGTATCGCTGCTGCACTATGCCGAACACATCGCGCCGCTGCCGGATAAGGTGGTGGTGGTCAACAAGACGCCGGTGCTGGTGGACGGGGTGCGTACGTGGGTGACGTTCGAGGAGTTCGACACGGGCGAGAGCATCATGCCGGGCGAGTCGTCGGAGGAATACTTCCCGCTCATCATGCAGGATTACCTGGTAACTGGCCGTGCGAGCGCCGGACGCGTGGGCAGCGCGGACGCATACCTGCTCGACGCGGCAGCCCTTGTCGCGTTTGCGGTGGACTGGATGGTGCGGCGGTGGGGCAGGAAAGAATCGCCCGTAGGTGAACCGCGATGATCTACGACCAGGCCGAGTTTGCAGTGCGCTGCGAGTGGGGCTTGCACGGCGTCCGACTGCTGGCGCCAATCAGCGCCGCCGTCATCATCGTGGATGTCTTTTCGTTTTCCACCGCTGTCGAGATTGCCACCTGGCGTGGCGCAGCAATCTACCCTTATGCTGCGCAGAGTGATGCCGCATCTGCCTATGCAGACTCGGTTGGTGCTGAATTGGCCGCAAGTTACGGCATGTCGAGCGGTTATTCACTGCGTCCGCATTCGTTGGTCAGCATTCCGAAGGGAATGCGGCTGGTGTTGCCTTCGCGGAATGGGTCACGGCTCAGCCTCGAGACTGGTTCGACGCCGACACTGACAGCGTGTCTGCGTAACTATTCGGCCGTTGCTGCTGCGGCCCAGAGATTTGGCGATCAGATTGCCGTCATCCCTGCAGGTGAACGCTGGTCGGATGGTAGTCTGCGCCCAGCCTTGGAAGACTGGCTAGGGGCAGGTGCGGTTATCAGTTGTCTGCGCGGGCCGTTGTCGCCAGAAGCCGCCGCGGCGCGTGCAGCCTATGATGCGGTAGCCGCAGATGCCGCCGCTCTTCTGGCCGCGTGCTCGTCGAGCAAGGAATTACTGTCGCGCGGCTTTGCGGAGGATGTTGCGCTGGCGTTTGAGCTGGACATCAGCGATTGTGTACCCTTGTTGATCGACGGGGCCTATCGTTGCATCACACAGGCGTAGTTGGAGCAGGCTGACGTGAAGATTGAGACGCCGCGCCTGGTGCTGCGCGAGTTCCGGGAGGACGACCTCGCGGCGGTGAGAGAGTACGACGGCGACCCGGTTGTCCGCCGCTACGAGCCGCCCATCCCGACCGAGGACGACACGCGCGAGTACATCCGCAAGGCGTACCTGTGGGCGCAGGAGCACCCGCGCACGCATTTCCGCTTCGCGATTGCGGTGCGACCCGATGACCGCGCGCGCGGCCGTATCACGCTGACCCTGCTCAACGCCGACATCCGCGAGTGGGAGATCGGCTGGATGCTGCACGCGGCGGAGTGGGGCCACGGCTACGCGACTGAGGCGGGGGCTGCGGTGCTGCGCCTGGCGTTCGAGGAGCTCGGCGCGCACCGGGTCGTCGCGTTCTGCAACGAGGGGAACGCGGCCTCGGTCAGGGTGATGGAGAAGCTCGGCATGACGCGGGAAGGACACTTCCGCGCGTCGCGGCCGTGGCAGGACGGCTGGGCGGACGAGTACCTGTACGCGATCCTGGATAGGGAGTGGGCCAACCTATCCGCCCGGTCCTGAAAGGACGGGGCTCAACCGAATGCGTCGCTGCGCCGTAGTCCGGTTGACCGGACGTGGCTGCGTAGCCCGATCCGTTTACGGTCGGGCGGGTACTCGTTATCGAACGGCTTCCGGCCTCTCCACCCCGTACAACTTCCCGATTTCCATCGCCCGGTCATACGTCTGGCGGAGCAGCGGCACGCCGTCGCGTGCGTATTCCGCCTCGCGCTCGAACTCCTTCTCCCCGGCGACGTAGATGCGTTCCGTGCCCTCAGCCAGCGGCGACGCGCGCAGGTCGGACAGCATCTGGTCCATGTCCGCCTTGAACCCGGCCACATCGCGGAATGCGGCGACGTTGAATGCGGCGAAGAAGTGGCTCACCCGGCCGAAGCAGGTCGGGTTGTCGGCCAGCCCCGGCCCGAACGCAGCCGCGCCGAGCACGCCGCAGAGGATGTCCACCATCACGGCCAGCCCGTAGCCCTTGTAGCCGCTGTGCAGCTCGCCCTCGCCGCCCAGGGGCAGCATTCCGCCGCCGACCCGCTGGAACATCTCGTCGAGGATGCGGTGCGGGTCGCGTGCGGAATGGCCGCTCCGGTCGACCGCCCAGCCGTCAGGCAGCGGCTGGCCGAGCCGCTCGTAGACCTCCAGCTTGCCCTTCGTCACGACCGTCGTGGACATGTCCAGCACGAACGCGCGCTCCCGGCCCGCAGGCGCGGCGAAGGCAATGGGGTTCGTGCCGTACATGACCTGCCGGCCGAACGTCGGCACGCCGAGCGCGGCGGTGTTGGTCATCGCCAGCCCGATCATGTCGTGCTCCAGCGCCAGCATCGCGTAGTAGCCCGCGATGCCGAAGTGGTTGGAGTCGCGGACGCACGCGATGGCCGCGCCGGATGTGTGCGCCTTGGCGATGATGCGGCGCATGGCCTCCGCGCTGGCGGGCGCGCCCATGCCGCCGTGCGCATCCACGGCCAGTGTGGCCGCTGTCTCGGCGATGACCTCCGGCTGCGCGCCGGGTACAGTTGTGCCCGTCGTGATGCCGTTGACATAGCTGGGCAACCGTGCGATGCCGTGCGACGGGATGCCGCGCGCGTCGGCCGCGACCAGCACGTCCGCGGCCACGGCCGCGTCCGCAGGCGACAGCCCGAGGCGGGTGAAGAGCTCTGTACAGAAGTGCAGCAGCGCACTCCGGCTCACGCGGACATTCGGGAGCGAGGTTGGGGTGGGGATCATATTGCTCATGGTTCGGGTCTATTCCTCGAGATCATATGTCTGCCAGAAGAGGCGGCCCATCGCCTCCTGTGTGTCGCCCAACTCGTCGCGCCAGCGCGCCAGCGCGTGCCGGAGCCGGGCGAGCATGCCGCCGTGAGCCGGGTCGCCGGCGAGGTTGTGCAACTCGAAAGGGTCCGCCTGGAGGTCGAACAACTGCGTGGTCCGCTGCCCGCTCACGGCATACTCGATCAGCTTGTAGCGCCCCTCGCGCACCGCCCGCTGCAAATGCCTGTAGGCATAGAGCATTTGACCATGCGGCTCGTGCGCGGCATCGCGGAGCGCGGGCACGAGGCTGGCGCCTTCGACCGAAGCAGGGACAGCGAGGCCTGCCAGCTCGCAGACGGTGGGGTAGATGTCGGACAGGTAGACGGGTGCGGCGCGGCGAACACCCTGTGGGATGCCGGGCCCGCACATCAGCAGCGGCACATGGATGCTGTGCTCGTACAAGCTTTGCTTGCCCATCAGCCCGTGGCGCCCCAGCGCCAGCCCGTTGTCGCCTGCGAGGATAATGACGGTGTTGTCCAACTGTCCGGTCTCGCGCAAGACGTCCAGCACGCGGCCGATCTGGGCATCCAGGTGGGAGATCATGCCATAGTAGGCGGCGAGGTGGCGCCGGATCTCCGCTGGATCGCGCGGCAGCCCGGCCAGCAGCTCATCGCGCACCTTGAGCTCTCCGTTGTCGAACGGGTGCCTGGGCAGGAAGTTCTCCGGCAGGGGGAGCTGTGCCGGGTCGTACAGCGCCAGGTATGCGCGCGGCATGGTCCGGGGATCGTGCGGCGCCATGAAGCAGACCGAGACGAAGAACGGGTCCCGTGCATCCTCGGAGCACAGGAAGTCACACGCGGCATCGCAGAAGAGCACGCTGGAATGCCGGCCCGCGTGGATGTGATCGGCCACCTTCTCCACGACGCGCTGCTGAACGAAGTCTACGGTCTGCTGGATGCGCTGTGGATATGCCCCCGCGGGGTCGAAATCGCATGCGGGCACGTTCCAGTGATCATCCATCCCGCCAAAGAAGATCTCGGCCCCCCGGTTGAAGTTGCGCGCGTAGGCGGCCGGTCCATTGTGCCACTTGCCGGTGCCGAAGACGGTGTAGCCTCCCGCCTGGAGCGCCTCGCCCAGCAGGGTGTGTTCGGATGGGATCTCCTGGCCCTGGCCCGCGATGTGGAACAGCGTCCGGCCCGTCCAGAGCATCGCGCGGCTGGGCATGCACACTGCGCCGCTGGTGCCGCCCATGATGTAGGCATCCGTAAACGCGGTCCCGTTGGCGACGAGCCAATCCAGGTTCGGGGTGACGATGTGCGGGTTGCCCAGCGCCCGGATGGTGTCGAACCGCTGGTCATCGGTGAAGAAGAAGAGGAAGTTAGGGCGTCCAGCCATCTGCGTTTATCCGTTCTCGATCCAGCTTTGATCGATCGCGACGTGCTTCATGTGCGTGCGCCGGTAAGTGTACGCGACGTGGATCGTGCCATCGGTCGTCTGCGCGATGGCCGGGTAGGAATACTCGTGGCCTTCCGGGCTGAAAGGTTCCAGTTCGCGCATCACAGGCCATGTGTCGCCGTGGTCATAGGACAGCGCAATGTTCAGCGGCGAGCGCGTGCGACCGGCCTGGTGGTTGTAGACGAGCGCGAGCGCGCCGCTCCGGAGGCAGATGACCTGGAGGCTGCTGTTGTTGTTGGGCAGCAGAGTGCGCACGGGCCGCGTCCAGTTGCGCCCGTTATCGTGCGACTCGGCGCGGTAGATGCACGCCCACGCCGGGTTCTCGCCGTTCCAGAAGTTGCGCGTGCGCAGCCAGGCCCGGAGGTGACCGGGCGCCACTTCGATGACTGCGGGCTGGGCCGTGCCCGCATCCGCAACCATCCGGCCATACCGCTGCCAGTGCGCGCCGCCGTCGCTGCTGATGGCGACGGAACCCTCGTTGCCCCCCATCCCTGAGTGGGCCGGGTTGCCGCCCCCGCGGTTGTCGTAGATGGGCAGCAGCCAGTCGCCGTTCGCCAGCACCAGACCGGGGTTGCGGCAGATGTAGCCGAACTCCTCGGTCAGCACGCGCGGCGGACCCCATGTGCGTGCGCCGTCCTCCGAGAAGCGGTAATGCACGAGCGAGTTGGCCCACGCATGCGCGCCCTCCCGGTAGGCCAGCGTGTAGAACAGGAGGACGCGACCATCGGGCAGCAGCATCAGCACGCTGTTGCCTGCGGGGCGACCCGGCTCCTCCACGACCACCTGCCCTGCATCCCAGCGTCCGTCCGGCCCAAGCCGGTGGAGCACCGTCACCGAGTCGCCGGCCGCCTCGCGCGAGCCACGAAAGCAGACGAATGCGAGCGTCCCATCGGCCAGCACCGCGAGGTTGGCCGCATGGCAGGAGGGGAAACGCGGCGTGGGTTCGAAGATGAATTGGGCTGTGTAAGGCATGGGGCCAGTCTATCACATGGGAGGACGACGCTCAAACCGGTGAGGATGGACGCGTCAGGAGATTCTAACGCAATTGGAGTCGAGGCTTTAGCCCGGTTTGGTTGACTACGCACGTAAACGACCAATCCGGCTAAAGCCTCCACTCCAATCTTGCCGGCTGAGGCTTCGACTCCAAACTTCGACAGGGCGGTGGGCCGGCAATTCACGGGCTGCAAACGAGGTTTCTGGCAGAAAACGCGCTTGTGGCCTATACTTGGTGAACTGATGGATGCGTTTGGGGCGCGTCCACGCTAGAACGGAGTGCACAATGAAGACCTATCGTATCCCCGGGACCGACCTGACCGTCTCGCGGCTGGCCTACGGCTGCATGAAGCTCGGCGGCGGCTGGGGGCCGGAGCCGACCACGCCGGAGCAGGTAAAGGCCGGCCACCGGGCGGTGGAGGCCGCGCTGGCCGCGGGCATCAACTTCTTCGACCACGCGGACATCTACGGTCGCGGCAAGTCCGAGCTGGTGTTCGGTGAGCTGCTGCGCACCAGCCCCGGCCTGCGCGAGCGCATCGTCATTCAGTCCAAGTGCGGCATCCGCTTTCCGGATGACCCGCAGCCGGGCGCGCCCGCGCGTTACGACTTCAGCTATGATCACATCGTCCGCTCGGTCGAGGGCAGCCTGCGCCGCCTGCAGACCGATTACCTGGACATCCTGCTGCTGCACCGGCCCGATGCGCTGGTGGAGCCGGAGGAGGTGGCCCGTGCGTTCGATGACCTGCAAACTGCGGGCAAGGTACGGCACTTCGGCGTCAGCAACCACACCGCGGGCCAGATTGCCCTCCTGGGCAAATACGTGCGCCAGGCCATCGTCGCCAACCAGGTGCAGCTCAGCCTCGTGCACCACTTCCTCATCTCCGAGGGGCTCGTCGCCAACATCGCCACGAACACGACCGTGCTGGCAACCGGCACACTCGACTACTGCCGTCAGAACGACATCCAGATCCAGGCATGGGGACCGGTTGCCAATGGGCGGCTGTCCCGGCCGGAGTCGGAAGTGGATGAGGCGCTCCGCCCCGCGGCTGCGCTGGTCGCGCAGCTGGCCGCGGAGAAGGGCGTCAGCGCGGATGCCATCCTGCTGGCGTGGCTGCTGCGCCACCCGAGCGGCATCCATCCGATCATCGGCACGGCCCGGCCCGAACGCATCACGGACAGCGCGCCCGCGGTGGACGTGGCGCTGTCACGCGAGGAATGGTACGCACTGCTCGCGGCGGTGCGCGGCAAGGGCGTGCCCTGAGGGTGCTCAGAATCCCGTTTTCTGCCAGAAAACGGGATTCTCTATCATCACGGAGGCCTTGTGATTATCGACAGCCACTGCCACGCATGGACCTACTGGCCCTATGACCCGGCCGTGCCCGACCCGGAGAGCCGCGGGATCGTCGAGCAGCTGCTGGACGAGATGAATGTGAACGGGGTGGATCGGGCGGTCGTGGTCTGCGCAGAGATCGAGCACAATCCGCAGAACAACGCGTACATCGCGGCGCAGGTGCGCCGGCATCACCCCCGGCTCTACCAGTTCGCGGACGTGGACAGCCAGTGGAAGCCCACCTATCATCGGCCGGGCGCAGCGAACCGGCTGCGGCAGGCGGTCGAGCAGTTGCCCATCAGCGGGTTCACGCATTACCTGGCGGAGGACGATGACGCCGCGTGGCTCCATTCCGAGGAGGGGCTGGCTTTCTTCACCGTGGCCGAGGAACACCGGCTGATTGCCAGCATCGCGTGTGGGCCGCAGCACCAGGCCGCCATCCGCCGCGCGGCCGAGCGGTTTCCGTCCGTCCCGTTTCTGCTCCACCATCTCGCGCTCGTGCAGGCGGATGAGCCGCCGCCGCATCCCGGCCTGCGCGAGGTGCTGGCGTCCGCGAAGCTGCCGAACATCTACCTCAAGACATCGGGCTTCTACTACGGCAGCCGCGTCAAATGGGACTTCCCCTACTCGGAAGCTGGGTGGGTCGTGCGTGCGCTGTACGAGGCGTTCGGGCCGTACCGCATGTGCTGGGGATCGGACTACCCGGTCGTACGCTTCTTCATGACCTATCGGCAGGCCATCGAGTGCTTCCGCACGTACTGCACGTTTGTGCCGGAGGCGGACAAAGCGTGGATCCTGGGCCGCACGCTCGCGGGGTTATTGGACGCCGCGCGGCCGGTCGCTTGACGCTCTGTTGTGTGGACAATGGCAGGGCCGTTGTCCACACAACGAGAACTATTCAAACAACTGCATGAGTGCCAGCGCGTACACCCGGTGCCCGGCGGCGGTCGGATGGTTGATGTGGTTCGCCAGGCACTCGCGCAGCTCGGCCCGGTCGGTCGTGAAGATCCCCCACAGCTTGTAGGCATCCACGAGCGAGACCCCTTCCTCCCCGGCGATATCCCGCACCATCTGCACGCGCGCGTCGAGGCTGTTGTCCGGCAGCAGATCGGATATGGGATTCGGCGTCAGCAGGATGATATCCGCCTCGGTGTTTGCCTTGACCGCCTGCACGATGTGGCGCAGAGCTGCGCCGAAGTCGTCCGGCGTGCCGAGCTCGTCCGACCAGTTGAGCGTGCCGGCGATGATGACGAGGTCGGGCCGGTGCTGGATCACATCCCGGTAGACCCGGCGGTGCATCGAGAGGATGTTGTCGCCGCCGATGCCCGCGTTGATGACGCTCACTGCGGTATGACCGTACTTCTCGGCCAGCAGCATCCTGAATTGCTCGTGATACACCGCAGCGAGGTCCGCAATCTGCAGGGGCAGGCCGTCTTTGATTTTCTCCAGCATGGTATCGAGATCGGTTGCGTCGAACAACGCCTCGAACTGCCCGGCGGTCACGCTGTCCCCGAAGGCCACGATGATGGGGTTGCGCCGCTCCAGGCCGTGCTCGTCCAGGCCGTACAAGTGCAGGGGGGCTACCAGCGCGTTGTTGGTCTGCATCAGCCGCATGAAGCGTTCCGGCTTGATGCCGTTGGTACAGGGGGTTTCGGCGGCGATCTGCAGGAGGCGCGCCTGCTTGTCCGCTGGCATTTCGAATCGGGTTATCATCTCCGCCACCTTGGATGCATGGTAGAGACGTTCCGCCTGGACGTCTCTACGGGGTATTGCACTTGCAACGTTTCAACACTCAGCGGGCGCCGGTATGGTGGGGTGCGAAATCTGCAACACTGCAACACATAGCGAGCATGTCCGTCCGCATCTGAGGCTGCAGACTCCTCGCACCATCTTTGCAGCACCGGCGCCCGAGTATCCCGCGCATACTACTCCAGCTCGATCGAAAGCGCACTCACAGATGCCGGCGGCAGTTCGAGATTGAACGAGGCACCGTGCGCAGCCACGTCGAGCGGCTCCGGCTCCAGTGCGGCCGGGCGGTCGAAGGTGTTGTGGCTGTGAATCTCGCCGGTGAGCGTGCGCGCGGTCGCACCGGTCGCGCTGCCCCCGCGCAGTTGGACGGCCACGGTGGCGGCCTGCTCTGCGTGGCAGTTGGTCACCGTCAGGAACAGGCGGCTACCCTTGACCGACGCGCTTGCGGCGACGGCAGGGATGGTCGCATCCTTGTCGCCCGCGCGGTAGCTCACGCCGTCCGTCTCGAGGGTCGTGGCGACCGACAGCCCGTCTTGGTGCGGCGCGTACATCTCGTAGACATGGCCCGTCGGCGTAACCAGCATCCGCTCGCCCTCGGTCAGGATCATCGCCTGCAGGACGTTGATCGTCTGCGCGATATTGGACATGACCACCTTGTCCGCGTGCCGGTTGAAGATGTCCAGCGTGGTCGCGGCGACGAGCGCATCGCGCAGCGTGTTCTGCTGGTAGAGGAAGGCCGGGTTCGTGCCCGGCTCGACCGGATGCCACGTGCCCCACTCGTCCACGATCAGGCCGATGCGGCGCTGCGGGTCATACGCGTCCAACGCGGCCCGCTGCTGCACGATCAGCGGCTCCATCTCCAGCCCGCGGCCGATCAACTGGTACCATTGGTCGGTCGTGTACTGGGTCGCGGTGCCGGCGGTGCCGCAGTAGTAGTGCGCCGCGAACCCGTGGATGTTGTTGAAGTCCCAGAAGTCCTTGCGCAGCTTGCGGAAGAAGCGGATCGTCCACTCGACGTCGTTGTGCGCGGGGCCGCAGGCGATGAGAGTGAGCTTGGTGCCGCCGAAGGGCCGCACGAACGAGGCATAGCGCCGGAACTCCATGCAGTAGTCCTCGGGCGAGAAGCTGCCGCCGCAGCCCCAGTTCTCGTTGCCGATGCCCCAGTAGGCGACGTCGAGCGGCTGCGGGCTGCCATCCGCGGCGCGCTGCTGCGCCCAGGTGCTGTCGCCGGGGAAGTTGCAGTATTCCACCCAGTCGCGCAGCTCGCG
>JAKPQT010000586.1 GCA_029555885.1 Chloroflexota bacterium | reverse complement strand
GAGGACGTGCTCCAGTTGGAGAAGGGGTTGGAGACGGTGGTCGGTCCGCGCGGGGTGCGACTGTCGGGCGGACAGGTGCAGCGCGCCGCGGCTGCGCGCATGTTCATCCGCCGGCCCAGCCTGCTGGTGTTCGATGACCTGTCGAGCGCGTTGGATGTCGAGACCGAACGACTCCTCTGGGAGCGCCTGGCTGCCGTTCCCGGGCATCCCGCTGTGCTCGCCGTCTCGACCCGCCGCGCGGCCCTGCGTGCCGCGCACCAGATCATCGTGCTGAAGGACGGCCGCGTGGAGGCGCAGGGGACGCTGGAGGAGCTTCTGGCAACGAGCGCGGAAATGCGCCTGCTCTACGCCACACACGCCGAGCACACCGCGCAGTGACTTGTGCTACAATAGTACGAAAGGCTCGATCGATCGGCCTGAGGAGGTTGGCGTGACGGAATCCGTACTGCCCCCGGGGATGGCAGGGCTGCGATCCCACTTGGGCGCTATCGTATCAGGCATGGAACGGGCGGTGCCCTACGCGGCTGCGCTGCTCTCCGAGCGCGGCGGGCTGACCATTCGGGTCGACAGCCGCGAGGAACGCATCGAGGAGCTTCCTCGTACTGCAGGAACCGTGCTGACCGCTTACGACGGTCGGACGCTGCACGAAGCTGCTGCGGGCGGCTTCGATCTCGGCCGCGTGGAACGCGCCGCTGCAGACCTCCTTCGGCCGCTCTCCCGCGCTGCGGGTCGAGATATCGACCCAGGCGCGGACCGCCACGGCGACTTCGTCACGCCCATGGAGATTCCGCCCGCCTCACTCTCGACGCAGGAGAAGCTGGACCGGTGTCGCGATATCCAGGCCCGGCTGCGCAAGGTGGATTCCCGCGTGATCAACGCGGTCGTCAACTACCGGGAGCTGACCGAGCACTCCGCGTTCGCCAACAGGACCGCTGACCTGGCTCAACAGGTCCAGCGGGTGGGTATGAGCCTCACCGCGTTCGTAGAAGGCCCCGATGGCGTGCGCTACAACTACGGCCTCTACGGCGGAAGCGGCGGCTGGGAGCTGCTCGACATCAGCGATGCGGAGTTGGCACAGATCGTGGGGGTCGCGATCGAGTTGCTGGGCGCGCAGAGGATCGAGCCGGGAGAA
>JAKPQT010000566.1 GCA_029555885.1 Chloroflexota bacterium | reverse complement strand
CCAGATCGCGCTCCATGACCGCGAAGGCCTCGTCCACTGCGGCATGCGTGGCCAGCAGGCCAGTGGGGAACAGGACGCTGAGCATGTGGTCGCGGGCGCGGTTCTCGACCTCCGTGCGGATGTGGAGGCCGGGCCGGTCGCGGTAGAGCGTGACCTCGGAGACGATGGGCAGCGGCATGCGCTCGGCCGCGCGGCGTTGCCGGTCGTCCGTCAGTCCTGCAGGCACGTGGAGCGTCCACGCGATGCGGAATGTCGCCTGCACCGGTCCGCTGGCAATCACACTTATCTCGGCGGGCAGCCCTGCCGTAGTGATGGTTTCGCTGTTCGGGCAAGGGCAGTACGAGTACTCGTCGCCCGCGTCGTCCACGTCGCTGAGATGGCCGAGGCTGCGGTAGACCTGGCCGGTTGTCTTATCCGTCACATCGACCCCGCCGTCTGCTGCGATCTCGAAGGCCAGGGTGTCGTTCTCGGCCCCGCGCTTCCCCACGCGCCAGACCGACGTTGGTTCATAGGCTGCCGCCTGCTGCGGCTGTGCATAGTAGGCGCGGTAGCCGCACGCAGGCACGTCTGTGGGGAAGGCCACGCGCACGCGGCGCTTGCGGTTCGGCTTGAGCGTCTCCATCCAGAACACCGGCTCGTCTGAGAGGACCTGATGCGGCACGACCCGGCCCTCGCCATCCACGAGTTGAAAGTTGCCGGCGGTCGGGTCATCGAAATCGAAGTCGATGTCGCCTACCGTGGTCTCACAGCGCGCCCAGCCCAGGGGATTGAACACGAGCACGGGCGTCCCAGACTGAGCGGTGAAGTCCACTTGCTGGGCCAACTGGCGCAGGCTGTCACGCACGAGGAAGCTGCCGATCTGCTCCGCCTGGCCGAAGCGGTAGAGCATTTCTTCGTGGACGAGGTCGACGCCGCTGCCGTAGATGTCGTCGTGCGGGTGATTCTTGAGCAGCCAACGCCATGCGGTCCACAGGAGGTCTTGCGTCCCCGCAGGCACATCTGCACCCGCGAGCCACGCGTAAGCGGCCAACGGCTCGGCATATCGCTCCAGCAGGGACTCGACGCGGTGATTGATCTGCTTGAGGTGGATGCGCGCAGCATACACGCCCTGCAGGATTTCGGAGTAGCGGCCCCAGCGGAACTCGCCCTCGAACGCGGGCAGCGCGACCTGCGCGCCGCGCACGCGGCCCAGGTGCTCGGCCAGCGTGCCGTGGCTGATTTCCACATCGTCGTTCTCGGCGTTGGCGCGGGCGATGATGTCGGGAATGCGCGGCTCGGCCTCCGCGTGGTCGATGCCGTTCATCAGCAGCAGGGCAGGGGTGTTCGCCATCGACCTCAACTGGTCGAGCGCGTGGCGGATCTGCTCCTGGGCCAGGTCCGCGCTGAATTCCATCTGTGAGGTGTCGCCCCAGTGGATGGGATAGCCGATGTTCGATACGTTGTGATAGCCCCACGGCATCCAGACCGTCGTCACGGTCGAGCCGTCCGGCGCGCGCCACTCGAACTCCGTGCCCAGGCGCTTCCCTTCGTTGCCCAGGCCGCGCCAGAAGAAGGCGTTGTCGATGCCGAAGCCGCGCAGAATCTGGGGCAACTGCGCGATGTGGCCGAAGCCATCCGGTACGTAGCCGATCTTCTCGACGCCGCCGTAGTCCGCGCCCATATGATGCCCGACCATCAGGTTACGGATGAGGGCCTCCGGGCTGACCAGGAACTCGTCGGCCAGCACGTACCACGGCCCGACCTGGATGCGCCCCGCACGGCAGTGCGCCTGCAGCTCGCTCGCGCGCTGCGGCCTGACCTCCAGGTAGTCCTCCAGCACGGCCATCTGCCCGTCGAGCATGTAGACGCGGTAATCGGGCCGTGCGTCCAGCAGGTCCAGCAGGCGGTCGACCAGCCGCACCAGCCGGATGCGGTATTCCTGGAAGGTCACGTACCAGGCGCGGTCCCAGTGCGTGTGGCTGACAAGTGTTGCGTGATAAGCTTTGTTCATAGATGAAGCCTCGGTGTATCTGTGGTGGGCTCAGTTAGTTTACGGCCGCGGCATACGCTCGGTCACGGGCGGCAGGGCCGGGAACGGCATGTGCGGCTCCTCCTGGTACCAGTAGGCTGTGGATGCGTAGTCATGGCTCAGGCAGTTGGCTTCGCCGTGCTCGATTGTAACCCGAATGGACCGCTCAAAGTAAATCGGGTCTTCGATGTGATAGCGGTAAACCGTATTTTTGCCCTGCCACGGCCATTCGGGTGTGCCTGAATTCAGGATAAGGCCGTGATAGGGTGTGCAGAACTCCTGCGTCGGGCAAAAGGCGGTGTTGAAGTAGTCCTCGCTGCCGGTCCCGTAGAGCCGGGGCAACGGCTCACCGTCGATGATGATCATGTCGTCGCCCTCGCCCCACCAGTCGTTCTTGGACGGCGCGAAGCAGTCCACGTCGAGGTGGCAGCCGACGTAGTGCCCCTTGCCCGTTGCCTCCAGGATGACATAGTTGCCCTGCGCGTCGAGGTTGGGCGTGTGCCAGACCTGTTCGAGGATGTCCTGGTGGTCTGCGAAGCGGAGATTGTCGTCGCCCCAGCCGGCCGTCGGGTTCTCCCGCCGCCACTGCGCGTGGAACCGGCCGTAGCCGGGATCGAGCGCGGGATACCGTTCGTAGTCGATGTAGAAGTAGAGGTTCGCAGGCGCGGGGCTGTCGTTCGTGACGGCGAAGCGCGCGGCACTGGCAAAGGGCATGGGGAACCAGCAGTTGAACCCGCGGCCGTCCTGCGGGCTCATCTGCAGGGGCAGCGACCAGAAGTTCCTGATGAGGCCGTGGCCCAGCCCGAAGAAGTCCCCGATGGGCGCCTCGATGCTCGGCAACGCCTCGCCGTCCCACCAGGCGCGCAGCACGAGCTGCCGCGGGAATGCGTCTGCCTGGCACCACATGGTCATCCAGATGTGCTTGACGCAGCCCGCGCCCTCGATGGCCGCGATGGTCATGGTCTCGCCCGGCGGGATGACCCACCAGTCGTAGTTGCCCCCGGCGCGGTCGTAGCTCGATATGCGTTCCCGCCGCACGTCCGTGCGCAGCCGCGCGAGGTCCGCCAATGTTGATTGGCCGATCTGCATGGTTGATGCCTCCCTGTTACTGCTTGAGCCCCTGCATCTGGATGCCCTCTATGAACTGGCGCTGCGCCAGCACGAAGATGATGACCATCGGCAGCAGCGTCAGCACCGAACCGGCCAGGATGCGGTCATAATAGCCGGCTGAGCGGGCATACTGCTGGTTGAAGGTGTTCATGGCGAGCGTGATGGTGTAGTGCTGCTGGCGCGAGACGTAAATCAGCGGGTCGAGGAAGCTGTTCCACGTCCACCAGAAGGTGAAGATGGCGATGGTCGCGAGCGCGGGCCGGCTCAGCGGCAGGATGACCCGCAGGAGGATCTGCAGGCGGCCCGCGCCGTCGAGCGTCGCGGCCTCGTCCAAGTCCAGCGGGATGGTCATGAAGAACTGGCGCAGCACGAAGATGAGGAACGCGTTGCCGAAGAACGAGCGCACCCACAGGGGCACCATCGTGCCGAGCAGTCCCAGGTCCCGAAAGATGATGTACGTCGGGAGCGTGATGATGGTGTACGGCACCATCATCGTGCCCAGCAGCACCAGGAAGAGCACGTCCTTGCCGGGCGCGCGCAGCCGCGCGAACCCGTAGGCCACCAGCACGCACGAGATGAGGTGGCCCAGCGTGTTCATCACGACCAGAAAGCCCGAGTTGAGGAAGAAGCGCCAGAACGGCACGCCCGACAGCTTCAGGTTGATGACCCGACGGTAGCCGTCGAAGTTCAGCCGGAAGCGAACCGAACGTTCCAGCATATCCGGCCGTACATCGTACGCCGCGGTGATCTTGTCCGCGGGCACGATCAGCGCCATCTCCTGGATGTCGCCTACGAGCGCCATCGGCACGGTCTCGCCCGCCGCGGTGACGAAGTCCTCCTTGACGCGGTAGGTGATGGCGCCGCGGTTGACGCTGCCCGGCTCGATCAGGTCCGCGATAGGGCCCGCAGTGAGTGCCTGCATCTCGGATGCGGGCAGCACCAGCGCTTCATCCGAGCCGGGGATGAGCACCGCAACCTCAAGGGGCGCGCTGCCGTCGGGCGGGGTGTACTGCCGCATGTTGATGTTGATGCCGTTGAACTGCCGGACGGTTCGCTCTGCGCCGAGCTGCGCAATCTTCGCATTGATGCCGTGCTCCGCAACGATGCTCTGCGGCACGAGGGGCTGCCAGTTCTCCTGCACAATGGCGGCTGCGCGGAAGTCCGGGTCTTCGCCCTCCACCTGATACATGGCGAGTTCCGTCCCGCCGAGGGGGACGAACTCCCTCTCGCCCAGACGGCTGGCCTGGATGAGGCGGGCATCTTGCGCGATGGCCGGCGGACCCACCACCCACAGCTCACTCTCCGGCCCGATGGCGAGCGCCAGCCGCCCATCGGCCAGCCGCCGGCCGTCAAGTTCGTGCCCGGCCACCAGGACCTTCTCGCGCGGGCCGCGGTTGGCCTGGTCGAGCGGGTACTGCGACAGCGCGGGCCGCAGGTCATCCAGCCGCGCGACCAGCAGGTTATTGGCCTCAGCCGGGTCGCGCGCAAGAGCCACGACCTGCTCGGCCACGCCGGGCGAGCGGCGCTCGCGCAGATTGACCGTGATGCCGTCCAGGTCGCCGGGCACAGCTTCCGTCAACTCAGTCCTGGGCACCGATGCGACTGCCGCCAGCTTCTCCAGCTCCACGATGGCGGTGTAACGCCGCACGCCGATCTGGATGACCTCCGTCTTCTGGCCGTCTCCGAGCGGGGCGCGCCACAGGAGCAGCGCACGGCCGGTGTTCCCAGCGGGCGTGGTGTTCCAGTGGCGTGGCAGCCAGATGACCGGGTCGGCGTCGATTTGCCAGCCCGGCTGCAGGCTGCCGTTGAGGAGCCACAGCAGCGGCAGCAGCATGACGAGGGCCATGACGGACAGGGCCAGGTAGCTGAGGAAGCCGCGGAGCCGCCGGCTGCGACTGATGGAGGGCGAGGTTCTCATCTGCGCTCTCCTTCGTAGTACACCCAGGCCTGGCTGGAGCGCACGACCAGCAGTGTGATTGCCATGATGATGAGGAAGAGGATCCAGCCCATCGCGGACGCCGACCCCATCTGGATTTCGACCCACCCCCGGTTGTACAGGTGCAGCATGTAGGTGCGCGTGGAGTCGTTCGGCCCCCCGCGGGTCATCACGTAGGGGATGTCGAACACCTGCATCGCCCCGATGATGCCCAGGACGAGGTTCAGGAAGACGGTCGGGCTCAGCATCGGGAGGGTCACGTGGCGGAACTTGGCCCATTGGCCCGCACCGTCGATCTGGGCAACTTCATAAAGCTCCTGCGGGATGCCCTTGATGCCCGCGAGATAGATGACCATCTGCGCGCCGAAGTTGAACCAGATGTTGATGAGGATGAGCGCGGGCAAGGCCCACCGCACGTCGCCCAGCCAGCGCGGGGACTCGATGCCCACCAGCGCCAGGAGCCCGGCCAGCGGCCCGGTGTCGGGCCGGAGAACGTAGAACCAGGTGAGCGAGATCGCGACCATCGGCATGACGCTGGGCATGAAATAGATGGAACGAAAGACGTTGATGGTCTTGAGCTTCTGCGCGAGGATGAGCGCCAGCCCCAGCGCCACAACGCTGATGCCCGGCACGCTGGCCAGCGCAAAGACGAACGTGGTGCGGATGGCTCGCAGGTACTGGGGGTCCGAGAACATGCGCACGTAGTTCTCCAGCCCGATCCAGAAAGGTCGCCCCCCGATCTCGTAGCGCGTGAACGAGTAGTAGAGGGAACTGAGGAGGGGATAGACCAGGAAGACAGCCAGGCCGATCAGCCAGGGTGAGATGAACAGGTAGAATTCCAGGGTCTCGCGCCGGCTGGAGATGCTGCCCTTGCGCCTGGTACGTGCTGCGCCCACGATGTCCCTCCTTTCCCGTCCCCCTGCGCGGGGTGTCTGGATGGGCAACTGCCCATCCAGACACCCCAATCCGTCGCGTTATTCGATCTTCGATTCCGCCAGGCACTTGTCAGCGTCGGCGGCCAGCTTGTCCAGCTCGGCCTTGATGTCCAGGGACGGGCCATCGTCGCCGAACAGCCGCGCGAGCAGCTTGCTCGCCGGGATATCCACGCAGGTGGTGTAGAAGGGCGTCGTCCCATCATCCAGCCGGCCCTGGTACTGCACCTCGGCCAGGAACACGCTCCAGTACGGATCCTTCTCCTGCTGCAACTCGGCCGCGGTCGCCTTGTCGCCGGTCAGGGCCTTCAGCGCAAACACGCGCTGCCCCGGTGCGGTCGTCAGCCACTTGAGCAGCTCCCAGGCCGCCTCGGGGTTCTTCGACTTGCTGTTGATGCCCCAGCCCATCCACATGATGGCAGCTTCGTGCCCGCCAGGTCCGGTGGGCAGCGGGATGGCCTGCCATTTCAGGTCGGGCGATGCGTTGAAGACATCCTGGAACCACGGGCCCCAGTACGAGCCGGAGATAGCCAGCTTGCCCTGCGAGAAGAGCTTGTCGTTGGTCAGGCCGCTGGCGTTCAGGTAGTTGGCGGTCGGCGCGACGTGATATTCGTGGATGAAGTCGCGATACCATTCCCAGGCCGCGATCGCGTCATCGCTGTTGATGTAGCCGGTGGTCGTCGTGCCGTCATCGCTGATGGTGTGTGCGCCCCAGGAATAGAGGAACGATTGGAACCCGCGCCACCAGCCGGTATCGCCTCCCCAGAAGGGCGAGCTTGCCCCCCACTGCACCACCTTCGTTGGGTCGAAGTCGGGGCTGGCAGCGTTGTTGCCATTCTCGTCCAGCGTGAGCTGCTGCGCGATGTCCAGGTATTCATCGTAGGTCCATCCCTCTTCAGGGACCTCGATGCCGGCCTTTTCCAGCAGGCCGGTGTTGGCATAGAACGCGCTGACGCTGTAGTCCTTGGCAATCGCGACCGGCTTGCCATCTACAAAACCGGTCTTCCACACGGACTCGAAGAAGACCTCATCCGGGTTGAACTCAGGGTCGTTCGCCATGATGGGCGTCAGGTCCGCCAGGTAGCCAAGCATGGCAACGCGCGGCAGGTCTGACGAGTCGAAGCCGACCAGGTCCGGTGCAGTGCCGGCAGACAGCTCGTTGAGCCGGACTGCGCGGTCCTCGGGCAGCTTCACGGTCTCGGCCTTGATACAGTCGTGCGCGTCGTTGAAAGCCGCGATGACCTGATCCCAGTATTCCTGGCGGTCCGCGCTCGACCAGTCATGGACGCCGACGTAGTACGCGCCGTCCGGGCACTTGGCCGTGTCAACGGGTGCGCGGGTCGGCGTGGGCGGGACGGTCGGCTCAGGGGTGGCTTCGGGCGCTTCGGCTGCCGGAGGCTCGGTCGGCGCTTCGGTTGGGGCCTCAGCAGCTGCAGGTGCTTCAGTCGGGGGTACGGCAGTCGGTTGTTCGGCCGCAGCAGGGGGCGCCTGCGGCGTCGGCGCGACGCACGCGGCGAGTGCCAGGCTGGCAATCATCAGCAGGGCCAACAGATAGAGGGCTGACTTCTTCATCGCTTCCTTCCTTTCTCTCACTGACAGGAAAGCAGGCTGGCAAAACTGCGAATTTGGTTTCATCCGGTCGTGCGGGCATCACCGCCGTCGGGGCATCACCTCCTTCGTAACAACTCGTAGCGTAGGGGCCTTGTGCCCGTCAGAACGTCCGCAAGGGACTATGCTACTCTCTTTCGGATAGGCAGCAGGGTTCCATCCAGATAGCGCAACAGAATTGACAGCAGGGCATAACCGCTCACGTTGCGGCGGAAACCGACCGGCTGGCTGCCCGCACCGCCGTCGAAGCGCAGGGTCGTCAACAGGGCACGGCCCGCGCCAAGCTCCACCTCCACGAGATAATCGTGCATCTCGAAGCTGCGCGCATCCAGGCGGCGCAGCAGCGGCCGGATCTCTCTGACCTGCCCGGCTCCGAGCGCGTCGGGCAGGCGGCCGGGCTCGAACATCACGTCCGTTGCAAGGCCGAAAAACTGCATGTCCGCGTGGCCGTCAACCGGGAAGACATCCCAGACCGGGTGCGCGGGGAACAGCTTGACCGCCTCGCGCCAGAACGGGCCGCGGTGCGCGTGCAGCGGGCCGGCCCCCGGCTGCCAGTACAGCACGCGTCCCCCGCGCTCCACATAACGCTGTACCTCGGCGTCCCAGAGTGTCGCCAGCGCCACGCGGGGCCGCTGCCTGCCGCGCAGCCTGTCGACGCGCGTGCCCAGGCTCAGGCGGTCGGCCTGCTCATCGATGAGGTGGGCGGGGTCATAGAGCGCGATGCTGTCCAGCTCGCCGGGCCAAGGGTAGACCCAGACCGGCCAGCGGTTTTGAGCGACGAGGGCGTGGTCGCCCGTTGCGCGGCGCAGCTCTGCGGAGAGGGTGAGCCGTTCGGGCCGGTTGGCAGTCGGCAGGGTGCACTCCATTGCTACCAGCACCTGTGGGTCGCCCGGCGACAGCGGGCCAGAAAGTGCGACTTCGTGCTCGCACAGCACCTCACCGCCCGGGCGCGCCAGCCGCCAGGTGAGTACGACGCCATCGGGGATGGGCGCGGCGGTGTGGTGCAGGACGAGATCCCAGCGGGCCGTCTCCCCGGCCCACCAGTTGTGCGGGTCGATGGGGCTGGGGCGGTCGCCGCCGTGCGTCCAGCGCCGGCGCCGGCCCACCTCCAGGCAGAGGATCGTGTCCGCGTTGAACGTGCGGAACTCGGCGGGGTCCCATTTCGGGCGACCCAGGTCGTCCAGCACGCCCGAGGTTGCGATGGGCGTGTCGCGCAGCCCGGTGACCACGTACCCGCCCATGCCCGCGCGGCGGCGCACCGCCTCCAGCGTGTACTTGCGGGTCACGAGGGCCTGGCGGTTAGCAATCTCCACAAGTTCACGCGCGTTCCAATCGCACAGGACGGGTGCCAGCCGCGCCTCGGCCTCGACGATGGCCCGCGCCTCCGGCCGCCAGCTCGCGACCGGCAGGTCCTCGGTCATCCACCACGGCTTCTCTCCTTCGGCCGCAGCAACCAGCTCAGCGTGGTCGCGGAAGCCGTCCTGATCGTTGAACTCCCCGAAGATCCACGGCCGCGGCGGCTTCCAGTCGCGGCGCCAGTTGTCCAGCAGGGGCTCGAAGTAGTGCAGGTCGTAGTAGGGGTGGTAGTCGGTGAAGTCTGCGAAGTCGAAGTCCAGCCCGCCGTAGGATTCGCCCGAGCCGCTGTTGTCGCAGACGAGCACGTGGCTGACGCTATCCCGCACGACCCGGTTGAGCGTGCCGAGCAGCGCGGACCCCACCGACCGGTCCATCTCGCAGCCGAGCGTGTACAGCACGACCGAGGGGTGGTGCCGCGTGAGGCGGACGTAATCGGCATACTCGCCGGGCGCCTGTGCGCACAGCGCCTCCGTCACCTCCGGCAGCCACATCGGGAATTCGACCCACAGGAGCATCCCCTCTTCGTCAGCCGAGTCGAAGTAGGCCTGGTTGGGCAGAAAGAGGCAGAGCTTGACCAGGTTGAAGCCCATCGCCCGCAGGATGCGGAACTCCTGCCGCGCCTTGTCCGGCGTGTAATACGGCGCAATCACGTCCGGGTCCCAGCCCCATGACAGCGCGCCGCGCAGGCAGACCGGCTGCCCGTTGAGCAGGGTGCGGTTGCCGTCTGCGGCCAACTGCCGGAAGCCGATGCGCCGCTGCGCCGCGGCGACCACGGCGCCGGCCTGCTGCCAAGCAAATCCTGCATTATATAAGGTAGGCTGTTCAGGCGACCAGCGCATAAAGTCGGGGATGTCCAGCGCGACGTCCAGTACGCCGTCCGCGGCCACAGGCAGGTCGGCGCGCGCCACGGTCTGCCCGGCCAGATCGACCGTGATATCCACGATACCTGTCAGATCGGGGCGGGAAGTAAAGAGGCTCCCATGTACATACAGCCGGCCCGTATCAGGTTCCGCGTCCAGCTTGAGATCCCGAAAAGCGTGCGTATAGCTGGTCAGGCGGCAGGACTGCCAGATGCCGCCGAAGGTGGTGGCAACGTCGGGCAGGAAGCCGGCCAGGCTGCTGCGCATGGGATACCGGTCGCCGGGCTTCCAGACCTCCAGCTCCAGCAGGTTTTCTACACCGGGCCGCGCGGCCGCGGTCACGTCCAGGCTGAAGGGGGTCCATAGACCCAGGTGCTCGCCGACCGGGATGCCGTTGAGGGTGACGCGGCACGCGTAGCTGACCGCATCGAATTCGAGGAAAACGGGCCGCCCGGCCCAGTCGGGGGGGATAGTGATGCTCCGGCGGTAGTGTGCCGGCCCATCGATGGTCTTGCTGAAGCCCTGCGCTTCCCAGCAGCCCGGGACTCGGATGGTGCTCCACGCGCCGCGGCCACCGAGGGCGAAACCCCACTCGCCGTCCAGCGGCAGGATCATTGCAGCGCCATAGCCGGAGTCCATCATCGCGACATCTCGAATAGGCCGGTACACAGTCCACGTTGCCCCGATGCTATCACACCTGTGAGGTCATGTCAACGGTTGACGCGATTTCGGACATTCAGCATTGTGGTTTTCAGGATTATATGCCGCAACAACCGGGCTCTCAGGCAGGCTTGCCCAGCAGCTCTACTTACCGCATAATAACCGCAGCACTCCAACCACACGCCGAGGAATCCCATGCAGAAATCTTCTCCGATCCTCTCATCGCGCGAGCGCATGCTCGCCGCGCTCGACGGCCTTCCCGTGGACCACACGCCGTGCAGCTTCATGCTCTACAACGGGCTCAAGTCGACCTGTAACTCCTACGAGGAGTTTGTCCTGCGACAGGTCGAGCTGGGCCTGGACACCTGCGTGCAGTTACCGGGCCGTCCGCCGGTGGTGGTGAACGACCACTACAACCTGCACGGCCTGCCCGTGCGCCATGACCCGGCGGTGGAGGTTGTGGAGTGGCGTGAGACGCCGGGTGACGAGGAACTGCCCGTTCTGTTCAAAGAGTACCGCACGCCCGCCGGGACGCTGCGCGTGGAAGTGCGCCAGACGGACGACTGGCGCTGGGGCAATCACGTACCCTTTCTGGATGACTACATCACCTCTCGGGCGCGGCGCTTCCCGGTCAACGGCCCGGCGGACCTGCCCGCGCTGCGCTGCCTGCTGGCTGAGCCGGCCGCGGCGGATGTCGATGCGTTCCGCGCCGATGCGGAGTCACTGCTGGCGCTCGCGCGACGACACGACCTGCTGGTCACGGGCGGCTGGGGCGTCGGTGCGGACCTGATCGGCTGGGTCTACGGGCTGGAGCGGATGGTGTATGTCACGTATGACCAGCCCGATTTCCTGGCGGAGATGCTCGACATCATTGCAACCTGGAACCGGGCGCGCATGCGGGTGGTGCTGGATGCAGGGATCGACCTGTACGTCAAGCGCGCGTGGTACGAAAACACCGACTTCTGGACGCCGGCGGCCTGGCGCAAGTTCATCCAGCCCATCCTTGCCGCAGACGTGCGTCTCGCACACGAGCACGGCGCGCGGCTCGGCTACCTGATCACCGCGAAGGCGATGCCCCTGCTGGACCTCATCGCGGAGGCGGGCGTGGATGTCATCATCGGGGTCGACCCGCGCGAGTGGGACCTGGCGCGCGCGAAGCAGCAGGTTGGCGACCGCGTTTGCCTGTGGGGCGGGGTCAACGGTCACCTGACCGTCGAACAGGGGGATGAGGCAGAGGTGCGCTCAGAGGTGCGCCGCGCGCTGGAGACTCTCGCGCCCGGCGGCCGCTTCATCCTGTCGCCGGTGGACAACGTGCGGGAGGACTCGCCGCTGATCCGCCGCAACGTTGCCGCGCTGATAGACGAATGGCAGCGGGGGTGGTAGTTTGCAGTTGTGCTAGCCTGCTGCCAGCAGGACAGGTGGGCACGACTGGCCCGCAAGGTCTCGCAGTTCTCTCGGCCTGGCGACTGTAAGTCGCAGCCACCCTTGCGAGGTCGCTCTGCAGCGACTAGCCAGCAGTCTCCGAAGGCAGACTTCGTAATGGTAGCCGCAATTTCAGTTGCCAGGTCGCTTCACCCGTCGCACCATGAAACCGTCCTGAGTGGACGCGCTTACCCCAACTCCCGTCGCGCGGTGACCACGATCCTGTCCACCTCGCGCCGCGTGTCCGCGTCCAGAGGGACCGGCTCGTGCTCGCGGAGCACCCTGTCCTTCAGCGCGATGCAGCGGTCGAGCATCGTCTCCGCGCCCGCCTCGACCCAGGGCGACCAGAACTGGCGGTCGAGCAGCCGGGGGAACCACAATTCCTTACGGAAGTGCCGGACGGTGTGCTCCTCCGAGAGGAACGTGCTGTCCCGACCCACCGACCGGATGACATCCAGCCCCAGGGTCTCGTCGTCCACCTCGAAGCCGCGCAGCACCCGCTCGACGTAGCCGATCAGCTCGTGCTGCATGACCAGCATAGCAAGCGACGCGCCCTGGTCTGCGCCGCAGATGCCCAGGTGGCCGAAGATGTCCGCGCCGGCCAGCGAACCGCACATGAGCGAGACGCCCGCCTCCATCCCGGCCTGTGCATCGGGAATCTTGCTGTCGGTCAGCCCGACGTTGACATAAACCGGCGGCCCGTAGTGCTTGCCCATCTGTGCCATCGCAACCGCCATCAATGATTGCTCCGGCCCGCCGAAGATGATCTGGCTGGTGCGCATGTCGAACGCGTGCGGGATGCCGCCGTAGCAGACGGCCAGCCCGGGCTTGACAAGCTGGGTGACGCAGATGCCCGCCAGGATCTCCGCGTTCTCCTGGGCCAGCGTGCCGGCCAGCGTGCCGGGCGCGGTCGCGCCCACCTGCGCCATCGGCCCGATGGGCACGGGCAGCGAGAAACGCGCGGTCTCGAACAGCACCTCGATGCCCTCGTACGGGAACTTGAGCGGGCTGATCGGCTCCAGGAAGGGGTAGGCCAGGGGATAGGCCGCCGCGTCTGCTTCGCTGCCCGCAATCGCCGCGAAAAGTTCGAGCACATACCGGGTGGTCGCACGGTTGTGGAAGAAGAAGTGGAGCGGCTTGGTCGTGTGCGCGAGCAGCGCAGCCGCGACCTCCACGACGCGATAGCCGGTGGGGATCTCGTACGGCTCGGCCATCGCGCCGGCGATGTTGATGTGCGGCAGCCCATCGGCCAGCCGCGCCGCGGTCGCCACATCCTCCAGGCTGGCATAGCGCCGCTCCGTGCCGTTATCGGACAGCCAAAGCGCCTGCCCGCCGGTGGAGTTGTAGTTGCGCGTGCCCTGGCCGAAGCGCGCCGTGCGCGACCGGTCGCGGCCGTAGATGGTGAACGTCTTGCCGCAGCTCGCCAGGGCCTCGTGGACGAGTCGCTCGGGGATCAGCACGACTTCGTGCGTCTCATCCACCTCCGCGCCCGCCGCGCGGAATCGCCGCCGCATCTCGGCGTGGGGAATGCGCACGCCGACCGTGCGCAGGATTTCCAGCGACGCGTCGTGGATGCGCCCGATCTGCGCTTTGGTGAGTGCTTCCAGTATCATGTCTGCTCCGGAAGGGAACGCTGATCACGCAGATGGCAGCGCTGATACACGCTGATCTTTATCCTTTTTCAGCGTCCATCAGCGATGAAATCAGCGTCATCAGCGTTCTATTTCGGCATCAGCCGTCCACGGCCCGTTGCGCGGCCGCGTAGATGCGCTCGATCTCGCGGCGCCGGTCTGCGTCGAGCTCGAATTCGTGGTACGCGATGCGCCGCCGCGCCTCGTCGCGCAGCCGGTCGGAGAGCTCGGGACGGCCTGTGCTCATCCAGCGGCCGATGGCCCCGCGCTCGAACCGGCGGGGATACCACGTCTGGGCCCGGTAATGGTCCAGCGTGCTGTCCAGCCCGACGAAGCTGCTCGCGACGCCGGCCCGGATCTCCGCCAGCCAGTCGTCCACCACCTCTTCGCCCAGCCACGGTCCCTGGATCGCCGCCTGCACCCAGTCCCGGATCTCGATGTCGACCAGCAGTTGCTCCGCGCTGAAGATTTCGTCCAGGCTGAGGGTCCCTGCCGCGCCGAAGTGCCGCTGGCCGAGGGCCGCGCCCCAGGCCATGATCGCAGCCTTGTCCGCGGCGGCCTGGCTGTCCGGCGTCTTCGACATCACATGGGTGTTGCCCGGGCCGCGGCTGGCAGGCCAGCCGTAGAAGCGGTTGAAGTCCGCGCAGAGCATCTGGTAGCGTAGGTTCTCCGGCGAGCCGAAGATCTGGCTGCCCGCGCGCAGGTCGAAGGGGAAGATGTCGACGTGGAACGTGACCGGCTTGCCGGTGAGCAGGCGCAGCGTCACCAGCCCGCCCATCAGCTCCGCGGCCGCGAGCGCCAGCGCGCCGAACGGGTGGAGCGGCGCGTTTGCGCCGGTGGACGGCATGCTGCTGACCGAGATGCGTGCCAGGCGGTCGAGGCAGGCGAGCACGACATCGAGCGACTCGCCGCCCAACCGCAGGGGCGACGGCAGGTAGACCGGCAGGCCGTCGATGGGGCTGCCCATCACTTCGGCCATGTCGAACAGGTGGTTGACCGTGGCCGCGGATGTGGGGTCGACGGGCGATGCGCCCTGCCGCGAGTTAAGCGCCGCGATGCGATACTGCGCCAGCGGGTGCAGGTCCGGGTGCACGTCGACGGGGATGCCCGGCGGGACGCCGTACACCCGGTCGTCGGTGAGGGTATCGACCAGCTTCGTCATCTCTACCAGGCGGTCGGTCGTATAGGGCACGACCTCGCCGGTCTTGACGTCCTGCACCCACAGCGAGTACGAGCTGATGCTCAGGCTGAGCTGCCCGTCATCGGCTGGCTCCGCCGCGCGCGGCCGCTCGGTGATGTGCCGGCGCATCTCGTCCACGTAAGACTCGACGACGGGCGCGTCGAAGAAGACGCGCTCGCCGTTCACCCGGAAGCCCGCGGCCGCCAGGCGTTCGCGCGCCGGGTCATGGTGGATCTGCATCCCGATGTCGGCCAGGATGGACAGCGCCAGCTCGTGGATGCGCGCGGACTCGTCCGCCGAGATGAGCGGCTCGCGCCGGAACCGGACCGGCGGCAGGGTTGGGGGTAGTCGGGTCACGGTGCTCTCTTAGGGTGTGTGCCTTGTGCGGCGCACCCGGTGCGCCGCACAAGGCACAATTGGATCTATGCGAACTGCGGGAGCAGCTCGGCCTGCGCGACGAGCATCTCGTCCAGAATCTTCTGGGCCACGCGCGGGTTCGGCACGTTCGGGTCGACCATCAGCGCTTCGAGCGCGGTCTGGCGGTTGCCGGTGACCGCCGCATCGACGACCAGGTCCATGATGTAGAGCTGTACCTCCATCAGCGCGGCAATCGCAGGCGGCAGCGCGCCCATTTGCAGGCCATAGATGCGGTCCGCCCCGATGATGGCCGGGATTTCGACGATGCCGCCCGGCTTAAGGTTGCTGACGAAGCCATCGTTCGGCAGGTTCAGCGACAGCACGTATGCATTGTTGTTGGTCAGCAGGCCGGACACGATGTCCGCGGTCTGCCACTTGAGGCCGCCTTCGATCAGCAGGTCGTGCATCTCCGCCGGGTCGAGCGGGCCGCTGCCCGCCGCGAGGCGCTCGTATTTCTCGTCGCGCTTCCGGTCGGCATCCGTCCCGCGGAAGATCCAGTCGGTGTAGCCTGGCTTGTGGAACATCGCGCCCCAGCCCAGGTACTCGCCCACGTGGGTGTCGCCCGGCCCCGGCCAGTAACCGAACCGGCGCAGGCACTCCTGCGAGAGCGGCTCCCAGTCCGGGTCCAGCGTGTCCACGCAGCGGCGGATCTCGGGGTAGAGGTCCTCGCCGGTCTTAGCGTCGCGCACGTCCATCACCCAATGGCAGTGGTTGATGCCGGAGACCTTGATGTCGATGTCCTTCTGCTGGCGGCCGAGGAACTTCTGCGCCAGCGTGTTCTGCGTGATGTACGCGCCCAGGCAGACGCCCACGTTCTTGACCTTCGAGTACTTGCTGACGGCCAGGCACAGCCGGCTCTCCGGGTTGCTGTAGTTCACCAGCCACGCATCCGGGCACAGCTTCTCGATGTCGTGCGCGATGGCGAGGATGGGCGGCACCTGGCGCATGGTATGGAACATGCCGCCCGGCCCGCCGTTCTCGCCGTACAGGTCGCCGCAGCCGTGTTTGCGCGGAATCTCGATGTCGAGCTGCCACATCTCGTAGTGCTTGCGCTCGATGGCCGTGATGACGATATCGGAGCCGGGCAGCGCCTCGGTGCGCTCCGTGGTCGCGGTGACCTCGAAATCCGCGCCGTAGGACTGGTTCAGGCGGTCCACGAGCCGCGTCATCCGGCGAATCTTCTCCGGCGCGATGTCGACCAGCGCGAGCTTGGCCCCGCGCAGTTCCGGGCGTTCCATCAGGTCGCGCACGGTCATCAGGCCGAATGCGTGGCTGCCGACGCCGATCATGGTGATTTTCGGGGACTTCATCGAAGTTGTTCTCCTATGTTGTGTGTTTTGACAACTCAAGGTTACAAGTTACAGGTTGAAAGTTCACGGCTAACCTTCAACCTGTAACCTTCAAACCTGCAACCCGTCTCATCCCTTCACGCCCGTAATCACGATCCCCTGGATGTAGTACCGCTGGGCGATGAAGAATAGGACGATGGGCGGTAGCATCGCGATCATGGAGACGACCATCAGCTCGGACCAGAGCACGCGGTACGCGCCGCGCAGGTATGACAGCGCAATCGCGAGCGGGTACGACTCCAGCTTGTTGAGGTAGATGAGCGGCCCCATGAAGTCGTTCCAGGTCGAGCTGAACGCGAAGATGGCCGTGATGCCGATGGCGGGCTTGGCGAGCGGGAGGATGATGCGGAAGAAGATTCCCACGATGCCGCAGCCGTCGATGCGCGCTGCGTCGTCCAGCTCGCGCGGGATGGTCGTGTAGAACTGGCGCAGCAGGAAGACGAAGTAGGCCCAGCCGAAGAAGGCCGGGATGATGAGCGGCTTGTAGGTGTTGACCCAGCCGAGCTTTGAGAACAGGATGAACAGCGGGATCATCGTCACCTGGCTCGGCAGCATCATGGTCGCCAGCACGATCATGAAGAGCACCCGGCTGAACGGGAACCGCAGCCGCGCGAAGGCATACGCCACGGTCATGTTCGAGAGGATCGTTCCGATCGTGACCATCGCACTGTAGAAGAACGTATTCCAGATGAAGATGTAGAACGGCACGGGATAGATCGTGACGGCCCGCACGTAGTTCTCCCATACGAATGGGTTGGGGATCCAGATGGGCGGAAAGACCTTGACCTGGTTCGGCGCCTTGAACGATGTGGAGACCATCCAGGCCAGGGGAATCATCACGACGATGGCGCCCAGAATCAGGAGCGCGTGGATGCCCAGGTGTTGAACCTGCTCTGTGCGCCGCTTGCTGCCGGTAATCGTACCTGTAAGCCGGCCCCAGAGGTTGCGGTCCGCGCCCGCCGGTGTGCTGGCTTGGGTGGTCATTTGCGCCTCCCGCCGATCTCGGTCTCGTAGTAGACCCAGGCTGCCGACGAGCGGAAGACAAGGATGGTCAGCAGCAGGATGAGGATGAAGTAGATCCAGGCCAGCGCGCTCGCGAAGCCCATCCGGTACTGACGGAAGGCCAGGTTGTAGAGGTAGAGCACGTACATCAGCGTCGAGTTGGCCGGTCCGCCGCCTGTCATCACGTAGACGCTGGTGAAGGCCTGGAACGCGCCGATCATGTTCGTGACCAGGACGAAGAAGAGCGTCGGGCTGACCATGGGCAGGGTGATGTGGCGGAAGCGACCCGCCGAACTCGTACCGTCGATGGTTGCGGCCTCGTAAAGCTCCGTGGGAATGCCTTGCAGGCCAGCCAGGAAGATGAGCATGTTGCCGCCCGCGCCCCAGAGGCTCATCAATACCAGTGAAGGCTTGGCAAGCTGCGGGTCGGTCAGCCAGCGCAGCTTATCGACGCCGAACCAGGACAGGAACCAGTTCAGCAGGCCGAACTCGGGATTAAAGAGCCACAGCCAGAGCAGCGATACTGCGATGCCTGGGATGACGGACGGCAGGTAGTAAATGATCCGGTAGACGCCGACCCCCCGGATTTTCTGGTTGAGCAGCATCGCGAGGAAGAACCCCGCGGCCATCGTCAGCGGGATGCTTAACAGCACGTAGTAGGTTGTGTTGTAGAGCGAGGTCCAGAACAGCGAGCGCGTGGTGTCGGTGGAGAAGAGTGTGGCGAAATTCTTCAGCCCGACAAACTTCGACGTGAGCATGTCGCTGTCGAAAAAGCTCAGGCCGAGCGACCACAGCATCGGTCCCAGCAGGAACGCGACGAAGCCGATCACCCAGGGGGAGATGAGGATGTACGCAATGATGGCCTCGCGTCTGCGCTCGTTGAGTTGGGGAAGATGCAGCCGGCGGGCCCATCCCGTGCGGGCCTGGCCGGGCTCGACCTGCTTGCGCCCCGCGTCCCCCTTGACGTGGCTGATCGTCATGATGACCCTCCATCCGGTCCTCGGGATCGATACGCGACTCCGTATCGGGTCGCGTGCCCGTACAGGGCGGTGATATTCTCCACCGGGCAGTCCGGCAGGATATTGTTGGCCGGTAGAATGAACAGCGGACACTGGCCCGCCAGGGTGTCGATGATGCGTTCGACGTCGCGTTCCACGTCGGCCACCGAGCCGAATGGCAGCGTGGTGGTAACCGACGGCCCTGCCCACAGGATCGGCGACCGGCCCGCGCGCGTGCGCAGGCGACCGAGCGCGGCGATGTCCACGCCGTATTCCTCCTGGAAGCCCTGGAAGCCGTCCACGCCGCAGGCCAACAGGTGTGGGATGATCGGCCGGAAGTCGCCGTCGCTGTGCCAGACCGTGCGGATGCCGGCCTCGACCAGGGGCTCGAGGGAGTAGCGCACGTGCGGGAAGTAGACCTCATCGAGCAGCCTGGGCGAGGCGATGGGTCCACCCCCGCCGCAGATGTCCGTGCCGATGAGCGTCACCGGCACCAGGTCCAGCTCGCGGTACACCTGCACGGCCATCTCGGCCTTGCGCCGCGTGACAGCCGCCAGGCTGGCGAAGAAGCGGTACGCTTCCTCCCGATACAGGTGCATGAACAGCAAGTAGTTTTCGTAGCCGAACTCGGGATACCACTCGAAGCGCGGGTGGACGACCTCCCAGAGGGTCGGCAGATAGATCAGCTCGCCCATCTGCGCCTGCATCGACAGGACATGCTCGCGGAACTCCGCGCGCCAGCCTTCGGCGTCGAACTCGGCGGTAGCCTCTGCGGGGGTCGGCAGCGCCTGCGCATACGCCAGCACGTGCTCGACCGTGGGATAGCGTTCTTTGTAAGCCTCGAATGCTTCGTGCGTCAGCCCGTCGCGGTAGTCGCCCGGCTCGCGCGGGACGTGCAGCGCGATCATGGCGTCCACGCCCAACCGCCGGTGCGCCGCGATGGCCCAGGCCGCGGGGTCGCGCCAGTACTCGGCCGGCGTGCAGCCGGCCAGCGCCTGGTGTTGCGCGTCGCCCAGCACCCAACCGCCCAGGAGGGGCGGCCGGTCGGCCCGGCCATCCTGGAGGGTTGCCAGCAGGCGCTCGCGGTGAGTCATTCGAGGCATAGGACTTGCGTCATGGTTCGTAGCGCGCGCTCATGAAAAGCACCAAATGACCGGGGCCTTGCGCCGGCGCACTGGGGCTGCGGTTGCAAGTCGGGGCCGGCTACCCCGAACCTGTTACAAGCAGGTTCCCGTGCGTGCCAGGCCGGTGTGCCTCGGCGCACTTGGCGCGGCAGCCTGCGGTTTGCCACCGCAGGCTGCAAGTCGGGGCCGGCTCAGGCGATGCCTGCCGACTTGTAATACTCGGTGATGCGGTCGGCGGCCAGGTTGACGCCCTCTTCGAGCGGCAGGT
>JAKPQT010000551.1 GCA_029555885.1 Chloroflexota bacterium | reverse complement strand
GCTTAATCGGCTAAATCTGCTGACAAACAACGTGGGGTAAAGGTGTACGGGTCGGGGTCTTCGATACGTCACCGACAGCCTTTGCTGTTGGTCCGGGGACATCCTGCAATGTCACCGTTGAAATCCCAGACGCAGGACACGAGATCGGCATGCGCGTGACAGGTCTGGAGTCATTAGCGTCCGTGGCTTCGCCACCCGCTATTGCGGCGGATCACGGTCTGTTCGTAGCGGGCCTGGTCAAGGCTGTTGCGCCAGAGGCTGATGTGCAGTTGTACCGGGTGCTGGACGAGTACGCAGTAGGCGATCTGTTCACTCTGATGGAAGCCATCAAGAGCTTCATTTGTACGGGGACGGCTACACCTGACGGTCTCCCGTCTCCCTCTGTGATTAATCTGAGCCTGGGTTTGCATTGGTATCCGGAAAGTGCATGGCCGGAGGAGGCGTGCGGATCGTGGATTTCGGACTTTGCGGAGATCTGGAGCCTGCAGGACCTGCTCGATGCGGCATACAAGCTGGGAGTTGTAGTCGTGGCGGCGGCAGGCAACAACGCCAACAACGCGGTCGGGGCCACAGAGAGTGCCGATGTCCCCGCTGCCTGGCCCAACACCATCGGTGTGGCGGCCACCAACGTCTATGGCACGGGATTGGCCTGCTTCTCAAACGCGGGGAATGTATGGGCTCCAGGCGGCGAAGGTGTGACCAGCCCATCCAACACCGAATGCAAGCCGCAATTCAAGACCTGCAACCCAACCGGAGATTGTGCTGACTATGGCCTGGTGAGCCTCGGAGCCGAATCCAGCACAGGCTACTGGTACTGGGCCGGCACATCGTTTGCGGCGCCGCTCGTCAGCGGCCTGGTTGCCAGGTGCCTGCAGGAAGCCGCCGATGCCGGTGCTGCGTGGCCCGCGGCGGACGTACCTGCCAACGTATGGAAAGCCATCCAGGCAGGTGCCGCAAGTCACAACGGCGTCATCCACGTGGGCGACACATTGGCGAAGTGCAAGTAACACCGAGCGCATCGACCTGTCATGGCCCTGATGTATAATCAGGGCCATGTACTACTCACCTCCTACCCTCAAACAGGCCGACCCGCAGCTCGCCGGGTCGGCGCAGGAACTGCTGCGCTCCACCGCGCGCACGCTGGTCATCGCGACGCTGGGCCTGCTCGCCGTGGCGCTGGCGCTGATGTGGGTCAAGCCGCCCGCGGACCTCGACGTGACCGCGATCCCGATCCTCGTGCTGGCCGCGCTGGCAGGCATCGTCGTGCTGTGGCTGCTGGACCGGCAACTGCTGTTGGCCGTGATCGTCTGGCAGGTTGCGCTCGCGGCCCTGCTCTGGCTCGCCATCGTCCAGTTCGGGGAGCCGATGCTGGCCTTCTTCTACGCGCTCTTCCCGCTGCTGGCCGCGGTAACGCTCGGCTGGCCCGCCGCAGCGGTCGCAGAGGTTGGCGTCGTGGCTGTGGTCTGGTGGCTCAGGCTGGGCAACGCAGGCGCGGCGCTCCCGGCCAGCCACGCGACGGGCATCGTCATCGGCGGCCTCATCACCGGCGCGCTGGGATGGGCTGCGGTGCGCGCGCTGCACACCGTCACCGAGTGGTCCATCTACAGTTTCCACCAGGCGCAGGAACGGCTGGAGGAGGCGCGCAACCAGCGCGTCGAGTTCCGGCAGACCGAGGAGGACCTGGTGCAGGCGAACCGGGAGCTGGCCCGGCTGTCCGACCGGCTGAAGGCGATGTACCAGGTGGCCGAGGACGCGCGGCGGACGAAGGAGGAGTTCGTCGCCAACGTCAGCCACGAGCTGCGCACCCCGCTCAACATGATCATCGGATTCAGCGAGATGATCACGCAGGCGCCCCGTGTGTATGGGCAGGACGTGCCGCCCGCGCTGCTGGCCGACATCGCGGCGATCCAGCGCAACAGCCAGCATCTGGCCCGGCTGGTCGACGACGTACTCAACCTGAGCCAGGTCGAGGCCGGCCGCATGGTGCTGACGAAGGAATGGGCGTCGCTGCCCGAAATCGTAGAGGCGGCGTGCATCGCAGTGCGCGCGCTGTACGAGTCCAAGGGCCTGTACCTGCGCACGCACATCCCGGCGGACCTGCCGCCCGTTTTCTGCGATGCCACACGCGTCCGCCAGGTGGTGCTCAACCTCATCAGCAATGCAGGCCGTTTCACGCAGCGAGGCGGCGTCGAGGTGACCGCATGGGCCGAGGGCGGGCATGTGACGGTATGCGTCACGGACTCCGGCCCCGGCATTCGCCCCGAGGACCAGGGCCGCGTGTTCGAGCCGTTCCAGCAGGTGGACGCCTCGCTGCGGCGGGAGCATGGCGGCACGGGCCTGGGCCTCACCATCAGCAAGCGGTTCGTGGAGATGC
Source organism: Chloroflexota bacterium (assembly GCA_029555885.1). The sequence continues at coordinate 2,878 of JAKPQT010000551.1, read as the reverse complement.
ACGAGGGGAAGATGTGGCTGGAGAGCCCGGCTCATGCCGGCCGTGGGCCGGATGACGGCGAATCTGACGGCGGACCGGGCACGCGCTTCTGCTTCACCCTGCCGCTGGACACGCCCGCGTCGATCCTGTCCGCGCACACAGCGGGCAGCGTGCGCTGGCTGAACCCCTACCAGACCCACGAGGAGCGCACGCGCCAGTCCAAGGCGCCGCTGGGCCCGCTCGCCCCGCGCTATGTGATGGTCGAGCCGGCCGCACGGCTGGTCCAGCGGTTCCGCGAGGCTCTGGGCGAGGCGGAGGTGGTGCAAGCCGCGACGCTGGCGGAGGCCTGTCGTGAGCTGGAGCGGTCGCCGGCCCGCGCGCTGGTCATCAACGCGGCCGCACTGCCCGACGGTCAGCCGGCGGCAGAGGACCTGGCCAGGCTGCCCTACAACACACCGGTCCTTGTGTGCTCGCTGCCCGAAGAGGACGAGGCGGCGCGCCACATGGGGGTCGTCCGCTACCTGGTCAAGCCCATCACGCGCGAGGCGCTGCTCGCCGCGCTGGCCGAGCTCGGGCCGGACGTGCACAACATCTTGTTGGTGGATGACGAGCCCGAGATCCTGCGGCTGTTCACGCGCGTGCTCTCATCGAGCGAGCGCGGGTATCACGTCTGGCGCGCGAATGACGGTCAGCGCGGCCTGGACCTGCTGCGTCAGCGGCGGCCCGATGCGGTGCTGCTGGACCTGATTCTGCCCGGCCTGGACGGGTACCGCGTGCTGCGCGAGAAAAACGCGGACCCCGAGCTGCGCGATATCCCGGTCATCATCATCTCATCGCGCGACCCCGGCGGGCAGCCGATCGTGAGCAACCAGGTGACGATCACGCGGCCGGGCGGGCTGTCGCTGCGCGACCTGGCCTGCTGCGTCGAAGGAGTGAGCGAGGCGCTCGCGCCGCAAGGACGGGCAAGAGAATAGGACACCGAATCATGGATCATGCCACGAACCTGGCCGCCCCCAACCTCTCCATCGCGGCCCGATCCTACTGGGTGGGATTGCAGGCACTCGACCTGGGTGCACACACAACCGACAACCCAATTGCGCCCCAGAAGGCCGAGTCGGCCCGGCGTGAGCTGGAATCTGCGCTGGCCGCCATCGAAAAACTGACCGCAACAGCAGGACTGGAATGGCAGACGATTCCAATCGACCGCCTCCTGCGGACGCAGGTCGGGCGTCTGCGCGATTCGTTGTATTATGCCAGCCCGGCAGCATTGGGAGGCTTCGGGACGGTCGATCTCCTGGCCGCCGATTACCTGTCTGCGTGGAGCCAGGCTGCCAACCCGATGATCGATGTCCTTGCAGATGCGGTCGAAGGCAGGAGGGGCAAGACGACTGTACCTGGCACACGCGCTGGTGCCGGACGGGATACGCCCAAGCTCTCGGCCCACCAAAGGCCGGCCCTGACCGGTTTCGCCCGCGCGTTTGGATCCCACCTGCTGCTGTTCAGGGCTCGCGGGCAGGCGGCGCTGCTCCCGAGCCATCCGACCCTTGCGTCGCCCTACGACAGGGCCGCGCTCCTGGAGATGCTCGAAGGGGCGTCAAGCTTGCAGGCGCACCTCCACACGCTCACATCCGCCTTTGCCATCAATGTCCCCCTGGGCGCGACTGCGGCCGCCCTCGTGCAGAGATCGATGCATGATGCACTCGAATGCCTGGGGCAGCTCGCCCGTCTGGCCGGCGCTCAGAATGGTGACTGGACGGTCTCGTGCGCCAGGCTGTGCGTGCTCGCAGCCCAGCACCAGACGCTGGCCCTCAATTTGGCCTGAAACCCTTCGACTGCGCGACGCGCCTGTGCACTCCGCGAGGGATGCCGGCCACGAACCCACCCATCAACGGCACGCGCCCGCTACAAGACAGCAACAGCTTGTTTTGGTTTGCAGCCAGGCTATGATAGAATGAAATCCAAACATAGGGGATGGGGCTCCCCGGGATTAACCGTCCAGAACGTCGCAAGACTGATAGCCTCTACCAGGATGCACATCTTGGTAGAGGCTGTTTCTTTTTCGACCCCATTAAGTCCTTATGGAGGCATATACATGACCACTGAAATCATCGAAATCCTGGCCCGCGAGATCCTGGATTCGCGCGGGAACCCAACCGTGGAAGTCGAAGTCTGGCTGGATGACGGCACGCACAGCCGCGCCGCGGTGCCATCGGGCGCATCGACCGGCATTCACGAGGCGCTGGAGCTGCGCGATGGCGACAAGGGCCGCTATGGCGGCAAGGGCGTCCTGAAGGCCGTCGAGCACGTCAATGATGAAATCGCCGAGGCGCTGATCGGCATGGACAGCCTGGACCAGATCGCGGTGGATCAGGCGATGCTGGAGCTGGACGGCACGCCCAACAAGAGCAAGCTGGGCGCTAATGCCATTCTCGGCGTCAGCCTGGCCGTGGCCCGCGCGGCTGCTGAGGCAAGCGGCCTGCCGCTCTATCGCTACCTCGGGGGTGTCGGCGCGCGCACGCTGCCTGTGCCGATGATGAACATCATGAACGGCGGCGCGCATGCCAACTGGCAAGGCACCGACCTGCAGGAATTCATGATCGCGCCCGTCGGCGCGCCTACCTTCCGCGAGGCCGTGCGTTGGGGCTCGGAGACCTACCAGGCGCTCAAGTCCGTGCTGAAGAGCAAGGACTATTCGACCGGCGTCGGCGATGAGGGCGGGTTTGCGCCCGCGCTCAGCACAAACGCGGAGGCGGTCGAGCTGATCCTGGCAGCCATCGAGAAGGCCGGTTACCGGCCCGGTGAGGACATCTGCCTGGCGCTCGATCCTGCATCCAGCGGGTTCTACGAGGATGGCCTGTACAACCTGCGCACGGAAGGCCGCAAGATAACGTCCGCTGAG
>JAKPQT010000519.1 GCA_029555885.1 Chloroflexota bacterium | reverse complement strand
GCAGATGTCCTTGAGCGGGACGGACTCCTCCGACCGGTAGCTCACGACAAGCCCATCCACGATGTCGAGGTCGTTGATATCTTCGCCCCACGCCTCAGCCACGGCCTGCAGGACCTGGGTGCGGGCGGCATCCGCCGCGCGCAGCACCGCGTTGCCCATGCTCCATGTCAGGCGGGAGGCCACCGTCTGCCACTCGTAGGGGCTATAGTCCGTGTCCACCGTGTTGACGCGGACATCCTCGACCCGGATGCCGATGCCCTCGGCCGCGAACTGGGCCATCGCGGTCAGCGCGCCCTGGCCGATGTCCACGCCGCCGATGCTGACCGTCGCGGTGCCGTCTTCGTTCAGGCGCACTACCGCGCTGGAGCCAGGATTCGGGGGCATGGCCGGCGCTTTCCACATCGCAGCCAGTCCTTTACCACGACGTTTATGCGGCGAAGAAGATACGGTTTCTTGTCCCCAATTTATAGCTGCTGCGGCTTTGCGAATGCACTCGCTCAGGCCGGTCGGGTGCATGGTCATGCCGGTCAGCGTCTCGTCGCCGTCTTTCAGGCAGTTCTTCAGGCGCACCTCGACCGGGTCCAGCCCAAGCTTGTGAGCCATCTGGTCGATGTGCTGCTCGATGCCGAAGTGGATCTCCGGCATCCCGAAGCCGCGCATCGCGCCGCCGACCGGGTGATTCGTGTAGACGCAGTAGCTATCTACGTGGATGTTCGGCACGTAGTACGGCCCGGTGCCGCTGTAGCCCGCGGCGCGGGTGATGTTCACCCCATACTCCGTGCTCGCGCCGCCATCCCAATAGAAGCGGTTGTGCATGGCGGTGATGCGGCCGTCTTTCGTCATGCCCATCTTCAGGATGGCAACGAGGCCCTGGCGCACGAAGGTGGTGTAGAACTCTTCCTCGCGCGTCATGCGCAGCTTCACGGGGCGGCCCTTCGCGTGCATCGCCAGCGCGACGGCTGCACCCTCCATGCTGACGCCGGCCTTGCTGCCGAACCCGCCGCCGACGTAGGGCGTAATCACGCGCAGCTTGCTGTGGTCGATGTGCAGCGCCTTCGCGATGAGGTTGCGCTGCGCAAAGGGGGATTGGCTCGATGACCAGAGCGTGATCTTGCCGTTGACGTTCTGTTGGGCCACACAGACGTGCGTCTCGAGCGGGACGTGCTGGATGTGGGGCACGTGGTATTTGTGTTCGTAGACCAGGTCCGCCTCGGCCCAGCCCCTGTCCATGTCGCCCTTGCGCACCTTGAACCAATTGGAGATGTTCGTGCCGGGCTGCGGGAAGACGAACGGCACGACCTCGTAGGACGCCAGGTCCGGGTGGATGATGGGCGCTTCCGGGCTCGCGCCATATTCCGGGTCGAACACGCCGGGCAGCTCCTCGTACTCGACCTCGATCAGGTCCAGCGCCTGGGCGGCAATCTCCGGCGTATCCGCGGCGACGCCGGCCACGGCCTCACCGACGGAGCGCACGCGGTCCAGCGCGAAGATGCGGCGATCCTTGAGATAGAGGCCGGTGAGGCCGGGGAAGTCCTCGCCTGTCACCACGACACGGACGCCGGGCAGGGCTTTGGCCCGGCTCACGTCGATGCGCACGATGCGGCCGTGGGCGATGGGGCTGCGCTTGAGCGCGCCATGCAGCAGGCTCGGCCCGAACTGCATGTCATCGACGTAGGTCGCCGCGCCGGTCACCTTCTCGCGGCCCTCGATGCGCGCGGGACTCGTGCCGATGACGGTGTGCTTCTTGGCGTGCTGGCTCATCGCGGCACCTCCCGCTGCGCATGGGCGGCCATTTTCACCGCATCGATGATGCGGATGTAACCGGTGCAGCGACAGAGGTTGCCGACGAGCGCCTCGCG
>JAKPQT010000511.1 GCA_029555885.1 Chloroflexota bacterium | reverse complement strand
TCCTGCGACGAGTGGCTGCCGGTGACCACCTCGACGCCCCGTCCGCCATGGGCGATGAATTCGGTGAAGAGCGCGTACTCCTCATTGGGGGTGAAGCCGTAGCGCGCCGGGTGCGCGATGACCGCCACGCCGCCGGCATCGGTGATCCAGGTCACGGCGTCGCGCAGGGAGGCCCAGCGGTGCGGCACGTATCCGGGCTTGCCCTCGGTCAGGTATTTTCGGAACACTTCGTTGGTGTCCTTGCACGCGCCGGTCTCAACCAGAAACCGGGCAAAGTGTGTGCGCGAGACGAGCTCCGGATTGCCGACGAACTTGAGCGCGCCCTCGTAGGCGCCGCGGATGCCCACGCGGGCCAGCCCGTCGGACATCTCCTGGGCCCGTTCGCCGCGCCCGCCCCGGGTTCGGGCCAGGCCCTCGCGCAGGGCTGTGTCGTCGGCATTGAACCCCAGGCCGACGATGTGAACCGTCTTGCCGGCGAAGGTGACCGAGATTTCGGTGCCGGTCAGGTAATGCAGGCCTTCGGCGCGCGCAGCCGCCAGCGCGCGGTGCTGGCCCCCGATTTCGTCGTGGTCTGTCAGCGCCCACAGGTCCACACCGTTGGCCCGGGCACGCGCCGCCAGGGCCTCGGGTGTCAGGGTGCCGTCGGAGACAACGGAATGGCAGTGCAGATCGGCGTTGAGGGGGGTGGTCACCGATTGATTTTAGGGTGATCCCTGCATCCGCGTCGGGCGCCGCGCGAGCAGCCCTGAGCGAATCAGGGGCCCGGCTGGAGAAGACGCGCGGTCGCTGGGAGACTGGCGGGGCGTCGCGGCAAACAATTCCAGGGAAAATAGGGTTGAACCCGTCGTGTTATGGTCATTGTTTGCTACAAATAGAGGACTTTCCTGAGGGATCCGGTTCCCGTGCAGGTCCATGCCGGATAATGGTTTCATGCTGGAATTGCTGCTCATTCGCCATGGCGAGACCGACTGGAACCGCGAGCTTCGCTTTCAGGGGCAGGTCGATGTGCCGCTCAACGCCACCGGGCATGAGCAGGCGCGCCGTCTGGGTGCCCGGCTCGCGTCCGAGGAACCGGTCCATCGGCTGTACAGCAGCGACCTGATCCGCACCCTGCAGACCGCAGGGCCCGCGTCCGAGCGGCTCGGTCTGCCCAGCGTCGGTGACCGCGCCCTGCGCGAGCAGGCCTTCGGCATCATCGATGGCATGAGCGTGCCGGACATCCAGCAGCAGCACCCCGACATCTGGGCGCGCTGGCAGGCGTTTGATCCGGACTACGCGCCGCCGGGCGGCGAAAGCCGGCGGCAATTCCAGGCGCGCGTGATGGACGCATTGGCACACCTGACCCTCGCCCACGCCGGGCAACGTCTCCTGGTGGTGACCCACGGCGGGGTGCTGGACATCCTCTACCGGGCTGCGAACGGGCTGCCGCTGGGCGGCCCGCGGCAATGTGACATTCCGAATGCCGGCATCAACCGGCTGCGCACCGACGGTCGCGGGGTGGAGATCATCAGCTGGGCCGAGACCGACCATCTGGCCGACCTGCCGCCACAGCCTGTGTACGACCAGACCCGGA
>JAKPQT010000470.1 GCA_029555885.1 Chloroflexota bacterium | reverse complement strand
GCCCCCCTCGTTCGCCGGGTTGGGGGCCTTCTCTTTGAATGGAGGTGTCTATGCTGCTTGCCCTCCAGTTTCCCCTGGCAGACTCACGCCCGTTCGTGAAAGACAGCGGCTTGCGCCGCGTCCCGCGCTGGCTGGAGCCCCGGCCCGACGAGGAGTTCCTCCGCTATTTCGGCATGATCCGCCTGCGCAAGAGCGGCGGCCTGCCGGGCTGGGTGGGCGAGAACGAAATCTGCGAGGCGAATCAGGCGCTGCGCTTCCCGCGCGGCCTCGGCTCCGTCCGCGCCGACCATGAATGGCTGATCCGGCTTCAGTGTCTCTACCGGCGCTTTTACTCCGACGGCTATGCAGTCGGCAAGTACGAGGTCGGTGTCGGTCCGCTGACGATGCCACGCAACCCGACGGCAGAGGGTACCGGCCAGCTTTCCTCGCCGGGCCTGAATGGCGAGCATATCTCTGCCCTCGTCAACCTCTTCCTCCACACGCCCGTCGCGATTCGCAACCCGCAGACCGGCCAGCCGGTCGAGGTCGAGCTGGGCCGTGCGGGCAAGGCATTGGCTGCGCTGTACCTCGCTGCGAGCAGCGACCTGTCCGTCGCGGCCGCGCCCGATTGGTGGGTGGTCAACGGCGCACCGCTGCTGTTCCTGGAACACAGAGATCGGCAGCCTCTCAAGCTGGCACAGCCACGCCGCACGGTCGAACTGGACGAGCAGTACCGGTTGAGCCTGTCTTACTGCCTCTGGCCCTATGCCGGCGGCCGCATCCGCATGTGGGTGCTCCAGCGCCAGGACCGCAGTCCCTACCGCGACGAGTATCGGGTTGCGCGCACGCTGCGCGTATACCTGATGCGCCTCCACGCGGAGCACGAGTGCCTGCAAACGCTGCTGCGTAACATCCGGGACGGCCATCTGACTGTCGCGCGCGGCGACCCGGAGGCTAAGGCTCTGCAAGCGCAACTCGACCGGTCGCTTCATCGCATCGGCGACTATGAAAAGAGCGCGGCACGCGAGTTCAACCCCGAAATCGCCGCGATTGCGCGGGAGTCGGTCGACGCCATGTCACCCGGCCAGCGCGACCGCCTCGTCGAGCGGCTCAAGGAACTGGACATACGGGGCAACCTGGTGCGCGGGGTGACGCAGTATGCCAACGGCGTGATCGCCGGTGCGGAAGGTCAAGGCTCGGCCCAGATGCCGGCCGAGACGAAGCTCGACCTGGCGAAGGCGCTGCTTGCTTGCCCCAGCATCGAGAATCCCGGAGCGCGCGAAGCCGTCATCCGATCGCTGCCCACGGAGATCAAGAGCCAGACCGCGCGCAGCCCCATCCCAATTGTGGATGTCATGAACCTGGTCGGCGCGGCGCTGAATTACGCGGACGGCCTTGTCACATTGGTGGAGATGGTGCGCAGCCTGGAAGGCGATTCACTGCCCATGCGCGAGGTAGACCGCCTGATGGCTGAGTGGCGCGGCCAGCAGACCCCATAATGCCGGCCCGCATACACTGGGACCGGGCTTTGTATGATACAATGCGCGAGCTTGCATCGCAGAAGCGCGGCATCATTGAGGAGGCGAGATGAGCTCTGACCCTGCACATATTACCCTGGCGCAGATGGAAGCCATGAGGGCCGGCGCGCGGGTCGCCGTCCGCACCTGCATGGGCATCCAGCCGGGGGATCGCGTTTTCGTATTGACAGACCGGGCGACGATTGGCATCGGGCGGCTCCTGGCAGAAGAAGCCGCAGAGGTGCGCAGCGAGGTGCTGCTGCGTGAGCTCGAGCAGTATGTCCCGCGGCCGGTGCTGGCTTTCCCGGATGAACTGCGGGCCGAACTGCGCAAGTTCCGTCCCACCGTCACCTTCTACGCGGCGACCAGCCAGCCGGGCGAGGTCACTTTCCGCACCGCGCTGCGCACCTATCTGCTCAGCGAGTACAAGGTGCGGCATGCGCACATGCCCGGCGTCACAAAGCAGCTCATGATCGAGGGGATGCGCGCGGATTACCGCGTCGTCTCATCGGTCACCACGGCGGTCTATGACCTGGGCCGTGTTGCCAGCGAGATTCACGTGACCACGCCGGACGGAACCGACCTGACCGCGTCGCTCGACCCCTGTTTGCGCTGGGTACCCTGCACGGGCATCTACCACGAGGCGGGCAAATGGGGTAACCTGCCCGAGGGCGAGACCTTCACCTGTCCGGGCAACACCAACGGGACGATCGTCGCGCATATCATCGGCGACTACTTCAGCAGCAAGTATGGCGTGCTGGATCGGCCCGTCACGTTCACGGTGCGCGATGGCTGGGTGACGGACGTGCAATCTGCGAATGCCGCGCTGGCCGCCGAATTGCTTGCTTACCTGGATTCGGCTGAGAACGGCCGCCGCGTCGGCGAGTTCGCCATCGGCACGAACATCGGGCTCAAAAAGCTCACGGGCAACCTGCTGCAGGACGAGAAGCTGCCCGGCGTGCATGTAGCGTTCGGCAACCCCTACCCGGCGGAAACCGGCGCCAACTGGTCATCCGCGGTCCATGTGGATGTCATCCCTCTCCGCTGCACCATCACGGTGGATGGCGAGACCATCATGCGGCAGGGGCGCTTCGATTACGAGCTGCTGGGGTTGCCTGCCCGACCTTGAGTAAGGGCGACCCTTGCGGCCGTCCGACTTACCCTGTGGGCGACCCTTGCGGCCGTCCTTACCGCTGCGGGTTGAGCGACCTGCCGTTGCCCAACCCGTTCTAAGCATGTGACGATTTATGTCAATTACCCCCTCTCAGGTCCTGCGCGCAGCCGCTGACACGGTGACCGCGTTGCGCCAGCGCACGGACGAGTTCATCGCCGGGCCGCCCGATCCCGCCGCCGACGCGGAGCTGCCACCCGGCCTGTCTGCGCGTGACGCGCGGACAGGCCGCAAGATGATGTGGCTGGACGGTCTGGTCACGAACATCTCCGAATCCTTTGTGCTCAACTTCGTCAACCCCTATGCCCTGGCGCTGGGCGCGACGAACGTGCAGGTCGGCTGGCTCAGCGCGCTGACCAATCTTGCGGGTGCGCTCGGCCAGCTTCCCGGCGCGCGGCTCGACGAGCGCGGCATCAGCCGCAAGCTCGTCGTCATGGTGTGCGGCGGCGGCATCGCCCGCCTGCTGCTCATCTTCATAGCGCTGGTGCCGCTGATCTTCGGCGGGGGCACCGCCATCTATGCCTTCATCGCGCTGATTGCGTTGCGGTCGTTTCTGAATAACCTCGGGGTGCCTGCGTGGTCGGCCCTGGTCGCAGACATCGCGCCGGCGAGCATCCGCGGGCGCTACTTTGCGTCGCGCAACATCGCGCTGGCCATCGCGGCATTGCTGTTCACGCCTCTGGCCGGCCGCCTGGCAGAGTCGCTCGGCCTGCCGTTGGG
>JAKPQT010000440.1 GCA_029555885.1 Chloroflexota bacterium | reverse complement strand
ACCTGCGCCTCAAGCTCCGCGATGCGCGCGTCTTTCGCGCCCACGAACGGCTCCACGTAGCCGCAGGACACGTTGCGCGTGCATTCCCACCTGTCGCGGTCGCGCACCTCGTCCAGCGTCAGACATCCGCACGACGGGCATCTTCTCATGCCGCTTCCTCCCGTGCCTCTCGGATTGTCACGATTACCTCGTCTCGTGCCCCGAAGCGCTTGCTGACGTGGAGATCAGTCACCTGAGCGTCATCCAGCCAAACAATCCCGGTTAGCGCGTCGAAGAGCAGCTTCACGTAGTTGTCAACGTCCGGCTTCTTCCACCAGTGATCCGGCCACGGGTTGCCCTTCGTCGGCTTTTTCGGATAGCTCGCGGGCTTGATGCGCCTAACCTCCACCTCGCAGGCCAGCGGCCCGATCAGCGGCTCCCGGCAGGTTGCGAATGCCCGCTCGGATACCCGCGCCTTCCAGTCAGCGCGATCCGGTTCGTCCGTGCGCGGCCCGACGCGGCCCTTGCCGGGGATGAAGCGCTGCCGCTTGCGCTCCGTCTTCGCCTCGCCGGGCACGACGATGACCACTTTGCGCGGCTCCCCGCTGCACTGTGCGCAGGCGTCACCGGCGGCGGCCTCGTCCGGCGTCAGCGTGGCGCTGCAGATCTGGCAGATGCGCTCGCTCACTCCGGCACCCCCTGCGCGGCTGCCCGCGCTGCTTGTTCCCGCTCTTCCAGGTCCTGGCCGCGCTGCAGACAGAAGTACAACGCAGCGCAGTCCAACCTCTGCTGCGTCGTCATCAGGTCGCGCGGCGGCGATAGCCGCTCCAATGCCTCGAAACCGCTCTCCCACGCCTCCATCGCATTCAGTCGTTGCCCGGCCATTCGTTCGCACCTCCTACCGGCGCGCTTTGCGGGATGTGCCCCGCAGGTGCCTCTTCGTAGAGGCGGCCTGTCTTCCTGTCGCCGATCAGCCGCAACGGTGGCATACACCCGTTCAGGTCACGCGACTTTACGTTCAGCAGGCGGGTCAGGTTGGAGTTCTTCCGCTCGGCCTCCCCATCGCCGGTCTCGCCGCGCTCCACCATGAAGGCCAGCGTCGCGTTATTCTTCCACTCGGGC
>JAKPQT010000420.1 GCA_029555885.1 Chloroflexota bacterium | reverse complement strand
CGGCCTGGCGCTGGGCGTCGAGAACGAGATCGACGGCCTGATGGTCAGTGCTCTGGAAGTCGAGGGCTGGCTGGGGGAACTGCTCGCTGCGCTCGACGGGCGGGAACACCTCGACCCCGTGTCCACGCCACAGGGTTTCGTCGGGCAGTTGCGCCCATACCAGTCGCGGGGGCTCTCATGGCTCGTGTTCCTGCGACGCTGGGGGCTGAGTGCCTGCCTGGCGGACGACATGGGGCTCGGCAAGACGATCCAGGCCATCGCGCTTGTCCTGCACGTGCTCGAACAGGCTGACGGGCACACGGTTCCGCCCGCGCTGATTGTGTGTCCCACGTCACTGGTGGGTAACTGGGCGCGCGAGATCCAGCGCTTCGCGCCCGGCCTCCGCGTGATGATCCACCATGGCGCCGGCCGTGCAGAAGGGGACGATCTGCTGCAGCAGAGCCTTGAACACGACATCGTGATCAGCACGTACGGCCTGGTGCGTCGCGACCTGGAGGACCTCGGCCGCGTGCCCTGGTCATCCGTCATTCTCGACGAGGCCCAGAACATCAAGAACCCGCTGACCAAGCAGGCTCGGGCGGTCCGCAGGCTGAACGCCGACTATCGGCTGGCCCTGACCGGCACGCCGATCGAGAACCGCCTGTCCGAGTTGTGGTCCATCATGACCTTCCTCTTGCCCGGCTACCTGGGCACGCTGGAAGGCTTTCGGCGCGAGTTCGCGCTGCCCATCGAGCGCTACCAGGACGAGGAAGCCGGCGAGCGGCTGCGCCGTCTCGTGCGGCCGTTCGTGCTGCGGCGGCTCAAGACGGATCCCCTCGTCATCCGCGACCTGCCCGACAAGTTCGAACACCGCGTGTACTGCAACCTGACGCGCGAACAGGTAACGCTCTACGAAGCGGTGGTTCGCGATGCTCTGAACACGCTGCACGGCAGCCAGGAGGCCGCGCCGGGCATCCGGCGACGCGGCCTGGTGCTGGCCATGCTCACGCGGCTGAAGCAGGTTTGCGACCACCCGGTGCTGTTCCTCGCCGACGGTTCTGCTGCCGAGCGCCGCTCCGGCAAACTGAACCGTCTGGTAGAGATGCTGGAGGAGGTGCTCGCGGTAGAAGACCGCGCACTGGTCTTTACGCAGTTTGCCCAGATGGGCTTCATACTGCAGCGGCACCTGCAGGAAGTTTTCGGACGGGAGGTGTTG
>JAKPQT010000393.1 GCA_029555885.1 Chloroflexota bacterium | reverse complement strand
TCAGCGTATTATCGCTGTCCACGGATCTGCGTGGCAGCGTCGGCCAGCGGCTCCCAGGTGGACAGCGATAATTCGCTGAGCAGCGTCACGGCGACCAGCGATGCCGGGGCTGCGGCATGGGCTGTGATGCCGGGCACGGGCTCGAGTGTAGACCGGCGTGCAAAAGGGACCCCGTTAGCGGGGTGATCGGCGTCTAAAAGGGACCCCTCATTCTGATGGTGTAGCGAGCTGTCTGGTTTTCCAGGTGGCGAGATCGGGATGTTGGTGGTGGAGACAGTTTGCCGGATTCGGCGTGAACACGCGGATGGGAAGCCGATCAAGGCGATTGCGCGGGATCTGCGGCTGTCGCGCAAGGTGGTGCGCAAGGCGATCCGGGCGCCGGAAGGCGCGTTCGATTATCGGCGCAAGGTTCAACCGCTGCCCAGGCTTGGTCCGTTTCAGGAGCGGCTCGATGTGCTGCTGACGGAGAACGAGGCCCGGCCCCGGCGCGATCGGCTGCGGATGACGCGCATCCATGACCTGCTGTGCCGTGAGGGGTTCGAGGGTTCCTACGATGCGGTCCGGCGCTACGCCCGGCGCTGGGCGGAAGCACGGCGCAAGGATCCTGGCGATGGGGCGCCGGCCTTTATCCCGCTGCTATTCCAGCCCGGCGAGGCCTACCAGTTCGACTGGAGCCATGAGGACGTAGAGATCGCCGGCAAGCCGATGCGGGTGAAGGTGGCGCATATGCGGCTATGCGCGTCGCGGGCAGTCTATGTCCGAGCCTATCCACGCGAGACACAGGAGATGGTGTTTGACGCCCATGCCCGCGGCTTCGCCTTCTTTGGTGGCGTTCCGCTGCGCGGGATCTACGATAACATGAAGACCGCGGTCACCACCGTGTTCGTCGGCAAGGAGCGGGTGTTCAACCGCCGCTTTCTGGTCATGGCTGATCATTACATGGTCGAGCCCACGGCCTGCTCGCCAGCGGCGGGGTGGGAGAAGGGGCAGGTTGAACACCAGGTGCAGACCATCCGAGGCCGCTTCTTCCAACCCCGCCTGCGCTTTGCCAGCATCGAGGAGCTCAACGGGTGGCTGGAAGCTGAGTGCCTGCGCTGGGCCGTAAGGCACGCCCATCCCGAGCAAAAGGAGCTGACCGTTGCCGAAGCGCTGGAGCTCGAACGACCAGCCCTGCAGCCGATGCTGGCACCGTTTGACGGCTTCCACGAGACCGCGCATGCCGTGACGGGCACCTGCTTGATCAGCTTCGACCGCAACCGCTACTCGGTCATGGCTAAGGCTGCACGGCGGTCCGTTCAGGTCCGCGCCTATGCCGACCGCATCGTCGTGCGCCTCGGCGACGAGGTCATCGCCGAACATGCCCGGCACTTCGGCCGCGACCGAACGATCTATGATCCCTGGCATTACCTGCCCGTTCTGGCCAACAAGCCTGGGGCCTTGCGGAACGGCGCACCCTTCCAGGGGTGGGACCTACCAGCGGCACTGACGCGGCTGCGGCGCAAGCTGGGCAGCGGTGATGAAGCCGACCGCCGCTTCGTGCGCGTGCTGGCAGCTGTAATGACCGATGGCCTGGAAGCGGTCGAGGCCGCGATCCGGGAGGCGCTTGATAGCGGTGCCGTCAGCGACGAGGTCATCCTCAACATTCTGGCCCGATACCGGGACCCGCCATCCCAGCGCCCCCTGGACGTGATCGTCGACCTCAAGCTCAACCACCCGCCGATCGCGGACTGCGCGCGCTACGATACGGTGCGAGGCTTCGATGCAGCGGCATGAGATGATCGAGGCGATGCGCTCGCTCGGCCTCAAGGGCATGGCAGGGGCCTTCGACGAGGCGGTCACCACCGGGCTGCAGCGCAAGCGCACGACCCATGAGATCCTGGCCGACCTGCTGCGCGCCGAAGCCGCGCATCGTCATGCCGCCTCGATCCGCTATCGCA
>JAKPQT010000714.1 GCA_029555885.1 Chloroflexota bacterium | reverse complement strand
GATCACCAGTCGGTCCAGTTGGCCCGCCGCCAACAGCGCGTCGATCTCATCGAGGGTGATTTCGTCGTTGCGCGCCACGGTCACCTGCGCCCCCAGCTCACCCAGGTACTGGACGATTTTGTAAGTGAAGCTATCGTAGTTGTCGACCATCAGGAGTCTCATGATTCTAAGTCCTTGATTTCATTAATGTTTTCCATTACACACAACCTCCATTACCCACTTTATTACACACATCGACAGTTGATTGCGATGGACGAAGCGCGAGCATGTGCTGGCTCAAGGTAGCAAGGGCTCCTGAGAGATGTCTTGGCGTGCGCCAGTGCGGTGTACTGACGCAGCGACGGCGCCCGCATGCCAGGGCCAAGTGCTGAGACTGGGCGGACAGACCTACCCCTCGCGGCGACACAGCGCGCGGGGCATCAGTTCTACGACGGGGCTGGGGTGCCAAGGGCATCGGGCAATCTCCTCAAATCTTGGAGCCGCCGTGCCGGGGAGCCTTCTTGAAACCTTGCCTGCCGGTACGGCGGCAAGGTGCGGTCAAGACCGCAACGACATGCCGCTTCCTATTGGAAGCGCCACCACAGAGCGATGTTGGTCGAAGCGGTACGGGTCATGGACAGACCAAAGTGTTGAATTTAAAAGCCAGAACTCGGCCCGAGTACACCCGAACGGAATTCCAAAGTAAGCCTGGGGAATTTTACCATGAGCATGTTAGGCAAAGCCACTTCCTGGAATGCCAGGGCATTCATCACCCCGCCCATCTACCTCGGACCGGACGACAACACTTCCAGTCTCGAAACCAGAGAGCAAGTAGACCAACTGCTACGGACTTGTGAGCATCGAATCTCAGGTTGGCAGTCATCTGGACCTGCGCGGGTGATGCTATATCGCTATATCAGCATCCGGGGCAGATATGACACCGCCGGATTTTCTCTGCCGACCCTAGGTCCCGGAGAACAGAAGCCGTTGATCGCAGCTTCTGAAACCATCGCCGTATCAGACCATACCAAATCGGTTTTGCGGGGAACAGCGCAGCGCATGACGCTGGTACCGTGAGCGCCAATATCGAGCTTTCGTCCTCATCGCTCGATGGGCCGGCAACCGATCGATTCTTGCACAACGAGCAAGACGAGGCCACCTACAGCGGACGCCAAACCAATCACCTCGCCCGTCTACGTTCAGGGCATCTTCCCAGGCACCCGCGGAAGGTCATAACGACACAGCAGCCCTTGGCAGGGCAAGAAAGGAGCCGGTGATGTAGCGCTTCCGAAAGGAGACGAAGACATGCACAAGGACATTCCAACATCGAAGGTGTTCTATCGTCCCATCGAGGCTGCCATACGGTGGGCCGGGTTGCTGCGGTACCTGCCGATGATCCTGGCTGCGATCGCGTCACCGCGCTTCCTGCCTCCATCGTTGAATTGCCCGCGATGGAATGAGTGCCGGCTGTACTCGGAGCGTATCTATGACGGCATCCTCAACGGGGAGCTGCCCTACGGCCAGAACGGCATCACGCTCAATGATCCGAAGCTGCTGCAGTCGCCGGATCTGACCGTTCGCCATGTCGATCTGAAGCGCTGGATGCGCAACCACTATCCCGAGCACCGGCCAGGATTCCTGTTCAGCCGTGGCGAACGCATGGCGCATCCTTTTATCACCTTGGAAACAGGACAGGCGATCCTGATCGAGCGACTGGCCCTTCAGGCGGCCCTGGAGCATGCGCGTCGCCAGATGCAGGAATTGCAGGAGCAGCGCGACACCTTGCTCAAGCAGTCCACCGCGCTGCTGGCTTCCAAGCAATGCGAGATCAGCGAGCGAGCGGAGACGACGTATCTCAACATCATCGGCGGGATGCTGACGCTGATGCTGGGCCAGTCCCCTTCGGGTGTGCCCTATTCCAGCTTCAAAACACAGGAGGCACTCGTCTCGGCATTGGTCGCCCACTTCGGCGGCACCATGGGCATCACGGAGCGAACCTTGAACGGCAAGTTCGCCAACGCCAGGAAGTACGTCCGTAGCGCAAGCGCATGAGGTTTTTCCAGCTTGTATGTGCAACCGCGGAGATTGCATTTGCAATGTCTTTCCGCAGCCAGGTCTATTGAATAGAGGTCACGCCAACAAACGCCACCGAGCGTTCAGGAGTGACCGCCATGTCGCAGCCCCCTGTACTCCCGCCGAACGAGCGCCGCATCCTGCGGCTCGATGAAGTCGAAGCCAAGTCCGGCTTCAAACGCGCCCACATTTACAACCTGATGAAGAAGCGCCAGTTTCCCCAGGCGCTGCGCCTGGGCGTGCGCGCCGTCGGCTGGGATTCGATCGAAATCGACCAGTGGATCGCCGAGCGCCTCAACCACCGGACCTGACCCGTTCTCCCGCGGACTTCCCATTCCCAGCCGGAGAGCGCCATGCAGGTCGTATCCATCATTTCAACGAAGGGCGGCGTCGGTAAGACCACGACGGCCGCCAACCTGGGCGGGCTCGCCGCGGACGCGGGCCTGCGCGTGCTGCTGCTCGATCTCGACGTGCAGCCCACCTTGTCCTCCTACTACGAACTGACCCAGCGCGCGCCGGGCGGCATCTATGAGCTGTTGGCCTTCAACGAGCGCGACCTTGGCCAGCTCGTGTCCCGCACGATCATCGCGGGCCTGGACCTGGTGCTGTCCAACGACCACCGGGGCGAGCTGAACACCTTATTGCTGCATGCGCCGGATGGCCGCCTGCGGCTGCGGCATCTGCTGCCAGCACTTGCTCCCCTCTACGACCTGGTGCTGATCGACACCCAGGGCGCGCGTTCCGTGCTGCTGGAGATGGCGGTGCTCGCCTCCGACCTTGCGCTGTCGCCCGTCACGCCGGAAATCCTCGCGGCCCGGGAGCTTCGACGCGGCACCATGCAGTTGCTCGAAGACATCGCGCCGTACCGGCACCTGGGCATCGAACCGCCGCCGCTGCACCTGCTCATCAACCGCGTCCACCCGGTGTCGGCGAACGCCCGACTGATCCAGCAGGCCCTGCGCGACCTGTTCCAAGACCATGCCGGCATCCGCGTGCTCGCCACCGACGTGCCAGCCATCGAAGCCTATCCGCGCGCCGCGACGCGCGGCCTGCCGGTGCATCGGGTCGAGCACCGCCAGCCGCCCGGCAGGGTCGCGCCGGCCTCGCTCGACACGATGCGCGCGCTCGCAAGCGAGCTGTTCCCGCAATGGCAGGACAGATTTGCCGCAATGTCCGGTCGCCCGCCACGTCCTCTTGATGCCGGGAGGTCCCATGGCGAACGCACATGAACTGGCCCGCGGCCACAAGCGGCTGCGCGCGCTGATCGAGTTCGCGGTCGGTGAAGGCTGGCACGTCAAGCGCACGCCGGGCGGGCACCTCAAGTTCACCAAGGCCGGCTGCGCGGCGATCTACACCAGTTCGACCGCGAGCGACCACCGGGCCGAATTGAACGCCCGTGCGCAGATCCGCCGCGCCGAGCGAGAGGCCCGCATGGCGCCGGCCGGCGGTCGTGGGGACTGCGAGGGGTGCGGCCATGGCTGACATGACCTCGCAGGACATGGCCGGCAAGCTGCTCGCGGCCGGCTTCGAGCGCAGCGGCCCAGCGGCTACGGCCTTGAGCGACCCGATCGCGGACACGCCCATGGTCGTGACGCTGGACCAGCTGCGGCCCTACGACCATGACCCGCGCATGAAGCGCAACCCCGCCTACGAGGAAATCAAGGCGTCCATCCGCGAGCGCGGCCTGGACGCGGCGCCAGCCATCACCCGCCGGCCCGGCGAGGACCACTACATCATCCGCAACGGCGGCAACACGCGGCTGGCGATCCTGCGCGAACTCTGGTCGGAGACCAAGGACGAACGCTTCTTCCGCATATCGTGCCTGTTTCGGCCATGGCCGGAGCGCGGTGAAATCGTCGCGCTGACCGGGCATCTTGCCGAGAACGAACTGCGCGGTGGCCTCACGTTCATCGAGCGCGCGCTCGGCGTCGAGAAAGCACGCGAGTTCTACGAGCAGGAGAGTAGCGCCGCCCTGAGCCAGTCGGAACTGGCCCGCCGCCTGGCGGCCGATGGGTTCCCCGTCCAGCGGTCGCACATCACCCGCATGGCCGACGCGGTGCGCTACCTGCTGCCCGCCATTCCCACTGTGCTCTATGGCGGCCTGGGGCGCCACCAGGTCGAGCGGCTGTCGGTCATGCGGACGGCCTGCAAGCGCACCTGGGAGCACTATGCCAAGGACCGCACGCTGCCGCTGGACTTCGACAGCTTCTTTCAGGAGGTGCTGGCGCAGTTCGACACGCAGGGCGACGAGTTCGCGCCGCAGCGCGTGCAGGACGAGCTGATCGGCCAGATGTCCGAGCTGCTGGGCATCGGCTACGACGTGTTGGCGCTGGACCTGACCGAATCGGAAAGCCGCCACCGGGCGCTGGTCAGTGACCCGACGCCACCTGCGGCGCCGCCGGCGTTGCCTTCGCCCACCGCCGGCACGCCGCCTCCCCCGGGCGTAGCATCGTCCATCGCCAAGCCTGCAGCGGCGGCCAGTCCTCCACCCGCCAGCCCTCCGGCGTCCGAGCCCACCTTGCGCGAGGATACGGCCCGAGAGACGACAACGGAAAGCCCCACGGCCGCACCAGGCGATCTGCTTCTCGAGCACATCGTCTCGCCGGCACCGACGACCGAACGGCTGCAGTCGATCCAGCGCATGGTTGCCGACCAGTTGGGCGATGCGCTGCCGCCCGACTTCTCGGCGAGCGTGCTGCAGTCCATCCCGGTGCAAGCCGGCGGGCTCTATCCGATCTCCGACGTCTGGTACATCGACGCCGGCCTGGACACGCCCGATCGGCTGCGCATCCACATCGCGCAGTTCGCGCGCGAGATCGCCGGGGAGGCAGCCCTGGACGAGTGCATCGAGGATCGCTCCGATGGCATCGGCTTCGTTTGCTGCGCGCCCGCCCATGCACCATCGCCGCTCGGCCGGGCGGTGCTGGCGCTGCTCATCACTCTGACGGGTCAGCCCACTGCTGAAGCGGGCGTGGATGGCGCGCAGCTCGCCGCCGACTTGCCAGCACTGCTGCACGGCCAGGGTCAACACCACGGCGACTGCACAAGGCGCTTGAGCGACACGGCGTTGGTCAAGCTATTTCGGCTGCTCCGCCTGGCCCGGCGTCTGCTGGACCTGGAAGCCGGCACCACGGCGCCCGGGACGTGAGCGAGGGAGGCCGCATGTCCACATCGCATCCGCTCAACCAGGCCGTGATTGCCCAGGCGCTGTATGACCTTCGCAACGGCCAACTGCGCCGCTGCAAGGCCATGGGCTTCGGCGAGGCCGAGCTGGATGCGCTCAAGCACCCCGCGCTGATCAGCGTGCTGGCCAACGCCAGCGTCTCGTGGTGCTCGGTCACGGTCAACCGCGAAGTGCTGCAGCGCCTGCTCAACCAGGCACAGGACGTGGAGAAGGAAATCGCCACGGTCGATCGCATGCTGCGGCTGGGGGCCAGCACGGAGATGGTCAGCCGCTTCTATGGCCTGACCCATCAGGAAGTCGCCCTGCGGCGGGAGATCCTCGGCCTGCCCAAGCGCAAGGGGCGCCACCCCGTCCTGGACGAGACCCAGGACACCGAACTTTGGCGGCAATGGAAAGCCGTGACCAGCAGCAGGAACGTCGATCTGGAGGATGAGACCTCGATTCTCGATGCGGCCATGGACCTGGCCGAGGGCATGTCACTGCCGCTCTCGGTGGTCTGGGCCGCGATCAGGAACTGGGTCGATCAGGGATTGGACTAGGCCATGGCCGTGGACGACACCGCCCCACGAGCCCCGCGTCAAGGCCCCATCGCACTCGCCGACCTGTTCGACGCTGCGCTGAAGGACCTCACGCCCAATCCAAATCCCCGCGCGCCAGCGCCCATGGCAGTGCCCACGCCTGCGGCGTCCGGCGACGCCTTCCTATTCAGTGGCAATCGGCACGAGAGCGTGCCGCGGCGGCTGTTCGTCGACCGCCGCCTGACACCGCTGGAGCGCAACGCCTGGCAGGTGTTCCGGCTGATGCTCAACGACGACGGCGTCACGACGTTCCCGACCTATGAGCAGTTGCGCCCATGGCTGGCGTCCATGCCCTGCGCGGGACAAGCCTCCCACGAGACCGTCGCGCGGGCGCTGACGCTGCTGCGCCTGACGCGCTGGCTGAGCCTCGTGCGACGACGGCGCGACCCCAAGACCGGCCGCATCCTCGGAAACCTCTACGTCCTGCACGACGAACCCCTGACACTGTTCGAGGCCATGCAGCTCGACGCCGACTACCTGGCCCTGGTCAGCCAGTCGCTGGGGCATTCCGCCAAGGCCGTCCAGGTGGTGGGACTCAACACCCTCCAGGAGATCGCGGACGACCCGATGTTGTCCGGACGCACCTTGCCGTCGCGGCTGCAAGTGCTCGCCGAGCGCCTGGCCGACCAGGGCATCACCGCCACCGCAAGTTATCCACAGGAGGATGCGATCCACGATTCCGAAGAAGGGCCCGCCAGCCTTCTTCGGAATGGCGAACGCCCTTCTTCGGAATCCGAAGCAGGGCCGAAACCCGCGCCAGACGGCGCTCTTCGGAATCCGAAGCAGGACCGTACAGTACGTAGTAGTCGTATTGATGAAGTACGTACTACCGCGCAGGCGCGCGCGCTGGGCGACCTGCAATGGCCCAAGCGTTTCGCGGAACTGAAGGCGGAACAGCAAGCCGGCGCCAGGATGGCGTTGCAGCAAGTGGACGCTGCCCTGCGGCAGGCTGTGCTGGACGAGTGGGCCGCACGGTGCGGCAAGCATGGCATCCGCAACCCCGCCGGGTACCTGTTCGGCATCATCCAGCGCGCCATGCGCGGCGAGTTCAATGCGTGGGCCAAGCAGACCAGCCCGGCAGCGCCAACACCATCGGCGGCGCGAGCGCCACCGCCCGAGCCGCCGCGCAACGTCGTGCCGCCCGCGGTGGCCCGGCAGCACATCGAGCGCCTGCGCGATCTGCTGCGCAAATCCTGAGCGCAGGGCCTGGCAAGGCCATGAAGCAGACCTCCTTGGCGGTCGGCAGAAACGGTCCCCAGGGGACGGCTGTGTGGTGAAACGCCGGACGACGGCGCGACATGCTGCGCAAAACCTGAGTAGAGCGCCTGCAAGACCATGAAGCAGACCTCCATGGCGCTCAACGGAACGGTCCACTGGGGACGGCTGCGCGGCGAAGGATCGTGTCGAACGGCAGCGCGACGTGCGGTGCAGTACGCATACCGTCAACGACCGAGGCACGGAGCGCCAACGTGAATGCTCCGGCCTCCAAGGGACCGTTGCGCGCTGCGCCGCCAGCGCGCATAGAACCGGGGGCCGGCTCATTTCGGTTTGTTGACTGACTGCCTTCCGCTGCATGCGGATGCTGGCGGCTCCCTGTCCAACTGCGAGCGCTCACCATGGCAACCAGCAACGAACCATTGCAACTCAACCTCGGCTCCCTGCGCAGCGCGATGTCGCTGACGCTGCACACGCATCACGCTTCCCGCATCTGGCACGGCCGCGCCGCCGCCGAAGGGCGACCCGGCATCGTCGGCCTGAACGGCTACATCGCGGTGATGAATAAGATGAAGCGCGGCTCGGAGCAGGACGACCCCTACAGCGACTGGTGGATGCTGCGCATCGAGGACAAGCTCGACCAGACCAGGACCACGCTGCAGACCTTGCGCAAACAAGTGGACCAGGCACTGGCGGGCGTGCCTGCGGCATTGAGCCTGGGCGAGAACCTCAATGTGCAACCCGTCAAGCTGCCGCTGTTCGTCAACGCGCAACTGGGCTTCGCGGCGGTCTATCTGCTGGCCGACTACGACGACATCGCGCGCAAGCTGATCCTCGCCCACCACACCGCGCTGATCGACCGCAGCACTTTGGAGCGCTGGCTCAACGAGGGCGCGCACGCGCTGCGCAGCCTGTTCTCGCTGGCCCAGCAGTACCGCTACTCGGGCTGCACCCGCGACGATTTCGCGGCGAAGAATGCCGCAGCGCGGGTCGCGCTGGAGAAGTTCGGCGAGTTGCCGCAGGACGTCCTCGAAGGCACGCGCCGCTCGACGTTTGCGCCACCCATGGTGCGCCGTGGTCTGCAACAGCGCGGTGAGAATCCTGCCGCAGCCGCTACCAGCGTCGATGGTGATGCGGCCGCTGCTGCCGACCCGTCCGAAGGCGCAGCCACTGCCGGCGAGGACGAATCCGCATGAGCGATCTGAACCAGCCGACCCGCTACTTCCGGGGCCTGCAACAGGGAGCCTTCATGCGCCTGGAACACGCGGCCTCTCTAAAAGGCCTTTTAAAGCCTTTTAAAGGTAAAGGGGACTTGGAGGCCTGGGCCAGCCAGTGCTTCGCCATGCGCGACGAGTTGATCGGCCTGGCGCAGCGACAAGTGCTGCAACAGGCCGGTGGGCATCCCTTCCATCTGCTGCCCGTGGAACTGGCCCAGCAGACCACTGGCGCGGGAACGACGTTCCTGCGCTGGCGCAGGAACGACCGCTCGGCCATGGGCGTGGCCCTGTGGCAGGAGCTGATGGCGAGCACCAGCACGCCGGTCAACCTGCTGGCCGACCTGCACGCGATCGAGCTGCAGCGCATCACGCTGAACATGCAGATCAGCCTGTTGCACACCCTGGGTAGGCAGGCCCAGGAGTGCGCCAGCAAGG
Organism: Chloroflexota bacterium; assembly: GCA_029555885.1. Next base: position 12,945 of record JAKPQT010000714.1, on the reverse strand, counting down.
CCGCCGAGGCGGAAGACGCCTACCTGCGCCGGCTCGCGTCCATACCCCCCGGAGTGCGCGATCGGTGATCGCGTCGGGCACCCCAGCACGCGCCCGACGCCGACATGGCACGGGTATTTCAACCACCAAGGAGATTGCACCATGAGCACGCATTTTTCGGGCGAAGGCAACATCGGCTCGCCCCCCGAGTACCGGGAGTTCCCCAACGGCAACGACGAACCGCGGCGCTTGTTGCGGCTGAACGTGTATTTCGACAACCCCGTTCCCACCAAGGGCGGTGACTTCGAGGACCGCGGCGGCTTCTGGGCGCCGGTGGAAATCTGGCACCGCGACGCCGCACACTGGAAGGACCTTTACCAGAAGGGCATGCGCGTGCTGGTCGTCGGCCGCATGGAGCGCGAACCCTGGACCGACAACGAGGATCAGCCGCGCGAGACCTGGCAGATCAACGCGCGCAGCGTCGGCATCCTGCCGTTCCGCATCGAGTCCGTCGTTCTGAGCCCCAAATCGCAGGAGACCGCACAGGACGCGCAGCCCAAGCCCCAGGCCGCCCAGGAACCGGCAGCGTCGAAGGAGCCCAAGCGCAGGAAGTGATCCGGCGTGGGGGCGGCCGCAGTACGTTGCCGCCCCCCATGTCCTCGCGAGCTATCCCCAGGGGATAGCTCCATCAGCGTCCACCGGCTTCCGCGCGCTCCCGAACATCGCGGCTCCCGGCTCGCACACCGCCGGCCGCACGCCATCCCGCCCAAGCCGTTCCATCGGCGTGAAAGCGGTCGCTGCCGCATGCAGCTTGTTTGCTGCTGCCCCAACAGGCGCTCGGCATCCTCGATCCCAGCAACTCCATGAACAACGGGAAGCGGATGGACGGACATGCGGCTGTTTCTGTGCGAGAAGCCCTCCCAGGGCAAAGACATCGGCCGGATTCTCGGCGCCACGCAGCGCGGTGAAGGCTGCCTCAACGCCTCCGGTGTCACGGTCACCTGGTGCATCGGCCATCTCGTCGAAGCGGCAGCACCCGAGGTCTATGACGCGGCGCTCAAGCGCTGGTCGCTGGAACAGCTGCCCATCATTCCCCAGCAGTGGCGGGTCGAGGTCAAGCCGAAGACCGCCACGCAATTCAAGGTCGTCAAAGCGCTTCTGGCGAAGGCGACCCAGCTTGTCATCGCCACTGACGCCGACCGCGAAGGCGAACTGATCGCACGCGAGATCATCGACCTGTGCGGCTACCGCGGTCCCATCGAACGCCTGTGGCTGTCGGCGCTCAACGATGCGTCCATCCGCACCGCGCTCGCCAAGCTGCGGCCCTCGGCCGAGACGCTGCCGATGTATTACTCGGCGCTGGCGCGCTCGCGCGCCGACTGGCTCGTGGGCATGAACCTCAGCCGGCTGTTCACCGTGCTCGGGCGGCAGGCCGGCTACGATGGCGTGCTGTCGGTCGGGCGTGTACAGACCCCGACGCTCAAACTCGTGGTGGACCGCGACCGAGAGATCGCGGCCTTCGTGTCCGTGCCGTACTGGGCCATCGACGTGTCGCTGTCCGCAGGCGGTCAGACGTTCACCGCGCAGTGGGTGGCACCCGATGCCAGCACCGACGACGCCGGCCGCTGCCTGCGGCAGCCCGTCGCACAGCAGGCCGCGCAGCAGATCCGCGCCGCGGGCAGTGCCCAGGTGGTGTCGGTCGAGACCGAGCGCGTGCGCGAAGGCCCGCCGCTGCTGTTCGACCTGGGCACCTTGCAGGAAGTCTGTTCCAAGCAGCTTGGGCTGGACGTGCAGGAAACCTTGGAGATCGCCCAGGCCCTGTACGAGACGCACAAGGCCACGACGTACCCGCGCTCGGATTCGGGCTACCTGCCCGAAAGCATGTTCGCCGAAGTGCCCACGGTCCTGGACAGCCTGCTCAAGACCGATCCCACGCTGGCCCAGATCATGGGCCAGCTCGACCGCACCCAGCGCTCGCGCGCCTGGAACGACGGCAAGGTGACGGCGCACCACGGCATCATCCCGACGCTCGAACCCGCGAATCTCTCCGCCATGAGCGAGAAGGAACGGGCGTTGTACCGGCTGATCCGGGCACATTACCTGGCCCAGTTCCTCCCGCACCACGAGTTCGACCGCACCGTGGCGGATCTCTCCTGCGGCCAGCAGAAGCTGGTGGCTACGGGCAAGCAGGTCGTCGCCCGCGGCTGGCGCCTGGTGCTGGCCGAGTCCGAACGTGAAGGCAGCGCCGATGAGGATGGCGACGCCCCCGTGCGCACCCAGGTGCTGCCTGCGCTGCGTGACGGGATGGCATGCCAGGTCGCCGGGGCCGACATCAAGGCCCTCAAGACGATGCCGCCCAAGCCCTATACCCAGGGCGAACTGGTCAAGGCGATGAAGGGCGTTGCGCGTTTCGTGACCGACCCGCGCCTGAAGCAGAAGCTCAAGGACACGACGGGCATCGGCACCGAGGCGACGCGGGCCAACATCATCAGCGGGCTGATCGCCCGCGGCTATATCGTGAAGAAGGGGCGCTCCATCCGCGCATCGGATGCGGCGTTCACGCTGATCGACGCCGTGCCCGCGGCGATTGCCGACCCCGGCACCACCGCCGTCTGGGAACAGGCGCTGGACATGATCGAGGGCGGACAACTCACCCTGGATGTGTTCATCGGCAAGCAGGCCGCCTGGATTTCGCAGTTGATCGCGCAATACGGCAGCACGTCCCTGTCCATCAAGGTTCCCCAAGGACCGGCTTGTCCGCAGTGCGGCGCACCCACGCGCCAGCGAACCGGCAAGAGCGGCCCGTTCTGGTCGTGCAGTCGCTACCCCGACTGCAAAGGCACGCTGCCGGTGGCAACCGGCACGTCCAGGCGTGGTGCCTCGCGTCCACGCCGTACCAGTGGCGGTGGCCGCAAAGGCGCCTGACCGCCCCCGTTCCCCGTGAGCCATGCCCGCCATCGGCGGCGTGGCCCGTGTCCCGCATGCCCTGCGGGACGCCCCAGCGCGCAACGCCTTCTTGCTCCGTGTGCGCGTCCCGTCCGGCCGGCCCCGGCCGCGGGACCTGAAGGTGGCTTCTCCGCGAACCGCACCCCGCGCGTTCTCCTCGTCTGCATTCCTTCCGCCGCTGCGAAGGGTCCCCCGATGGCTTGCCTGTGCGAGCCATCCGGAGACCCTTCGCGGTCAGCGGTATTCGGTGCCGGTGCCCGCCGGCGCAAAAACGGGCTCCCTTTGTGCGCGGATGTGCGCCAGACGATGCCGGCCCCAGCCACGACATGGGCCGGGTGTGATTGCTGGATGAGCAGACGGTTCTAGCGACGACCGGGCCTGCCAATCAGCCCACGGGTGGTTCTTCTTTCCTCCCGAGCCGAAGGCCCCTGGGGCCTTCGGCGCCTTTCTCCTGCCTTTCAACGCCCCGGCCAGGGCGATGGCCCTGCGCCACACGAACGGGAGACCCACATGACCGCCAACATTGCAATCCGCCTCACTACGCACCGCCGATGCACCGAACTGCAAGGCGATCGGCAATTCCATGGCCGTGCTGTGCGTCGCGTGGCTGGGGACGCCGGCTGGTGCAGTACCTGCACAAGACGGGATCGATCGCTTCGGATTGATGCAAGACGCGGCCGGCGGGTCGCGCGATCCTCCCTCCTGCATTGCCGACGCATCGGCAACAGCCAGCAGCCAGGGTGTCCAGACTGCCGTGGGTTCCGCCCACGCCACCCGCCAGTTCGCCCCGGCATCTCTCCGGCGAACGCTGCCCACCGGGCATCGATGCCACCTTCCTCCAACCCACGGGATGTATGCCGCGTCCCGTCAGGGGCGTGTCGTCAACCCGGTCGATATCAGGACTTCCCATGGACACCATCACCCGACAAGACCGCATCACCCTCAAGAACCTCAAGGTCGCGGATTTCGCGAGCGAGGAAACGCTGTGCTTCACCGCCACCGTCATGTTCGACGGCAGGCCCATCGCCGAAGCCCGCAACGACGGACACGGCGGCTCGACGTTCGTGCGCGCGTTGCAAGGCCAGGCCGCGCTGCTGGCCCAGGCCGAGGAATTCGCCAAGAGCCTGCCGCCGGCATCGCTCGACGTCGAACGCGAAGACGACGAGCCGCTTCTCATCGACATGACGCTCGACTTCCTAGTGGACCAATTGGCCGATGCCATGCACGCGGAGCGCAAGCTGCGCACCGCGTTCAACCGCGACATCGGCAACAAGGTGCTGTTCATCAAGGACGGCAGGCTGCTGTTCCTCAAGGGCATCAAGCTCAAGGCCATTGCCGACCGCGCAGCGTATTTCGCAAAGCTGCGCAGCCGACAGGACCAGCCCATCGTCATCCTGGCCGAGCTGCCAGCGGACGAGGCATTCGCCATCTGGAAGCAGCATGTCCTGGGCGACAAGCCCCGCTGATCCAGCCTCACCGCACCGTCATGACCGCCCCGCACTTGCTGCGGGGCTTTTCTTTGTCTCTGCGTACATCAATCGGGGCTGGACCAGATGCCGATTTCCAACTGACGTGGCGCGCCCCCCCCACGAAGCTGCCCGCATGCTCGCTGATTCGTCAGCACATGCCAGCAGCCAGGGTTTCAGGCTGCCGCGGGGTTCTCCCCGCGCAACCCACCAGTCCGCATCGCATCCATTGCGCGGACGCGCGTCGCCAAGACGCTGATGCTTTTTTTCAACCGCGTGCGGGAGCTGCCATCCCGTGAGGGACAGGGCCCCGCTTTTCCAAGGAGCCCATCCATGTCCCAGCAAGCCTCTTTCGGCCGATTCGGTCAATTGGCCTTGACCTACTGCGGCAAGTTCCTGCCGCTCGAAGTCCTGCACAGCGCCGCCGGCCACTACATCGGCACGCGCGATACCGAAGGTCCCGTTTCGCGGGAATCTCGTGAGTACTTCCGCAGCCATGCCGCGGCTCAACGTGCCCTCGAAAGAGGCGGCTGGTCCCAGCTCGCCATTCCCTGATCCAACTGGAGGAATCACGTCATGAACCAGCTACTGCCGCAGGAAGTCGTCGATCAGATCGTTCGGGAAGAACGGCATTTCAGCGCCGCGCCCCAAGCCTTTTTCGAGGCATGGAAGCGTGGTGTCGAGATCGCCGGCCCGCAATGGTTTGGCGATGGCACCCGTGAAGGTCTGAACCAGGCCAAGAGCAAGTGGGATCTGCGCCCCGACATGCTGCGCCTCAACGACGCCCTCGGCGTCCTGAGCAGCGGGGAACGCATGTTCCTGTCCGCGATGGTCAGCTTCTACAACGCGCGCGAGGGCGGTGCCATGCTCAAGCGCTGCCACTTCAACGGGTTGTCGGACTTCGACGGCCTCGATCTGCCTCGTCGCCAGGTGATCGCCGACCTCCTGCTGAACTACAGCGGTTGGTGAGCCGGTCCCCGGCACACCTTCATCACTGCGTTCACGCGACCCCATGAGGGACATGCGCCTCGCCCGAGGCCATGTCCCTCGCGTTTCTCCCCGCCCAGTGCCATCCGGCATCAGGCGGTTCCCCTGCGGATGCCATCGTCCGCAAGGGCTGGCTCCGTTCATTCATCGAAAGGAGCCTTCATGGCCAACAATTACTACGAAGCCACCGGCGTTCTCGTGCTCGACCGTGTGACGCCCGTCATCCAGGCGCTGTTCGGCGCCTTCGCGCTGGACGAGAGCCATCCCGGCAACGGGCAGGCCTACATCGCCCAGATCGCCGAGACCACCAATCCGCAATGGCCGGACGTGCTCGATGGCCTGGAAGACCTGGCCACGCAACTCGGCATTCCGATGCCGGACGACGAAGGGCTTTCGATCCCGCCGCTGCTCGAACTGCTCGCCGTGCACTTCGGTGCCGATGAGGACGAAGAGCTGGGGAACTTGATCGAGCGTCATTCGTTCGAGGACACCGCCGATCTCGACGCATTGTTTCTGATCGCCACCCGATTCGATGACGGCCACCACCTGACCGCCATCCAGTTCGAGGGATGCTGGTATTGCAGCAAGCCGCGGCTGTTCGAGTTCGGCGGCAACGGCTGCTACCTGAGCCGCGAGGTCCGCGTCATCAGTTCCTCCTCGCAGGCCCTCCAGCTCGGCGACCAACTGCGCAAGGCCATTGTGGCCGCCGACATCGAAGAGGCCTCGGCCCTGATTGCGCTGGAGACCATCAATCTGCTGGCGGGCGTCAGCGACGAGCCATTCCGCATGAATTTGCGCCGACGCGTCGCCGAGCGATTGGCCCAAACGCCAACGATCAGCGTCACCTGACGCTGTTTCCTTTCTTTCCACCCACCGGGGTCAATTCCCGGTGGCGGGGATTGGCTCCATCATTATTCTGTTGGAGAAATCCCATGTCCCAGAATCCCAATCCCTTTCTACGCGGCTACTGGAATCTGAAAATCGTCCGCACGCTGTCCATCAGCCACGAGGACGGAAGCCCGCATGTCTGGCGAAACATCCACCAGAGCCAAGAACACCTCTCCGATGAGGAGCTGGTTTCAGCATCCTGCATCGTCACCAGCGATTTCGCCGTAGTCAGCAATGGCCCAGACTCCGTGAGTGCCGAGGTGCTGGCCGAACGCGATGCCGGTGAAGGCGCCTACGGCGTGGTGGGTGCCGTGGTGTACGCGATCCACGGCGACGACTTCGACGGCCTCCCCGTCCACATTGGCGACACTTATTCGGCCGAGGCCGCACGGGAAGTCGTGCAGCGGTTGAGCTTCGAGACCGGCTACTACAGCCGGTGCTGGGAAATCAGCAGCGCGCACATCAGCCACGAAACCGGCCAGTACCTGGCCAACCTGGCTGACCTCGCGACGCCGGAAGCCTTTTTGTTCATTGCGTTCCGGGTTCCCTACAGCCCGGCGATCGGCGTCAAGCTGATTTCCACGCCCTGGACGGGCCAGCACCTGCAGGACGTCGAGGAGATCTCCGCCGAGCAGCTTCGGCAGGAGCACTGCAGCAAGGGCATGCCGGACGACCTGGCACAGATCCTTGCACTGGCCGGCCAGGCCGATGTGCGCATCCTCATTCTCGATGCCGACGCACCCGTGTTGCCGGGCCTGCCGTTGGCCGGCGAATAACTGCCAGACACATCCCCAGCCTACCTTTTCCTCACCGCATGCCGGCCCGTCTCCCGCCAGGGAGCCGGGCCGGTTCACTTTCATAGGAGCGATCCCATGTTCCCCGATCTCATCTCGCCCGTATCGGACTTCGAGCACCAGCTTGGAGCCTGCTTCAATGCCATGAGCCAGGACGATGCCATCGGCCAGATCCTGGTAGTCGAGCGCATGAGCGGCATGCTGCACATGCGCCATATCGCCAGCGCCGACCTGATGGACACCGACGTGGACGACTACGAAATGGTCATCTTCGACGGTGGCAACACAAGCGGGGACACGTGGAAGCACGTGTTCTTTCCGCGTCAGCGCGAGCACTACTTCGTGTACCAAGCCTGACCCCTCCGGCCCCTTTCGAGGGGCTTTTTCTTGTACGCAGCACAGGAATGCGGGCATGTTGCGGTGCCGTTTCCTGCGGGCAGGCCGACCACCCCGGGGCCATGCTTACCCCATGTCCGTCGGCGCTGCCGACACATGCCCAGGCAGTCGAGACCTTCGAGGCTGCAAGCACGGGAAACCGTGCTGGTCGTTTCTTCCTACGGACCTACCGCGTCCATCCACGCCACCCACAAGGGACCTCTCCCTTGCGGGCGGGGAATCCCTTGTTATTTCTCAAGGAGTTTCCCCATGGACCGTTCCCTCATCAAATCCATGATGCCTTCGCTGGTCGCAGGCCATGTGCCCCGTAACGTGCGATCGTTCAAGTACCGCGTGTTCGATGATCAGCCGCTGTCCTCAACGCTGGGCTTTGCCATCGACCCCCAACCCTTCGACGGCAAGGTGGTCGCTGCGACCGACGATGCCATCGTCGTCAAGCTCAAGCCTTCCGAGTTCGCGGTGCTCGATCCCAGCCTGGTGACCACGGTTCCTGCCGAAGGCGCCAAGGTGCATGTCCAACCCTATGCCCGTCGTCGCTTCGACGGACTGCGCGCGGACACGCCGGAGGTCATCACCGAGAAGACTTCGGACGGCACGCCGTACACCATCACGAGGCACATCCTCGGCTCGGCGCCGGCCAAGCTGCCCATTCCCACGCCGCAGTGCATGGAGTTGGGCCAGCTCATCGAGCAGTTGGAAGAGATGCCGGCCCCCGATCGCTTCCGGCGCATCACCCACATGCTGGTGGATGCCGGTGCCCGCGACTTCACCTGGGTCGATCCCACGCCCTCCAAGATCATCGAGACCCCGCCGGCGATCAGCTTCACGGTCTCGACCGCGAAGTTCGAGGGCCGGGTGACGATCCTCTACGACCGCGGCGGAGACACCTACGTGGTGGAACTGCACCGTCAGAACGGTGAATCGGTCGAACTGGTCGATCGGCACGACGAGGTGTATTTCGACATGCTCGGCGAAGTGCTGGAGCGGCTCATCGACGACGGGCGCTGGCGCCAGATCGACGTGAGCATCCTCGACGCGAAGGCGGCCCGTAAGCGCCAAGCCGTCCCGGCATGACGCCCCTCGGCTGACCCGAGGCACCCGCCACGGCGTTCCAGCCATTCCGGCCGCGTGACCTACAGGCCCTTCATCCCATCGGGTGGAGGGCCTTTCTCTTTTTTTAACACAGGAGATTTCATCCATGTCACTGCGATTCAAAGGCGCCGACCTGCGCCCCGTGCTGACCGAAGCCATCGCCAATCAGTGCCGCATCGTCCTGGTCAAGGACCAGGGCGTGTACTTCCTCGCCGAGCGTGGGGAGCGTCGCCCGGATGGACGCCAGCAACTGCTCGCCTACGCCGTCGGCTGCAACCCGGACACCGACCCGTTCGATGACTGGTGGCACCTCGCCGGCCGCGAGCTGGGTGGCGACGATTTTGCGGAGTATTTCGACCCGAAGGACGGCCTGTTCACGCGCCTCCTGCACTCGGCGGACGATCTCGTGCTGTCCGCCACCGCCACGCACCTGTCCTTGGCCGTGGTGCCTCCCGCCTGAAGCGGCAACCGCCGCGCAGCCCTCGCAGCCCCCGCACCGGGGGCTTTCTTTTGTTCGCACCGCGGCCATCGCCGCGCATGCGCGTTCGTCTCCAGCCGCCAAGGCACGCCCCGCGGGCCACAGCGCCGGCATGCCACCGGAGACGACCGCATGAACACATCATCGACCTCGCCGAGGCTGCACCTGCTGCCGGTGTCGCTGCGCACGGCCAACGTCTTCGTGCTGGCACACCATCACCGTCCGGTCCAGGCTGCGAAGTTCGCCCTGGCCGTCACGCTGGTCGACAGCGACCTGATCCGCGGCGTGGCCATCGTCGGCCGGCCGGTCGCGCGGCACCTGGACGATGGCTGGACGCGGGAAGTCACACGGCTGTGCACCGACAGCACACCCAACGCCTGCAGCAAGCTATACGGCGCGGCCTGGCAGGCGGCAAAGTCGCTGGGCTACATCCGCCTGATCACCTACACCTTACCCGACGAAGGCGGCGCCAGCCCGCGCGCCGCCGGCTGGCGGCTGATTGGCGCGCGCGGCGGCGGCGCCTGGAGCCGTCCCAGCCTCCCCCTCGCCGATACCCCGAGCACCTGCGCCGCCCCAAATGCCTGTGGCAGGCGCCGGGCGGCGCGGACAAAGGGAAGCACCCGGATGCCGATTGATTGCTGCCGCGCGCGCGAGGCCCGGCCATGCTGACCCCATGCCTGCTGACGTTGTCAGCGACATGCCAGGCAACCATCGGTCTTCGAGGTTGCGGCGCAGTTCCCACTGCGTGACCGAGCCAGCTCGCACCGCATCCATCCGCGAGCGGCCACCAGCCTCTGGTGGCGGATGCTTTCGCCTTATCAACCCACCGCGGGGTTACGCACCTTCCCCGCATGCGTGGGCCGGTGTGTCTCCGCTTCATCCCAATGGAGATTCACCATGAACACCACGTCCAACGAGAAATCGTATTTCGACCTCCACACCTCGGGCATCGGCTACGTCCAGCGTGTCCGTGAAGTGCCCGTCCGGGGCGGCCGCCGTGCGCAGCCTTTCCTTGCTTGCACCATCGCCGCGCTGGTCGGCCCCGCCCGGGACCCCAGCTACCGCTACTTCGACGTCAAGGTCTCGGGTGCCGAGGCCAAGAAGCTCGTTCAGCGCTACATCGGCGTTGACGATCCCAAGCAGCGCCCGCTGGTGCGATTTCGCCTCGGTGACCTGTGGGGCGATGCGTACATCCGCGACAAGGGTGAGCAGAAGGGTCAGGCCGCCGCGTCCCTCAAGGCGCGACTGCTCAAGGCCGAACTGATCGACCGGGCCGAACTGGCTTCGATCGAGCAGCACGAGCTGATCACCCGCGGCATCGGCTATCTCAATCGTGTGAAGGACGTCACCCCAAAGGCTGGCGACTCGTTCCTCTCTTGCACCGTCGCAGCACTGGCCGGGCCTGTCGATGAACCGGAGTATCGGTACTTCGACACCATCGTCGCCACCCCGGAAGCCGAGCATCTGGTTCGCCGGTGCGTTCAGGCCATCGAGGGTGACCGCAAGGTGCTGATCGCCTTCCGTCTGAACGACATGAAGATCGATCCGTACATCCGCACCAAGGGCGAGCACGCCGGGGAACCGGCCGCAAGCCTGGAATCGACGCTGGTCCACATCGGTCTGATCAAGATCGACGGCACCCAGGTCTATCCGACGAGCCAGGCGCAACCCGAGGCGCCGCCGGCCGAAGACGCATCCGCGTCCGAAGCCGACGACGCCATCGACACGGCCACCGAGCCCGCCGAGCGCGAGCCCGAGGCGCAAGTCGAGGAGCAGGAGCCGGCATTGGCTGCTTCGTTCTGATACGGCATGGCCCCTCACGGGGCCTTGTCGCTTCTCTTCCCGCATCCGCCGCGTCCCCATGACGCGCGCTTGCGCATTTCATCCCCCGAGTTCCGCGTGGTCTCACCGCCGCGCGGTTACCGCATTTCTCAAAGGAGATCAGCCATGTCTCTGGCATCCCGTTTTGCTCCGCAATCCCCGATCCTGCGCTCCGATCGTCCACTCTCGGACGACCGCATTCGTGCCGTCGTTCCGTCGATCTTCGCCGACGCTCCGCATGGGAGTCGGTCCGATCGATATGCCTACATACCGACCTCGACCGTGCTGACCAAGCTGCGCCAGGAGGGCTTCGAGCCCTTCATGGTGTGCCAGACACGCGTGCGCAACGAAGACCGGCGCGAGTACACGAAGCACCTCATCCGACTTCGCCATGCGAGCCAGATCAACGGCGACGAGGCGAACGAGATCATCCTGCTCAACAGCCACGACGGCACGAGCAGCTATCAGATGCTCGCCGGCATGTTCCGGTTCGTCTGCCACAACGGCCTGGTTTGCGGTGACACCACCGCCGACATCCGCGTTCCCCACAAGGGCGACGTGGCCAGCCAGGTGATCGAAGGTGCCTACGGAGTCCTCGAAGGCTTCGAGCGCGTGCAGAACGCGCGCGATGCGATGCGCACCATCACCCTCGATGAGGGCGAAGCGGAGGTCTTTGCAAACTCCGCGCTCGCACTCAAGTACGACGATCCAGCCAAGTCCACGCCTGTCACGGAGAGCCAACTGCTGGCACCCCGGCGATGGGACGACCGCAAGAACGACTTGTGGGCCGTCTTCAACCGCGTCCAGGAGAACCTCGTCAAAGGGGGCCTGAACGGACGCACGGCCAACGGCCGCAATCAGCGCACCCGTCCGGTGCAAGGCATCGACCAGAACCTGCGCCTGAACCGGGCGTTGTGGCTGCTGGCCGAAGGCATGCGCCAGCTCAAGGCGTGATGCCACGCGGACCTCGCCCACCTCGGGCGAGGCCATTTCCTCTCATCCACCGGGTGCCGTCGGCGGCCCGTCATTCATCATCAGGAGAACCATCATGGCAACCCCATCGGCTTCCGAGAAATCGGTTGCGCCCATCGTCGTCCCCGGCCAGCTCACGCTGCGTACCATCCGCGGCAAGAACGGCCCGTTCACGGTTGGCCGCCTCGCCACGCACCTCGGTACTTTCGAGGTCAAAGACCCGGAGCTGGAGCAGTACCCCGAAGGCAAGTACGACGGGGAATTCATCATCAGGTACATCTTCCCGAAGTCCTATCCGGTCGGCGGCGGCATGCGGTTCGAGATCCGTGCCAGCCTCGACGGCATGACGCTCAACGGCATCGACAAACTCAGCCGCGACGAAGCCCGCAGCTTCGCCACCCAGGACGTCGATCCGCTCGATGAAGAGCAAGGGGCGCAGCCTGCGACAACGCCGGCCAAGCCGACCAAAGCGTCCAGGCCCGCCAAGCCCGCACCCGTGCAGGCGTCCGCGGACCCGATGGTCGATACCACGCCCTTTGGCGTGGATGCGCCGCCACCTGCTGAGGCTGCTGCCCCCGGCAGCACCCAAGACGGTGACCCCGCGCTCTTCGGCCTGCTGTGGCCGCTGGGCGAGTCCGTGAAACTGGATTCGACCATCGACCGCCGCGCTTTGCGTGCACAGATCGCCCGCCTGGGCGAGCTGGGCTACGCGCTGGACTTCAAGACGCAGGAGTGGAGCCGCCAGGCCGAACCACAAGCTGCGTGAGCAGACGCCGCATGCGCGGTGTTCTTCATCCACCCGCCGGGGTTCCTTCCCCATGCGGGGGAGGCCCTGGCCATTTTCTGGAGGTCTCCATCATGTCCATCATCGCTTGCGATACCCCGCGTTCAACGCTGGATGAACCCGCGTGGCGGGAACTCTGCAAGGCGGCCGCCGCACACGCCCAGCGCGGTTGCGGCTTGTCCTACGACCACTACGTGACGCTCTTCAGTTCGGCGATCGACGCACAGGCCAATCGTTTGCCGGATGAGCAACGTGCTCAGGCTCTCGAAATCGCGGCCCAGGAATGGGACTACGCAACACCTGCCGAACGGCAGGAAACCCAGGACTGGAATGCGGAGCATG
>JAKPQT010000334.1 GCA_029555885.1 Chloroflexota bacterium | reverse complement strand
GCCTGCTCCTCTTCAGTGATGTCCGGATCACCTATGTCAAGCTTGCCACCATCCTGGTGTCGTTCACGTTGATGGCGGTGATGTATTATATCATCGAAAAGACTATCTTCGGGGCTGCCGTGCGAGCTTCTGCGCTGGACCGAGACACCGCCACCTTGATGGGCATTGATTTCAAGAAGATCATTCGCTTTGTCTTTTTCGTCGGGCCGGCGCTAGGCGCGCTGGCAGGCGTCTTTGCGGGCTTGAACTACTCGCGGATCATCTTCAATCTGGGCTGGACTTACGGCCTCAAGGCGTTTACCGCCAGCATCCTGGGCGGCATCGGCAACATCCCCGGGGCCATGCTCGGCGGGCTGCTGCTCGGCGTGATGGAGGCGCTCTTCGAGGGGTACGTTTCGGGAGCCTGGAAAAACGTATTTGTGTTCGTTATCCTGATCGTGATTCTCAGCGTCCGGCCGACCGGCCTGATCGGCGAGAAGACCGCAGAGAAGGTATAGCGCATGAGCGATATCACCCGCACCATAACCCAGCGCATCCATGATTTCCAATCCGCCCAAGGTGCGCGCGTCCTGAGCAAGCGCCACCAGCAGATATTGCTCATCGCTCTGGTCGGTCTGATGCTGGCCTTCCCCTATCTGCCGTTCATCTCCAACTATTGGATCGACGTCGGATTCTATGTGGGCATCTATGTCCTGCTGGGATTGAGCCTCAACATTGTCCTGGGCGAAGTCGGCCTCTTTAACCTGGGCCAGGCCGGCTTTTACGCCATCGGCGCCTACACGACGGGCATTCTCTACACCCAGTTGCATATCCCGATCGTGCTCCTGCTGCCCATCAGTGCCCTGGTCGCCGGCGGGTTTGCCTACCTGGTCACCGCCCGCATCATTCACCTCAAGGGCGACTACCTGTGCATCGTGACCATCGGCATCGGTGAGATCATCCGCATCGTCGCCAACAACAACCCCTTTGGCCTGACGAACGGTCCCAATGGCATCACCGGCATCGGCAATCCGGATTTCGGGCTGTTTACGATCACCACACCCACCCAGTTCTTCTACTACGTCTGGTTCATTGTGGCCCTCGTCATTATGGGATTGATCAATCTGCAAAAGTCGCGGATCGGCCGGGCCTGGAACTACATCCGGGAAGACGAGATTGCTGCCGAGGCCAATGGCATCGACGTGCGCCACTATAAGCTGGTCGCCTTCCTGATCGGCACGGCGCTGGCCGGCGTGGCGGGGAATGTCTACGGCTCGAAGATGATGATCATCTCGCCCGACAACTTCACGTTCATGGAGTCCTGTCTGATCTTCGTGATCGTGTTGCTGGGCGGCCTGGGCTCGATTCCGGGCAACGTTCTGGGCGCAGCCATCATCGTTATTTTCCCGGAAATCTTCAGGCAGTTCGCCAGCTACCGGCTGCTGTTCTTCGGCGCGGCCCTCGTGGCGATGATGGTGTTCCGACCAGGCGGCATCTTGCCTCGCCGGCGAGAAAAGGCCGGGTTTGGCGGCCTGGGCATCGCCAACCTGCCGGCTGATGAAAACCAGTACATCGAGGACGTCGTGGCCCGTGGCCCGGTGGCCGTGGCCGCGGCCGACCACCCGACCGCCGACCCGGCGACTGAGAAGCGCAAGGTCCTGGAAACGCAGCAGGTCACTATCCAATTCGGGGGGCTGGTCGCAGTCAACAGGTTCGATCTCAATGTTTGGGAAGGCGAGATTACCTCTCTGATCGGACCGAACGGCGCCGGCAAGACCACCCTGTTCAACGGCATCACCGGCATTTACCCCCCGGCCAGGGGCCGCATCATCTTCATGGGTGAGGACATCACCGCGCTCAAGCCGCACCGGATCATCGCGAAGGGCATCGCCCGCACCTTTCAGAACATCCGCCTGTTCCCATCCCTGACCTGCATCGAAAACGTCATGTCCAGCCCGCACTGCCATGCCACGGCCGGCCCCTGGTCGTCCATTTTCCGCACTGCTCGCCAGAAGCAGGAGGAACACGCCATCCTGGAGACAGCCGCCTACCGGCTGCACCAGATCGGCCTGTGGGAGTATCGCAATGAGCTGGCCAAGAACCTGCCCTATGGCAAGCAGAAGCTGCTGGAAATTGCCCGCGCCCTCGCCTCCTCGCCCAAGCTGCTCATCCTCGATGAACCCTCATCGGGCCTGAACGACAAGGAAACCGAGGAGCTGATGGCGTTCCTGGCGAAGCTGAAGGCAGAAGGGTTCACCCTGCTGCTGATCGAGCACGACATGAACGTGGTGATGAGCATCTCGGATACGGTGACCGTCATGGACATGGGCTCCAAGATCGCCGAAGACGTGCCGTCCAGGATTTACAACAACCCTAAGGTCATCGAGGCCTACCTGGGGAAGGAGGAGTGACATCGCTACGCTGCTGGCTGTCGAAAATCTGACCGTCGCCTACGGTGCGGTCGAAGCCCTGAAAGGCATTTCACTCGAAATCCAGGAGGGGCATGTCGTTGCCGTCCTGGGCGCAAATGGCGCGGGCAAAACGACCCTGCTCAAGGCCATCTCCGGACTGGTGCCGATTAAGAGCGGCAAGATCTCCCTGAAGGGCGCGGAGCTCAGCCGATACCTGGCCTACCAGTTGGCCGGCATGGGGGTGGTCCACATCCCTGAAGGACGCCGGGTGTTCGCTACACTGTCGGTCGAGGAGAACCTCAACCTCGGCTCTTACAGCATTCGCAAGACCACCTCCCGCCAGGCGCTGCAGAAGTCGATGGATTGGGTGTTCGAGCTCTTCCCCCGGCTGAAGGAGCGAAAGCGCCAACTGGCAGGCACCTTGTCGGGCGGCGAGCAGCAGATGCTGGCGATCGGCCGCGGCCTGGTGGCGCGACCCAAGATCCTGCTGCTGGATGAGCCTTCGTTGGGGTTGGCGCCGATCCTGGTGCAGGAGATTTTCCAGGTCATCCGCCAGATCCACATGGAAGAAGGCGTAACCATCTTGCTGGTGGAACAAAACGCCCGCAAGGCGCTGGGGATCGCCGACTATGGGTATATCCTGGAGACTGGCAAGATCGCCATCCAGGACACCGCCGCGGCACTGCGGGAGAACGAGCAGGTGCGGGCTGCGTACCTGGGGGGCGGGCACGTACGAGCGACAGCCAGCCAACCTTAGCGCGCGGCGCGCGTCTTAGCGGCTTTGAGTCCTGGAGTCCTTCCGCAGCCACTGCTGAACCGCCAAGACGCAAAGAACGCCAAGTCAAAACTAAACTTTGCGCTCTTTGCGTCTTGGCGGTTATCAGTCTCAGAGCGGCAACCAGGTCCCAAGGCCTCGCTCCACGGCGCGGCGATAGACGAGCGGCGCGGTCGCCATGTCGTCCAGGGCCAGGCCCAGATTGCACGCGATGGTGCGCTCCGCTGCCGATTCGCGGCCCGGCTTCTGCCCCGTGACCAGCTCGCCCAGCGACGCGTGGATGGGTGGGATGTTCTGGAAGTATCCGGCCCGGCGGTAGTATTCGAGCTGCGGGATATCGTCCGTGCAGAACTTATCTACCTCCTGGAGCGCGGCGCCATCCCAATAGGAGTCATAGTCCACCAGCGAGGCGAATGCGCCCGCGTCCAGCCACCCGGGTTTGATCGTGGCGTGCGGCCGCTTGAGGATCAGGCCGGCGGTCACCACCATGTCGCAGCCGGTTACGGCTTCTTGCGGCCGGCTGGCCACCGTCACCGCCAGCCCCCAACGCTCCTGCATCTCGCGCGCATAGCGGGCCGCGTTCTCCGGCGTGCGGTCATAGGCGACGACGCGCGTGAGCGGAAACAACACATTCAGCGCCTCCAGGTTGGTCCGGCCCTGCACGCCGCAGCCCAGGATGCCGACCGTCTGTGACTCCGGCCGCGCGAGATAGCGGGCGGCCAGCGCGGTCGCTGCGCCGGTGCGCATCCCGGTGATCCACGTGCAGTCCATCACCGCGAGGGGCAGGCCGGTCTCGTCGTCGTTGAGAATGAGCAGGCCGCTGATGTAGGGCAGGCCCTTCGCCGGGTTGTCCGGATAGCCGCTCACCCACTTCATGCCGATGGCGTGTAGGGCGGGGATGTACGCGGGCATCGCGTGGATGAAGGCGTCGGGCCGAGAATGCACGCCGGGCTTGGGCGGCATTTCCGCGTGGCCCAGGCCGTGCTCGCGGAACGCGACCGCCAACGCATCGATGATTTCCGCCATGCTGACGCCGACGGCTTCGACATCGGCGCGCGAGAGATAGAGGAAGCGGGTTGCAGACATAGAGGCTCCTTATGGCGGCACGGTGTGCTGGCACGGTGTGCTATGGCTGCGCCATAACCGAGACCGGCCACAGCAAGTGGCATTGTGGCACGGCGCCACAACCGGATTCATCAAGCGGGATACAAGATTCGTGGGCATTATACGACGGCAGGCATCAACGGACAACCTGAAGACATCATCGGCGCTGCGCGGCTACGTGCTGGTGCTCGTAGCCGCGACCTTGTGGGCCTCCATCGGCGTCTTCTACAAGTTTCTCATCAACGACCACGGCTTGCTGCCGCTGGCCGCGGCCGGGCTGCGCGGCAGCGCCGGCGGGCTGCTGCTGCTCGCCGCGCTGCTGCTGCTCCGCGTCGATCTGCGCGTGCCGCGGGCGCAATGGCCCGGCCTGCTGGCGTATGGCGTCTTTGGCGTCGCGCTGTTCTTCATCACGTACGTGAACGCCATCAACCTGCTGGGCGTGGCCGTCGCGGCGGTACTGATGTACACCTCACCGGCCTGGGTCGCGGTGATTTCGTGGCGCTGGATGGGGGAGAAGCTGGGCCCGCGGGGGGTGGCAGCGCTGGCGCTGGCGCTGTTCGGCGCGGCGCTCGTCGCCCGGATCTACAATCCGGCGGCCATCCAGCAGGCCGGTAACGGCGGCTGGCTGGGCGTCGCTCTCGGTCTGGCCGCGGGGCTGACCTATGGCCTGTACAGCGTGTTCAACAAGGCGCTCGTCCGCCACAACCGGCCCTGGGTGGTGCAGGTGTACGGCCTGCTGATCGGCGCGGCGATCCTCATCGCGCTCGTGCCGCCCGCGGAGCTGGCAAAGGGGTGGGCGTCGCCATCGGCCATCGCCCTGCTGATCGGCATGGGGCTGATTCCCACGCTGCTGGCAAGCCTGGCGTTTGCCATCGGGGTCCAGTGGGTGCCGGTCAGCCTTGCCGCCATCGTCGCCACGTTCGAGCCCGCCGTTGCCACGCTGTTCGGTTATCTCTTCTTCGCGGAGCGGCTGGAGCCGTTGCAGTGGTTGGGGACCGCGTTCATCCTGAGCGCGGTGGTGCTGCTGAGGCCGGGAAGGAACGAGGAATGAGTAAAGAGAAACGAGTAACCAGTAATGAGTAACGAGTGAACTATGATCTCTTATTACTCATTACTCGTTTCTCGTCCCTACGGTGCAAACTCCCAGATGAGCGCGAACGCCGCAATCGTAATCAACCCGTATTCGAGCAGCACGCGGCGGCGGACGCGCCCCTGGATCGCGCTCTGCGCCAAGCCGACGGCATCGTAGAACATGACCAGCAGCACCAGGCCGCCCGTTAGGCTGTCCAGCCGCCAGTAGTTCAGCGCCCACGTCGCCTGGCCGAGGATGAGGCCGATAATGCCGGCATACAGCGCCACAAGCACGGTCGGGCGCTCGCTGCCGCGCAGCAGTTCCAGGGCCAACAGGCTGCTCACCAGCAGCACCTCCGTGGCCGAGACAATGCTGCGCACACGCGTGCGATAGACGACCAGGAACAATAGCAGCGCGATGGCATACGTCAGCGCGTTGAGTCCCAGCCGCGCGCGGCGATAGCCCGGCTGGAAGGGGTCGATGGTGTAATAGATGCCCGCCATGCTCAGCCCCAGCGCCGCCCCCGTCACGATCAGCCCCAGCACCCAATATACCGGCGTCGGCGCCAGCGGCATCAGCAGCACCGACACCATGATCAGCGCGACCGGCAGCCCCCAGAACACCCAGTGGCGCCCCGGCGTCAGGGCCGCGCGCGCCGCATCCCCGACCGAGTCTCCCAGCCGCGGCAGGCCCGTCGCGGCCGCCCGGGCCAGCCCGCGTTCGCGCACCGGCGCACGCAGCGCACGCGGATGCGCCCGCACGACAGCCTCTGTGCCGCTCGCGGCCAGTGCTGCCAGCACCGCGCCCAGGATCGTGTTCGCCGTGATTGTCAGCGTAATCGGCGAGCCGAGGACCTCCAGCTCAATCGAGCGCTCCGGCAAGCTCAGAAACCGCTGCACGGCCAGTCCGAGCAGCACCACCCAGATCATGACGCTGGTCCGGTCGCGATAGTCAATCGTAGTCAAAACGCACTTCTCCGCTGCCCTCTTTGTGTACAAGTCATTGACAACTGTTGCACACGCCTGTATAATGACCCTGTCTGGTCGTTTTGCATACCGAGCCAGGCAGATAAGGCACGATATGACGTTCCGTCAAGTTGAAGACGAATATCGGCAACTCAAAAGCCAGCTCGATGCCGGCCAGTTGACCGAGACGGATTTGCGCGCCCGGCTCGAAGAGTTGATGACTCAGGACGACCAGGGGCGCTGGTGGATCATCGGCTACGAGACCGGGCTCTGGTATTTCCACGATGGTACGCAGTGGGTTCAGGCGGACCCGCCCGCGGCGCAGGCCGAGGCTGAAATCCCCGCGCCTGCGGTCACCTCCGGCCCGGCCGCGCCGGTAGAACCGGTCACGCCGGCGACACAGGTTCCTGCTGCGACCCAGGCTACGTCCGTCGCGGCCAGCCCACCCGTGACCGAAACCAGCCCGCTGCGGTCGACGCCAGCGGTGCAGCCCGCACAGCCCTCTGTTGCGCGCCAGCGCCGGTTCAGCCCCGTCCTGGGTGCAGTGCTCGGCGTTGTCCTGGTGGCCGTGCTGTCGATTGCCATCGCTCTCGTGCTGCGCCAGGGGGGCGGCTCCGGTACGGTGGCGCAGGTGACGCCTGACCATACCGCGACCGTCACCGCCACCGAACCGGCCGTAGTTATGGACACGCCCACCAGGGAAGCAACCATCGTCCCAACGGATACATCGGAGCCGCCCACGTTAGAGCCGACCGACACGGCGGAGCCACCGACCCCGAAGCCCACCCTCGCGCCGACTGACACACCGACTCTCGTACCGACTGACACGCCGGAGCTGTCGACACCCACGCCCACGGCGACACCTCCGCCGGCCGCTACGCCGCGCCCCATCCAGACGCTGCGCCGGCCCACGCAGGCGCCGGTCATCACACAACGTCTGCCACCCGGCGTCATCACCGACTTCGAGGCGTTCGGCACCTGGGCCCGCGGCAATGAACCGTACGGCACATTCGTTCAGTCCAGGGAGCAGGTCCATGGCGGCCAGGCCGCAGCCAAACTCGCCTACGATTTCGCAGCCGTCCAGAACAACTACGTCGTCTTTCAGGCCCGCCCGGCCATCGCCATCAGCGGAGAACCCGCAGCCATCACCCTATGGGTTTACGGTGACAGCTCCGGCCACTTCCTCAACGCCTGGATCAGCGATAGCCAGGGCGAAGTACGCCAGTTCACCTTCGGGCAGGTTCAACACAGCGGTTGGCAGGCCATGACGGCCAAACTGGATGTGACTGCGCCGTGGCCGCAGGGGCAAATCTCTCGGGCAGGCAACGGCCGGCTGGATTATCCCGTCAACCTGTATGCGCTGGTCCTGGACGGCGTGCCCGACGGCACAGCATCGGCAGGAACCATCTATCTCGACGATCTCAGCGTCACGCCCTGACGCCGAAGCCTGCACAGGATGATCGCATGTTCAGCACCGACAACTTCATGGACCTCGTTGCAGAGGTGCTCGAAACGCTGCCGCCGTTCTTCCAGGAACGCCTCGACAACGTCGAGGTCGTCGTCGAGGACTGGCCGGATCCCCACACGCTGCGCACGATGGGCATCCGGTCGCGCTACGACTTGCAGGGTTTCTATCACGGCGTGCCGCTGACCGCGCGGACAACCCACTATGGCCTCGTCCCGCCGGACAAGATCAGCATCTACCGCAGGCCCATCGAAGCACAGTGCAACTCGCTCGATGAGCTGCGCGCCACAGTGCGCCGCGTCGTGCTGCACGAGTTGGCCCATCACTTCGGCATCGACGATGACCGGCTGGAAGAAATCGGCGCGTATTGAATTTCACGGCCGAGACGCTAAGGACGCAAAGCTTTGCTTCTTCTGTTTTGCGCGCTTAACGTCTTGGTGGTCCGCTCACGGCGCAGTGGCCGCGCTCGTCTTGCCGGGCACGGTCGTGCCGGGCCCATACAGGTAGATGGCCCGCCACGGCCGGTACTTGCTGACGATATTCTCCTCTTTGACCGCGCCATCCGCATAGCGAATCACCCGCTTGATGACCACATCCATGCCCTTCACGGCCCAATCGACCTGCTTGATCTGGCCCTTCGCGAGCTTGGCGTCCTCCTGATACAGCGGCGGCGGGGCCGGCTGGACATTCGTCGCGGGCTGGCGCACCATCTCGACGCTGCGGCCCGGCTTGGTCCCGTAGATCCGGAAAGTGAGCGTGCCCTTCGCCGTGTTCACATATGACTTGATCAGCAAGTAGTGCTGCGTGTCATTGCGGAAGCGGAAGTCCACGCTCGGCGTATAGATGCTCGCATCCATGCCGGGTTCGCCATACCACCCGACCACGTAGCCATGCGCATGGCGCTCCACGATGGGGAAGCCGCCGAAGAAGGCCGCGCGATAGGCCGTCGTCGAGACCTGGCAGACGCCCCCGCCGATGCCCACCGCCGTCCGGTCCCCGGCGATGACGAGCGCATCCGTGAAGCCATTCGCCGCGCTGACGCTGCCGACGTTCTGGTTGAATGAGAAGACCTCGCCCGGCGGCACGACAACGTGCTGGAACTTATCTGCCGCCGTGACGATATTGTGCACGCGTTCAGCCGGCGAGCCGCGAAACGAGCTGACGCCCTCGCTGACCAGCTCCACGATGCCCATCTCCGCGACTCTGGCCGTATCGACCCTCGGCTCCAGCAGCGTCATGGGCAGCGTGATGTGCTCGGTGGCCCCAACCTCGCCCGCGGCAACGCTGGCCGCCGGCGCCACCTCGCCCACGAGCGCAGCCTCGATGGCCGCGACGCTCGCCTCCACATCCAACTGCTGCCCGCGCTCGCTGTGTGCGAGCACGACCACACCCTGGCCGTCCCAGTCAATCGTGCCGTCACGCATGGGCCGGTCGAGCTGCCCGGCAAGCTCGCTGACCAGCGCGGCCACGCGCTCACGGTCCAACGTCATTCCCAGGTCCACGCCGCCATCCGGCCCGATAGTAGGGGTCAGTTGCAACCATTCTGCCAGCCGCGCGGCATCGATGGGATGCTCCTGCCGGCCATCCAACGTCTCCGCGACGAGCACCAGCCGCCGCTCTGCGAGCGCCTGTGCGCGCTGGAGCGCATCATCGACGGCTATGACCGTGGGCCGCAGCTCACGCACCACCAGCGGCGCGCTGCCGCCCTTGCCCGCGGCCACCAGTTCCATGAGCGCGGTACGGGTCGCATTCAGGTTGACCTGGCGGCCCAGCTTGCCCGGTGTGCCTGTCGCCCGCAGGCCATCGATGCTGATCTGGCCTTCCTGCGGCGCCAGGTCCACATCGGCTGCGATAGCGCGCAGCGTTGCCGACAGTCGGGCGTCGTCCACGCGCAGCACCGGCTCGATGTCGATGCCCGTATTGAGCGCATACCATTGGTCCATGAGATCATAGAGCAGGTTGGTCAGCAGGTCGAGCAGCGAGCTTTCATAGGTCAACACAGGTTCGTGGCGGCCCACGGCAAACGCGGCAGCAGCAGTGGCCGCCGCGTTGACATCCACGCCCAAATCCGCGGGGGCCAGTTCCCAGGCTTGTGCGCCATAGCGTAATGTGACCGCCGCGCCAGGATACGGCGTAAGCGCGTCACGGATGGCGTCCGCCGCCTCGTCCACTGTCAGGCCGCCGAGGGGAATTCCTTCCGTGTAGACACCTTCGTACACCCGGTCATAGTAACGCCACTCGTAACCGGCCACTGCGCCGATGCCGGCGAGCACCAGGAGGCCCGCGGCCAGCAGCAGAAACAGCGCGCAGCCACCCGCAAACCTGGCAAGCTTATGGTGAGCCATATCATCCTGCAATGGTGTATGAGTCTCAGCCCGAAAGGGTCTGGACAATCGGGCCGGCAGGTCGCAACTATTGTAACCGATAAAGGCGTTTCTGAAAAACGCGCTGCATCCGGGTATGTTAACGGAGACAGTGCCTGACAGGTTCCGGCCTTAACAAAACAAGCCGGTGTCTGTGACAGACACCGGCCTGGGATCGCGCGAGCGAACGTCGTTACTTGACGGTAACCTGCGCGCCTTCGGCTTCGAGCTTGGCCTTCGCATCGGCGGCCGCGCTCTTGGAAACCGCGGTGAGCACCGGCGCGGGCGCGCCCTCAACCAGGTCCTTCGCTTCCTTCAGGCCCAGGTTGGTCAGTGCGCGGACGGCCTTGATGACGTTGATCTTGTTCGCGCCGAAGCTCGTCAGGATCACGTCGAACTCGGTTTGTTCCTCGACCGGCTCAGCAGCCGCAGCCGGCGCAGCCGCACCGGCGGCCGGGGCCGCGCCCGCCATCATCATCGGCGCAGCCGCGCTGACGCCGAAACGGGTCTCGAGGGCCTTAACGAGCTGGGACAGTTCAAGCACGCTCATCTGCTCGATGGCGGCGATCATCTCATCGGTAGTCATGGAAAGTGCCTCCTGAAATATGTAAAGTCGTGATTACCCGGATTGTGACAGCCGCCCTCAGGCAGCCGCGGCCTCTTCAGCCGGTTGCTCCAACTGCGCCACGCGTGCGTTGAGCACGTTCATGAACCCGCGCAGCGACCCAGCCAGCACATTGACCAGGCCAGTGATCGGGGATTGCAGTGCGCCGACGACTTGCGCCCGCAGTTGGTCCTTCCCCGGCAACTCGGTGAGTGCCTGCACGCCCGCCGCGTCGAACACGGATTGGCCCATCAGGCCGCCGCGCAGGACGAGGATCTTGCTGTCACGAGCGAACTTGCTCAACACCTTGGCCGGTGCAGCCACCTCGTTATAGCAGAAGGCGACCGCGGTGGTGCCGTTCAACAGTGATTCCGGGACCGGCAGGCCGGCCTCGGTCAAGGCGCGCGCCATCAGCGTGTTCTTGCTGACTGCGATCTCGCCCTCAGCCCCGCGCAACTCGCGACGCAACGCCTCGAGCTGCTTGTGGGTCAGTCCACGATACTCGGTGAC
Source organism: Chloroflexota bacterium (assembly GCA_029555885.1). The sequence goes on along the minus strand of JAKPQT010000334.1, from coordinate 3,354 downwards.
GATCACCGCCTGGCTACGCCGCAGCTTGTCGACGTACTCGTTGACCAGAGTTTCTTTCTTCTCGCGTGTGATTGCCAAGCGACGTACCTCCTTTCGTACGTTTTGACCAATGAAAAGAGCCTCTGCGCTGTGAGGTAGGCGCAGAGGCTCCGGCATAGATGACGGAGTTGCGCTCTTCCTACCTCGGCAGGTGTGCCATGTGCGGCACGTTAGGTCCATAAGTTTGGCCGGCCGTAGGCCGTTCAAACGCCGCCTGCTGTCTTCAGCGGTTGAGCTTATTTCCAGAGTTTTGGGTGTCTGCGGCGCGTCATTGAGCCGCAGACCGAAGCATACATTGACCGGGTTCGTAGTGGGCGCTTCAACGCCCCTGCGAACGCAACCTACGCAGCCACAGCCTTCATCGTGGAGGCCTGGAGCGGGTCGAGCCGGATACCAGGCGCCATCGTGGAGGTCAGGGTGACACGCTTGATGTAGACGCCCTTCGCGCCGGATGGTTTCGCCCGGTTGACGGCATCCATCAGCGCGCCCAGGTTCTCCAGCATCTGCTCGTTGGTGAAGCTGACCTTGCCAATGGGGACGTGCAGGTTGCCGGTCTTATCGACCTTGAACTCGACACGGCCCTGGCGAGCCTCGCGAATCGCACGAGGGAGGTCATCCGGCTGGACAATGGTGCCGGCCTTCGGGTTGGGCATGAGACCGCGCGTGCCGAGGATTCGGCCCAGGCGACCGACCTTGCCCATGACCTGCGGGGTCGCGATCGCCATGTCGAACTCGAGCCACCCGCCCTGAATCTTGGCGATGATGTCATCGAGGCCCACATAGTCCGCGCCGGCCTGTTCCGCCAGGCGTGCGCCGTCGCCTTCCGCAAAAACCAGGATGCGCACAGTCTTGCCCAGCCCTGCGGGAAACAAGACAGTGCTGCGCACCTGCTGATCGGCATGGCGCGGGTCGACGCCCAAACGGAAATGCACCTCGATGGTGCTGTCGAACTTCGGATAGCTGACCTGCTTGAGGAGTGCAACGGCCTCGTCTGGCGCATAGTTCTTCATGCGGTCGACGAGCTTGGCAGCATCCTCGTACTTCTTACCGTGCTTTGCCATGATTTTCTCCTTTACCCGGCATGAACGCCGGGCCTGGTGTTAGCGGGTGACTGTGCTGCTGTTGCAGCCGTGGCCGCAACAGCGGCCCCAACACCCTCCCATGTTGATAACACCACTATTCCGAGATAGTGATGCCCATGCTGCGGGCGGAACCCTCGATCATGCGCATGGCCTGGTCGACATCGTACGCATTCAGGTCCTTGAGCTTCAGCTCTGCGATATCACGCACCTGCTTGCGCGTCAGGTTGCCGACCTTTTCGGCCTTCGGCTTGCCGGAGCCCTTGGGCACACCGGCGGCCTGCTTGATGAGGTCCGCGGCGGGCGGCGTCTTCGTCACAAACGTGAACGACTGGTCGGTATAGATCGTGATCTCGACCGGGATCACGGTCCCTGCCTGGTTAGCCGTGCGCGCATTGTAGTCTTTGCAGAACGCCATGATATTGACGCCATGCTGACCCAGGGCAGGCCCAACCGGCGGCGCAGGATTCGCCTTGCCGGCCATGATTTGCAACTTGACGATCGCCTTGACTTTCTTCGCCATGAGAAATGACTCCTAATGCTAAAGCCGCTCGATTTGGAGCAAGTCCACTTCGATCGGTGTTTCCCGGTTAAAGAAGGAGACCAGGACGCGAGCTTTGCCCTTGTCCGCGTAGACCTCATCCACCGTGCCGTTGAAGTCGCGGAACGAGCCCTCCACGATGCGCACCTTGTCGCCCACCTTGACCTTAACCTGGGCGACCGGCTCCTCAGCCTCCATGCGGCGCATGATGCGGTCCACTTCTTCCTGGCGCAGAGGGGTCGGTTTATTGCCGATCCCGACGAAACCTGTGACGCCCGGCGTATTGCGCACCACATACCAGGATTCCTCGTCCAGTAGCATCTGGACCAGCACATACCCCGGATAGATGCGGCGCTCCACCACTCGCCGTTGGCCGTCACGCAGCTCGACCTGCTCCTCGGTTGGCACAATCACTTCGAGGATGTAGCTTTGCATGCCCATCGACTCGGCGCGATGTTCCAGGTTCTTTTTGACCTTGTTCTCATAGCCCGAATAGCAGTGGACGACATACCACTGGGGTTTGGCCGCGTCAGGCTCGCCGCCCTCTGCGGTGCCCTCGTCGGACAGTTCGATGGGCAACTGGTCTTCGTAAGGTTCGTCGGCTGCACCCGCGTACGAAGACGCGACATCACTGGCGCCAGAGTCATCCAGCGCCGGTTGCTGCTCGTAATCGTCCATCGGGTCAGGATCTTGCCAGTTGTCCATATTCACCGCCATTCAGTCATTGCCAGCCAACGCGCCGGTCTGTGGCAGACGTGCAACTTACAGGCTGACGATCAGGCTGACCAGGGTCGCGAAAAGAAAGTCGATTGCGCCCAGGAACGCCGCCATCACCGCTGTCACTGCCAGCACGATCAGAGTGAGGTTGGTCGCCTGTTTGCGCGTCGGCCAACTCACCTTACGCAGCTCACCGCGCGTGTCTCGCAAGTACTCGGCAATCCGATCGGTAATCTTCGGCCTTGCCTCAACTGCCTCTCTGCTCACGCACTTCCTCCTCGGGACCTCTCCGGCGCTTTGCTCGCCGCGATGCAGGCCGCTTACGATTCAAGACACCGTCCGGGCCGGCTCTGACTAACCATCCTGCAAGATCAGAAAGCCGTGCCGAGACGGTGTCTTGATGGTGAACCTTAGCATGCAAAATGTTCCGGTAGAACATTTTTGCCTAGACAGGCGTGGCAGGACTTGAACCCGCAACCCCCGCTTTTGGAGAGCGGTGCTCTGCCAATTGAGCTACACGCCTATGTGAGAGACGAAAGGCCCATGCCGAAGCTTTCTTTCGTCATGTGCCTGGCGTCATTCTTACCGGGTCTCGCGATGCGTCATGTGCTTGCGGCAGCGCGGGCAGTACTTCTTCAGTTCCATGCGGCCCTGCGTGTTCTTGCGGTTCTTCTCAGTCGTGTAGGACCGCTCTTTGCACTCGTTGCAGGACAGCGTGACGACAATCCGGTTTGCTTTCTTCGCTGGAGCCATAGTAACCTCGATACAGGTCACAGGTTGAAGGTTGCAAGTTCAACCTGGAACCTGCAACCTGTAACCGTTTATTCGATAATCTTCGTGATGACGCCGGCGCCGACCGTGCGGCCACCCTCGCGGATCGCAAAGTGCGACCCCACTTCCAGCGCCACCGGCACGATCAGCGTCACGATCAGGTTCACGTTGTCGCCCGGCATGACCATCTCCACCCCCGCCGGCAAC
>JAKPQT010000319.1 GCA_029555885.1 Chloroflexota bacterium | reverse complement strand
CAACGACAAGCCGATGTGACCCCGCTTAGCAGCGGTAAGAATAGTTGTCGTTGACGGAAAGAATAGTTGACGCCAGACATCGGTGCCGTAACTGGAGAGGAACCCGAAATGTCACGCAACAGACGGGCGTTCTGGTGCCTCGGGGCACTCCTTGCCTGCCTATCCTCATCAGCAGGCGGTGCAGACGCGGCCATGGCGGTACCAGCAGAGCTCGAGTTACTCCGCGAGCAGATTCTGGACTCACTGCAGTCTGGGACGCGAGGCTTCCTTGACTGGCACCAGCTCCGAGCTAGTGGAGCGCAGGTGAGCACTTCTGAGGAGCGTACGCAAGCCGCACTTGCCGATGAGGTGCACCCCATGCTCCGTACAGTCGTCGCGGCGTAGGAGGGGGTATTCGGCTCATCATCGAAGCAGGCCGTGGGGCCTTCAGGAGGAGCCGAGCCATGACGCGTCGCACGTTTACCCCGGAGTTCAAGCGCAAGATCGTCGAAGAGCATCTCCTTGGTGGGCGGACCATCGCCGAGATCTGCCGGGAGTATCACCTGGGTCGCAACCTGTTCGATAGCTGGCGCCAGGCGTACCAGCAAACCGCCATGCCGGCGGGACCGACAGTCGAAGAAGTGAGCCGGCAGTTGCGCGAGGCTGAGAAACGCATTGCCGAGTTGGAGGCCGCCCTGGGCCGCTCGGCGATGGAGACCGACTTTCTCAAGCGCTGCTTCAAGCGGGCCAAGCTCCCTTTCCCGACCGGGCCGAAAGCGTGACGGCTGAGCGCCGAGAGCTACCGCTGGCCCGCGCCTGTGAGCTGACCGGCGTGTCGCGCAGTTGGTACTACCAGCGCCCCACGCACCGGCCCGCCGCGGATCTGGCGCTGCAGGATGAGATCGAACAGATCGTCACCGCCTGCCCGGCCTATGGCTATCGCCGGGTGACGCTCGAGCTGGTGCGCCGCGGCAGGCGCGTCAACCACAAGCGCGTCCTGCGGATCATGCGCGAGCAGTCGTGGCTGTGCCGTCTGGTGCGCCCCCGGCCGCGCACGACCCAGTCCGATCACCAGCTGCCGGTGTTCCCCAATCTGCTCCCAGAGGCCGCTGTGACGGGCCTGGACCAGGTTTGGGTTGCCGACATCACCTACCTTCGGTTACAGCACGAGTTCATCTACCTGGCGGTCATCCTCGACGCCTACTCGCGCCGGGTAGTGGGCTGGAACCTGTCGCGGCGGCTCGACGTGAGCCTGACCTTGCTGGCGCTGGAGAGCGCGCTGCAATCCCGGCAGATCGCGCCGGGCGTCCTGCATCACTCCGATCGCGGCGTGCAGTACGCCGCCAAAGACTACGTGGCGCGGGCTCAGGCGGCCGGGATGATCCTGTCCATGAGCCGCAAGGGCCGGCCGCGGGACAACCCGCAGGCCGAGAGCTTCTTCCGCACGCTCAAGACCGAGCAGGT
>JAKPQT010000706.1 GCA_029555885.1 Chloroflexota bacterium | reverse complement strand
ATGAAGTAGCCGATGGCGATGCCCGACATCATGCCCATCGTCATCCCAATCATCATGCCGAGCATTTCCGTCACTGCATCCCGGTAGCGCAGGAGATAGATGCCCACGCCCGCGCTGATGGCTGCAAAGCCAACCGACAGGGCAATCGCCGCAGTAAGGTCCATCGATCCTCTCCTATTTCATCTTGACCGTAAACTCAAAGCGCAGCCTGGCCGTCTCAGCGCCCGGGCGTTCCACGATAGCGATCACGCGCCAGGGGCCGGGCATCGAGAAGCGCACGTTGCCCGTGTAGTGGCCTTCCCCGGCCGGCGCCGCTGTCACCAGGTAGGCGCCGTGGCTCATGTTCGTCATGTCGATATCGAAGGTGACTGCCGCATCCGTGATCGGCTTCCCATCGGCCCCGAGGAGGTATGCGTCCAGGTCGGCCGCGCCCCGCACGGGCTGCACCGGCTCGCTGCTGAGCCACCCTACGACATCGCCCCCGCGCTGGCTGCCCAGGGTTGGCCCCGCAGGCGCCTGGGCCTCCTGCACCGCATCCAGGGTGAGCGTCGATGCTGATGCCGCTACCACTCTGCTCTGGCGCAGCCCTGTGGTGCCGCACCCCGCCAGGAGCCCGATGGCTGCCAGGAGCGCCAGGATCAGGATGAGATTTCGTCGCATTGCCTTCCTCCACACAGAAATTGACATAACACTTACAACCGCAGCTCCACGGGGACGGACATTCCGATCCGCAAGGCGTGCCGCACCTCCGCCAGCCCCATCACCTTTCCGCCGAAACCCTTCCTGAATCGCTCTGCATCACCGCGGTTTACGAATGCCAGAATCCCGGGGGTGCAGCAGGATGTGACCTCGCTGCCCACCAGGTAGGACGCGTCGTTCGCGCTGACCATCTGGTGATACAGGAAGTCGGTGACCAGCATCAGGCCGGGGGAGGCGTCGTGTTCGAGCAGGGCCAGGCCGCAATGCGGGCAGCACGCGGCCATGCGGCCGCGCTGTTCGCTCCGCAGGATGACCGCGGTGCGCTCGGGTACGGGCCGGTTGCACATTGCGCAGGACCCTGGCGCGGCGTCTCTGCCGGTGGCTCGGGAGGGCAGAACCGCGCCGCCGCGCGTCTTCA
>JAKPQT010000285.1 GCA_029555885.1 Chloroflexota bacterium | reverse complement strand
AGTCGGGGAGAGAGGATTTGAACCTCCGACCTCACGGACCCGAACCGTGCGCGCTAGCCTGTCTGCGCTACTCCCCGTACGCTTGCAATTATAGCCAGGGCGGGCGAAAATGCAAATCGGCATGGACCCACCCTTTTTCGTGGAGGCCCTATGGCAAACTTCCAATCCATCGCTGAACTCATCGAGCAGGAAATGGCGCGGCGGAATGTGCCCGGCGTCGCCATCGGGATCCTCAGCGGCGATGAAAAGCATGTCGCCGGGTTCGGTGTCACCAGCGTAGAGCATCCCCTGCCGGTCGACGGCAATACCTTGTTCCAGGTCGGCTCCACGACGAAAACCATCACTGCAACCCTGGCGATGCGCCTGGTCGAGCAAGGCCGGCTCGCACTCGACGCGCCTGTGCGCACTTACCTGCCTGATCTGCGCCTGGCAGATGAGGAAGTCGCCGCCCGCGTAACCGTGCGCCACCTCTTTACTCACACCGGCGGATGGGCCGGCGACTACTTCGACGACCTGGGGCCAGGCGACGATGCGCTCGCCAGGATCGTGGAGCGCATGGTGACGCTGCCGCAGATTACGCCTCTTGGCCGCTACTGGTCCTACAACAACGCAGCTTTCTACCTCGCGGGCCGTGTCCTCGAGGTGGCGGCCGGGATGCCGTTCGAGCACCTGGCTCAGGAGATGCTCCTGGGCCCGCTAGGCATGGACCGCTCCTTCTTCTTCGCCGAGCAGTGCATCACCCATCGTGTCGCCGTGGGCCATGAAGCAGTGTACGAGGACAACAGCCGCGAACCGCCGAAGGTCGCCCGCCCGTGGGCATTGGCGCGGACTGCTGGCCCCGCCGGCGGGCTGGTCTCCACCGTCCGCGACCAGTTGACTTACGCCCGCTTCCACATGCACAGCGGCGTGACCCGAGACGGGACCCGCCTGCTGACCGCGGAATCCATTGCGCACATGCAAACGCCCTACGTACAGGCAGCCAATGGCGAGTCGGTTGGCCTCTCCTGGTTCATCCGCGACGTGCCCGGCGCGCGCATCGTCCGCCACGGCGGCGCGACCAATGGCCAGCAGTCGGCATTCCAGATGGTGCCGGGCCGGCGCTATGCCTGCACCATCCTCACAAACTCCGACCGCGGCAGCGAGCTGACCACGCCGGTGCTGCGGCTCGCCCTGAAGCTGTGGTTAGGCATTGTCGTCGAGGACCCGCAGCCCATCCCTGTGCCGTCCGACCAACTGGCAGAATATGCCGGATACTATGCGGCCCTGCTCGACGATCTCATCGTGCGCGCGGAAGGTGAAGCCCTGGTGATCGAGGAAGTGCCAAAAGGCGGCTTCCCCACGAAAAACTCGCCACCCGGCCCCGCGGGGCCCCCCTTCCGCGTCCTGATGTGCGGACCGGACCGATTCATTGCGACTGCAGAGCCGGCGAAAGGGACACAGGTTGAGTTCCTGCGCGAGGAGGGTGTTATCACCTGGCTGCGTGCAGGCGGGCGGATGCACCGGAGGACGGAGCCATGAGCCTGCAAATCGGCATCGTCGGACTCCCCAATGCCGGGAAGTCCACCCTGTTCAACGCACTGACCCAGGCAGGCGCGGCGACTGCGCCCTATCCCTTCACCACGATCGATCCGAACATCGGTGTCGCAGCCGTACCCGACTCCCGCCTCGACGCGCTGGCCGCGCTGATCCAGCCGGAGCGCGTCGTGCCCGCGGCGGTCGAGTTCGTGGACATCGCGGGCCTCGTCAAGGGCGCGAGCCGGGGGGAGGGCCTGGGCAACCAGTTCCTCGGCCACATCCGTAACGTCGATGCCGTCCTGCTGGTCCTGCGCGGGTTCGATGACCCGGATGTACCCACGACGGGCGACAACGTGGATCCCGTGGCCGACCTGGAGACGCTCGAAACCGAGCTCATCCTGGCCGATGTCGGCACGGTCGACCGTCGCATCGAAAAGGTGCAGGGCATGGCCAAGGCCCATCCGCGCGATTTCGCAGACCAGCTCGCGTGGTTGGCCCGGCTGCGCAGCCACCTGAACGGCGGCCAGGCCGCGGTCGCCTTCGACGAACCGGCTGCACACGCCGACTGGACCGCGGACCTGAACCTCCTCAGCGGCAAGCCAAGGCTCTATGTCGTCAACGTGAGCGAGGCCGCGCTGCCCACAGGTGGCCCGGCCGCGGAGCCCGTGCAGGCGCGCGCAGCCGCCGAAGGCGCGGCGTGCATCGCCCTCTGCGCGCTCTGCGAGGCCGAACTGAGCACCTGGCCCGCAGACGAGGCCGCAGCCTACCGCGCCGACCTGGGGCTGGCCGAGCCGAGCCTTCACCAGCTCGTGCGCGCCAGCTACCGCTTGCTGGACCTCATCACCTTCTTCACCATCACCGGCGGCAAAGAGACGCGCGCATGGACACTGCGCCGCGGGCAGACAGCCATCGAGGCCGCGGGCCTGATCCACACCGATATCCAGCGCGGCTTCATCCGCGCGGAAGTCGCGCCGCAGGCTGCGATTGTTGCCGCGGGCGGTCTGTCCGGCGCCCGCGCCCACGGCCAGGTGCGCCTGGAGGGCCGCGAGTACGTCGTGCAGGACGGCGACGTCATCCATTTCCGGTTTAATGTTTAATGTCTTGTTGGGGCAGGGACATCCTGCGGATGTCCCTGCCCCAACAAGACCTAATGAGGGAGACTCATGCCCCAAGTCATCTTCATCATGACCGATACGCAGCGCAAGGACATGGTCGGCTGCTATGCGGATACGGGCCTGCGGACCCCCGCGCTGGACCGGCTCGCCAGCGAGGGCGTGCGCTTCGAACACGCGTACACCTGCCAACCCGTGTGCGGCCCGGCCCGCGCCGCCCTGTTCACCGGCACCTACCCCCACCTCAACGGCGGCTGGGCCAACTCGCTCGCGCCGGGCGACAATATCCGGACGCTCGGCCAGCGCGTTGCGGATCACGGCATCCCCGCGGCCTACATCGGCAAGTGGCATTTGGACGGCAGCGACTATTTCGGGCTGGGTCACGCCGCGCCAGGTTGGGACCCGGCCTGCTGGTACGACATGCGCAACTATCTGGAGGAACTGACGCCGGAGGAGCGCGTGGCCTCCCGCTCGCCCGCGCTCAACCGCGACCCCAACCTCACCGCCGATTTCACCTACGGCCGCCGCTGTTCCGACCGTGCCATCCGCTACCTGGAACAGCACGCCGGCGACGATTTCCTGCTCGTGCTCTCCTATGACGAGCCGCACCACCCCTTCATCTGCCCCCGGCCCTTCTCCGAGATGTACCGCGACTACCGGTTCCCGAAGCGGCCCAACGTCTGGGACACGCTGGCCGACAAGCCTGCGCACCACCGGGCCTGGGCCGGCGCGGCGGTGGACAGCGACCGCGATGCGTTCCAGATCGTGCACCCGGACTACTTCGGCTGCAACAGCTTCGTGGATGACGAGATCGGCCGCGTGCTGGCCGCGGTGGATCGCTGCGCACCGGGCGCGCTCGTCATCTATACTTCGGACCACGGCGACCTGCTCGGCTCGCACTGCCTGGGCAACAAAGGCCCGGCCATGTACGAGGAAGTCGTCAACATGCCCTTCATCGTCCGCTGGCCCGGCCATGCGCCTGCGGGCGCCGTCTCGCAGGCCCTGGTGTCCCATATCGACGTCACGCCGACCATTCTGGATGTGCTGGGGATCCCGCAGTCCAGGACGTTTCACGGTCGCAGCCTGGCGCCGGTGTTCCGCCAGCCCGACCTGGCCGCGGCCGACGCCGTGTTCATGGAGTTCGGCCGCTACGAGGTAGACCATGACGGGTTTGGCGGCTTCCAGCCGGTGCGCGCCTGCTGCACGCCGCGCTACAAGCTGGTGGTCAACCTGCTGACGACCGACGAGTTGTACGACCTGGAGACAGATCCGTACGAGATGCGGAACCTGATCGAGGATCCCACCTATGCCGCGGTGCGTGACCGGCTCCACGACCGGCTGCTCGACTGGATGAATGAAACGCGCGACCCCTTCCGCGGCTACTACTGGGAGCGCCGCCCCTGGCGTACGGACGCGCGGCCCGCGACCTGGGACTACACGCTGATGACACGGCAGCGCGAGGAAGAGGAGTACGAGCCCCGCCAACTCGACTACGGCACCGGGCTCGAAATGCGCGCGGCCACCCGGCTGAAGGGCAAGTAGGGTGCAGCGGGCTATCGTCGGCTGGCAGCAGGACGCCCTGGGCGATTGGGTGGCAGTGCTGGCGTGCGGCCACGGCCAGCACGTCCGCCATACCCCGCCCCTGGCCGACCGTCCGTGGGTGCTGACGCCGGAGGGCCGGGCGCGCTTCCTGGGCTACGAGCTGAACTGCGTGCGCTGCGATGCTGGCGAGCCGCCGACATTTATCATCGAGCGATTCTGACGTCCTGTTGCCAGCATTGCGGAATTTGCCCTTCCCATCGGGCCGTGCTATGATGGCGCCATGTTGAAACGCAGCGTTGTTTTGGTAGTCGTCCATCATCATCAGCCGCTCCACGCTTAGGAGACTGCTGGCGATTGATGGCGCGCTGCGCAACGGTGGTTTCCCTGGGCGTGGAACTGTGACGGTTCCACGCCCTTTTTGTTGTCTTGGATTACCCGCTCGCTGAGGGTTCAGAAGGAGGCAGGAAGATGGCAGCGAAGGTTGAGCCGCGCGTACCCAGAGGGATGCGCGATATTCTGCCGGAGCAGATGGTGCGCCGGCAGTATGTCATGGATGTAATTCGCGGCGTGTTCGAGGAGTTCGGCTTCGAGCCGCTGCAGACGCCGGCGCTCGAGCTGGAAGAGACGTTGACGGGCAAGTACGGCCCCGAGGCGGAACGCTTGATTTACTCGGCCACCTACGGCGGCAAGGACGAGCGCCTGATGCTGCGCTACGACCTGTCGGTGCCCCTGTCGCGCGTCGTGGCGATGTACCCCAACCTGCCCAAACCCTTCAAGCGGTATCATTTAGCGCCGGTCTGGCGCGCGGACCGGCCCCAGCGGGGCCGCTGGCGCGAGTTCTACCAGTGCGACGTGGATACGGTAGGCAGCACAAGCATGCTGGCCGACGCGGAGACCATCGCCGTCATCTATACTGCGCTCTACCGGCTCGGCTTCCGTAAGTTCAAGATTAACGTCAACAACCGCAAGCTGCTGATCGGCCTCGGTCATTTCGCGGGCGTGCCCGCCGGCCTGCTCAAGGAGCTGTATCAGTCGGTGGACAAGCTGCCCAAGATCGGCGTTGAGGGCGTGAGACAAGAGATGTTAGCTGCGGGCCTGCCCGACCCGGTGCGCGATGCCATCCGCAAGGTAGCTCGGCTGTACCTTCAGGGTAAGGTCGGCCTGGACGCGCTGGCAGAGCGGCTGGCGGGGGAGACGCTGCCCGGCGCCAACGGACCGACGCCCTTCCCCATGGACCTCGCGGAACTTGTGGCAGGGCCGCTGCGCGAGGTGCTCGCGGCCGTACCGCCCGGCTCGGTGGAGTCGGACCGGCTGCAGGATACCGCAGGCGAGCTCATCGGCGGGGTGACGCCGGCGCTGCGCACGTATTATGGCGGGACACGGGACCTGATCCCCGAAGCCGTCGTGGAAGGGCTGCTGCCGCTGCTCGACCTGCAGGGCGACAACCGCACCATCCTGGCCGCGCTGCGCGAGGAACTGGCCGCCTATCCCCTGGCCGTTGAGGGTCTCGATGAGTTAGAGACCATCCTGCGCTACCTCGAGGGGCTGGGCGTGCCGGAACAATACATCAGGGTCGATGTCTCGATGGCGCGCGGCCTGGAGTATTACACGGGCTCCATCTACGAGACTGTCGTTGAAGAGGCGAACGTCGGCAGTGTGACGGGCGGCGGGCGGTTCGATAACCTGGTCGGCATGTTCACAGAGCGCAGCCTGCCGGCCGTAG
>JAKPQT010000262.1 GCA_029555885.1 Chloroflexota bacterium | reverse complement strand
GCGGCTACGACCTGTCGGATTACTGGCCGTATCTGCTGGATTCCGCGCGCTATGAGGGCAATGTCTACGGCCTGCCGCGCGATATCGAGGCGCATGCGCTCTACTACAACAAGAAGCTGTTCGATGAAGCGGGTGTGGCTTACCCGACCGACGAGTGGACCTGGGACGACCTCCTGGCCGCGGCGGAGAAGCTGACCAAGCGCGACGGTGACCGGGTAACGCAGTACGCGCTGGGCATGGAGGGCGGCAAGTGGGCCCTGTGGGTCGGCCAGGCCGGCGGTATCATGCTCGACGACCTGACCAACCCGTCCAAGTGCACGCTCGACACGCCGGAGGCCATGAAGGGCCTGCAATTCTTCTATGACCTGATGGATAAGGGCTACGCGATGCGGAGCGCGACGCTCGGCCAGCAAGGCGGCGACGCCGCGGTGTTCGAGACCGGCCAGGTCGCGATGATTATCCAGAACTCGTCGCGCGTGCCGGTGTTCAATGCCAACAGCAACCTGGACTACGACGTGGCTGCCGTGCCGGTCATGCCCGGCGGCAAGCGGTATGACTTCAACGGCGGCGCGGCCTGGGTCATCAGCGCGGGGTCCGACAACAAGGAAGCCGCGTGGGAATTCCTGAGCTGGCTTCAGAGCGCGGGCGGCGGCGAGTCCCTCTATACGCAGAACGGCGAAATCTTCCCGGCGCTGCGTTCCGTTGCCAACAGCGATGACTTCCTCGCCAGCCCCAAGCCCGCGAACCGCAAGGCCTTCCTGCTGGCGGCAGAGGCTGCGCAGCCGGGCGGCTTCGCCTACTTCCCAGAGTGGGACGAGCTGAGCGGCTCGATCATCGGCCCGCAACTCGACCGTCTGTGGGCGGGTGAGGCCACGCCGCAGGAAGTCGTGCCGGAACTGTGCCGGGCGGTCAATCAGTTCCTGGTCAACAACGGGTATCCCAAGTAAGCGAGTTTCAGGTTTGCAGGTTGCAGGTTTGAGTGCATCGACTTGCAACCTGTAACCTGCAACCTGTAACCAATATGATGCATCGCGCGCCCGACCCGGCCTATGAACGCCGCCTCCGCTGGTACCGGTGGCAACGGCAGTACGAGGCGTACTTCTTCCTCGCACCCAATATCACCGGTTTCCTGCTCTTCACCGCGTTCCCGGTCATCGCATCCCTTGCGTTGAGCATGTTCCGCTGGGACTTGCTGACGCCGCCGGTCTACGTCGGTGCAGCACAGTTTCGCGAGCTGCTGTTCACCGACCAGCAGTTTGCGCGCGTGGCGCTCAACACCTTCTATTTTACCTTCGGCACGGTCCCCCTGCGCGTCATCCTGTCGCTGGTGCTGGCGATGGCGTTGAACCAGGGGCTCCGCGGGACGACGGCCTACCGGGTCGTCTACTTCATGCCGGTGGTCACCTCGCTCGTGGCTGCGGCGCTCGTTTTCCAGTGGATCTTCAACGGCAACTTCGGCATCCTCAACACCTTCCTGCGCAACCTGGGCGACCTGTTCGGCCTCGATATCAACCCGCCCGACTGGCTCAACAGCACGCGCTGGTCGATGCCCGCGGTGATGATCCTGAACCTGTGGAAGAACGTGGGCTTCACGATGGTCATCTATCTGGCGGGCCTCCAGGCTGTGCCGCAGGAGTTGTACGAGGCCGCGGAGGTGGACGGCGGCGGCGCATGGGCCAAGTTCAGGCACATCACGCTGCCGATGGTGTCACCGACGACCTTCTTCGTGGTCATCATGTCGCTCATCTGGGCCTTCCAGGTCTTCGAAGAGGCATACATCATGACCAAGGGCGGGCCGGCCTTCGCGACGACCACCCTGGTCTACTATATCTACCTCAACGCGTTCCGCTGGTCGCGCATGGGCAAGGCTGCGGCCCTCGCCTGGCTGCTGTTCGCCGTCATCTTCGTCTTCACCTTCTTCCAGGTGCGGATGCAGGACCGGTGGGTGCATTACGAGGCCGACCGTGAGTAGGCGCGGGTTGGCGCTGCCGGGACGCATCGCCCTCCACGCCGTCCTGATTGTGGTCGGGTTCTTCATGCTGGCACCCCTGCTGTGGATGCTCTCGACCTCGCTCAAGGAGCCGGGCGACATCTTCATCTACCCGCCCCAGTGGATTCCTGACCCGGTCGTCTGGCAGAACTACGTCGAAACGGTGACGGTCATGCCGTTTGGCCGCTTCTATTTCAACAGCACCTTCCAGGCCGCCGCAGTGACGATACTGCAACTGCTGACTTCATCGTTGGCCGCGTTCGCGTTTGCGCGGCTGCGCTTCCGTGGGCGTGACCTGCTGTTCCTGCTCTACCTGGGCACGATGATGATTCCCTTCCCGGTGACCATGATTCCCAACTTCATCATCGTGCGCTTGCTCGGCTGGATCGACACCTTCAAGGCGCTGATCCTGCCGCCCGCGTTCTCGGCGTTCAGCACGTTCCTCCTGCGCCAGTACTTTCTGTCGCTGCCGATCGAGCTCGATGACGCAGCGCGCGTGGACGGCGCGTCGTCGTTCCGCATCTGGTGGCAGGTTCTCCTGCCCCTGACTGGCCCGGCAATTGCAACGCTCGCCATCTTCACGTTTCTCGGCCAGTGGAACAACTTCTTGTGGCCGCTGATTGTCACGAACTCCGAGCATATGCGCACGCTGCCCGTCGGCCTGGCCGCGTTTCAGGGGCAGTTCCGCGTCGAGTGGCACCTGTTGATGGCCGGCTCGGTCATCGCGCTGGTGCCCATCCTGGTCATCTACGTCATCGGCCAGAAGTGGTTCGTCCGCGGCATCACGCTCAGCGGCATGGGTGGCCGGTGAAAATAGAACGCAGATGACGTGCCAATCTTCGATTGGCCCTGATGGTCATGATATACTGGCTCTAACAAGGGTCATCGAAATCATGTTCATCAGGGCCAACCTTCGGTTGGCCCCTGATCAGCGTTCTATCATCCAGCGCTATACGGGAGAATTAAGGTGATCTCACTTGAGATGGCACGGAGGCTGAAAGAGGCCGGGCTGACTTGGGAACCGCGCCAGGGCGACCGATTCGGCCTGGCCGATAGGGATATGGACGAACGCGTCTTTGTCATCAACGACATGGCCGCCATGGTGGAAATGTTGCAGGGCTTCCCGGCGGTTATGTTCCACGGCACGCCCGAATGGGCGCTCGACTATGTGTTCCTTGGCGATGTCATCTGGCTGCCGGAGGAAGGCCACCTGCGCCAGCGGTTGCAGCGTGTGCTCGATGGGACCGCGACGCCGGAGTTCGACCTGCTCTATGCCGATGGGGTTTACACCTGCCGCCTGGCCTGGCAGGGCGAGGCGCTGGCCTTCCGCGCGACCGATGCTGCCGAGGCGTACGCGCAGGCGCTGATGTACGTGATGACGAGTAAAGAGTAATGAGTCATGAGTAATGAGTAAGAATTACTCTTTACTCGTCACTCGTTACTCATTCCTAACTCCCCCCACTCCTCCGGCGTATTCACGTTCACGAACGAGCGAAGCGCGGGGTCAAAAGGCAGCACTTCCTCCGGCGTGACATAACGCACCTGTATATCATCGAAGAAGCTCACGACGCGGCGGCGCCCGGCGTCGAGCTGCGCGCGGATGGCCGGGAGGCAGGTGCGCCGGTAGACCGCGTGAAGCGGCTCCGGTTCCAGCGTGTCGCCGTGGGGCGTGAGCGGCACGACCGCGTCATACCCCTCGCTCAGGTCGAGCAGGTGGCTGACGAGCGCAGGGTTGACAAAAGGCATGTCCGTGGCGACCGCAAAGACGAGCTCGTGCGCGGCTGCGGCCAGCCCCGCCTCCAGCCCGGCCAGGGGGCCCGCGTCGGGGTAGCGATCGAGGACCACGGCGGCGGGCAGCGGCAGCCGGGCGCAAAGCGCGGCGTACGGCCCAGGTTCGCGCGCGCTGAACAGCACCTCGCCGGCCAGGCTAGCCAGCCGGTGTACTACCCGCTGGACGAGGGGCAGACCGTCGATTTCGAGCCAGGCCTTGTCCCGGCCCATGCGCCGGCTGCGCCCGCCCGCCATGACGAGCAACGTGACGGGGGAAGTTGGGGCAGGATTGATGGGATTTTCGAGATCAGGCTTTTCGACAGGATTCACAAGATTCACAGGATTTTGTACTTCGACAGGATTGGCACGATTTACATGATTGCACTCCCGTCAATCCTGTAAATCCTGTCCAATCACGGGAGTAGCAAGAAGCCCACAACGGTGCGCACCGCTGTGGGCTTCTTATCGGCTGCCGGCGCGCAGCTCAGGCGCTGGCGTTCGCCAGGTACGTCACGGCCTCACCGACCGTCGTGATCTTCTGCGCATCCTCGTCGGAGATCGCGCCGCCGAACTCTTCCTCGAAGGCCATGATCAGCTCGACCAAGTCCAGGGAATCGGCCTTCAGGTCCTCGCGGAACCGCGCTTCGGGCACAATTTTCGCCTCATCGACGTTGAGCTTATCGATGATGATTTCTTTGACTTTTTCGTAAATGGCTTCGTTCATCAAAGGTTCTCCTTGTGTGGCCTGACGGGCCGGATGTATCTGGGTCGCACGCAGGCAGCGCCTGCGTCGCGCAAGAAGATAACGCGCCGCAATGATGCCGCGCATTTTAGCAGCCGCAGCCGTGAGTGTCAAAACCGTATCAAGACTTGCTTTGACATCCCTCTGCGTGACTGGTAAGATGCACACGGTCCTCGGCTTGTTAGATAGAACACCCCCCAGCGGGGAAAGTTGCGTCCGTTTTCGGAGGTCATCTTGGTCCACGACCGCCGCAAGGCAGATCATATCCGCATTAACCTGGAAGAAGAAGTCCAGTTTCCCAACCTCACGACCGGGTTTGAGCGGTTCCGTCTGGTGCATCAGGCTTTGCCGGAGTTGGACCTCGCGGCCATCGACACGCGCGTGACGTTCCTCAGCAAACGGCTGGAGCTGCCCCTGTTGATTTCATCAATGACGGGCGGGACGGATGCGGCGCGGGCCATCAACCGTCACCTGGCAGAGGGCGCACAGGCACGCGGGCTGGCGATGGGCGTCGGCTCGCAGCGGACGGGCATCGAGCAGGCCGGCACGGTGGGCACTTTTCGCGTGCGCGATATTGCGCCCGACATCCTGCTCTTCGCTAATCTCGGCGCGGTGCAGCTCAACTACCGCTACGGCGTGGATGAGTGTCGCCGGGCCGTGGACATGATCGGGGCCGATGCCCTGATTCTCCACCTCAATCCGTTGCAGGAGGCGCTGCAGGCCGACGGCGATTGGAACTGGCAGGGCTTGCTGGGCAAGATCGAAACGGTCTGCCGGACGCTGGGCGTGCCCGTGATTGCCAAGGAGGTCGGCTGGGGCCTCAGCGAGAGCGCAGCCCGCCGGCTGGCAGAGGCAGGCGTCGCCGCGCTGGATGTCGCTGGTTCTGGCGGCACCTCCTGGAGCGAGGTCGAATACCACCGTGCGCCGACGGAGCGGCTGCGCAAGCTGGCCCGCGCGTTCGCCGATTGGGGCATCCCGACCGCGGACTCGCTGCGGTTGGCGCGGCGCGGCGCACCGGACCTGCCGCTGATCGCAAGCGGCGGGATGCGCACCGGCATTGAGGCGGCCAAGGCGCTAGCGCTGAATGCCGCGCTGGTCGGCATCGCGTCGCCCTTCCTCAAGGCCGCGGCCGCAGGACCGGAGGAAGTCATCGCCGCGGTGGACCTGTTCGCCGACGAGCTGCGCACCGCGATGTTCTGCGCAGGGGCAGGGGATGTTACGGCGCTGACCGCGCCCGGACGCATCGTCGAAGTCGGACTGTGAGGAATCCATGCACCTGAGCCAGGCGTTTGCCACCTATCTGCCGTTCATCGAGGCGGAAATCCGCGCCGTGCTGGAGCCCCCCGCGGCGCCGGCGCGCGGCCATTACGAGATCATGCAGTACCACATGGGCTGGCGCGACGCCCAGCTTCAGCCCGCGGACGTGCCGGGCGGCAAGCGGGTTCGGCCCATGCTGTGCGTGCTGGCGTGCGCGGCCGCGGGCGCAGACCCACAGTGCGCGCTGCCTATCGCGGCCGGGCTCGAGTTGCTGCACAACTTCTCGCTGCTGCACGATGACATCGAGGACAACAGCCCCACCCGGCGTCACCGTCCGACCGCGTGGACGCTGTTCGGGATGCCCATCGCCTGCAACGCGGGCGACGGCATGTTTAGCCTGGCCCACCTCGCCTTCTTCCGGCTGGCAGAGCGCGGGGTGCCTGCGGACCGGCTGCTGGCCGCGCTGCGACGTTTCGATGAGACCTGCCTCGCGCTGACCGAGGGGCAGTTCCTCGACATGTCGTTCGAGGCGCGGCTCGACGTGACAGTCGCGGACTACTTCACGATGATCGCCGGGAAGACGGGCGCGCTGCTGGCGGCCGCGCCGGAACTGGGTGCGCTGGTCGCGGGCGCAGCACCCGATATGGTGGCTGCGTACCATGACTATGGCGCGCACTTGGGCCGCGCGTTCCAGCTTCAGGATGACATCCTGGGCATCTGGGGCGATGAGGCGGTCACCGGCAAGTCCGCGGCCAGCGATATCCTGAGCAAGAAGAAGTCGCTGCCCGTGCTGCACGCGCTGAACCACCCGGCCGTCGGCCCGCGACTGGCGGAGCTGTATGCCGGTCCTGCGTTCACCCCGGCGGATGTGCCCCCGGTGCTCGCGCTGCTGGAAGAGGCAGCCGCGCGGCGCATCACCGAGGACTATGTGCGCGAGTCCACCGCTGCGGCCCATGCTGCGCTGGCGCGCGTCCGGCCCTCCGCCGAACCTGCCGCACACACCCTCCTGGCCGAGCTGCTCGACTCGCTCGTCGGCCGGCAGAGCTGAACACGATATTTACTTCCCCACCAGCTCCGCGACGGCTGCGCGGCGGGGCAGCGAGGGCTGCGCGCCCAGGACGGTGCAGGCCAGCGCACCCGCGGCACAGCCCCAGGCCGCGGCCGCCACGGGAGACTGTCCTTCGCTGAGCGCGACGCCGAACGCCGCGACGAAGGCGTCCCCCGCCGCAGTGCTGTCCACGACTGTCACCGGGTACGATGGCACATGCGCAGCCGTAACGCCGTCCAGCACCAGCGCGCCTGCCGCGCCCAGCGTCACCACCACCGCGCGCGGCCCGAGCGCCTGGACGCGGCGCGCCAGTGTCTCCGCGTCGTCTGCCGGCCCGCCGGCCAGCAGCGCGGCCTCGTGCTCGTTGGGGATGAGATAGGTGACGTGGCGCAGCAGGTCAGGGGGCAGCGGCTGCGCGGGCGCGGGATTGAGGATGACAGGTACGCCGCGGGCCGCGGCGATCTCCGCCGCGGCCCGCACTGCGGGGAGCGGCACCTCGAGCTGCAGCAGGAGCGCATCCGCCTGCCCGATGATGCCCGCGCAAGCCTGCACGTCCTCCGGCGTGACCGTCCCGTTAGCGCCCGGCGCGAGGACGATCGTGTTCTCGCCCGCCGCGCTGACGGTGATGAGCGCGACGCCGGTCGCCTCGACCGAGCGCGTCACATGCTCGACGTTCACCCCGGCTGCGGCGAGGTTGGCCCGCAGCGCATCCCCGAATGCATCCGGCCCGACCTTGCCGATCATAGTGACGGCTGCGCCGAGCCGCGCGGCGGCGACGGCCTGGTTGGCGCCCTTGCCGCCGGGAATCGTCAGGAACGCGCTGCCGGTGAGCGTCTCGCCCGGCTGCGGGTGGCGCGGCGCGCGAATCACGAGGTCCATGTTGAGGCTGCCAACGATTACGAGATGTGCGGTCATGTTTGCTGCTCTCCTGGGGCGCAGGTAGTTGTGACGGCGCGGGAGCCGGCGGCGATTACCTTGCGCCTTGTGTGACTCGTTCCGCAATCTTTCGATCCGTCACGGGGAAGGCGTAATCGGCCAGCGCGTCCGGTGTGACCCAGCGCGTCTCGGCGCAGGTGACGCACGCGGGCGTGCCGCCCGTCCAGGTGCAGTCGAACGCGTGAAGCGTGATGCGAAAGTGGGTATACGCGTGTTTGACCTGTGCCAGGTACGGGCCCGCTGCGACCGTGATGCCGACCTGCTCGCGCACGGCGCGCTCGACGGCCGCGGACAGCGGCTCGTCCGGC
>JAKPQT010000697.1 GCA_029555885.1 Chloroflexota bacterium | reverse complement strand
CGCGTCAACACGCGCAGCGGGAAGCCGTTGAGCACAACATTGCGCCGCGTTTGCACCTGCGTGGTCAGCGCTTCGGCGTCCAGCGGGGCGCTGTAGCTGCCCAGGTTGGTGGAGCTGCTGTTGAGCCGGCCGTCGTGGGTCCAGACCTGGACGAACACGTTCGAGGCGCGGAAGATGTCCAGCTCCGGGGGCAGCTCAAAGACCAGCGCCGGCTGTCCCGTCCGCGACAGCTCGATGTTCGGCCCTTCGATGTTGCGGATGACCTCGTTGACCGTCTCATCCAGCGAGCGGTCGACCGAGTCGATCAGCGCCCAGTGGAGGACGCTGATCACCGTGGCGCTGAAGATCAGCAGGATGGCCACCAGCATGGCGGAGTAGGTCAGGGTTAGACGCAGGCGAATACTCATGTACGCTCAGCCTTCGATGTGTAGCTCTGTGTTCTACCTCTAAGTATACGGGATGCAGCACCCGGAAACATGAGCGGGTGGTGAGCCAGTGGAGGCAGAACGGTGGGTGAGACGTGGAACCGGGGGCGCTTCCCCGACGCGGCTAGCGTGGATCGTACAGCCCGCGCCGGCCGTTGGCCCGGATCTCGAGCACTTCGCGGAACATGGCGAGCGAGTCGCGGAGAGGATGGATGCGCGTGTTCTCCCGGTAATACCAGTCGATCGGCACCTCGACGATGCGGCGGCCGCGCCGCAGGGCGATGTGCAGCAGTTCCACGTCGAAGCTCCAGCCGTCCATCGTCTGTAGCGGGAAAAGCTCCTCGGCAGCGGCGGCGGTGAACATCTTGAAGCCGCACTGGGTATCCTGAAAGCCGGGCACGGCGAACAGGCGGACGATGGTGTTAAAGATGCGGCCCATCAGGTGGCGGTACCACGGCTCGTCGTAGCGGATCGCGCCCGGCGCTTCCCGCGAGCCGATGGCGATGTCGTAGCCGTTGAGTTGCGGCGGCAGGAAGCGCGTGACCTGGGCAATGGGCATGGAGAGATCGGCGTCGCAGATGAAGCGGTACGCGCCGTGCGCGGCGAGCATCCCGGTGCGGATGGCCGCGCCCTTGCCCTGCCGCCCCTCGAAGAGCACGCGCATGTACGGGTTGGCGGCGGCGAAGGCTTCGGCGATGCTGTGCGTCTGGTCGGTGCTGTTGTTGTCAACGAAGAGGACTTCGATAGGGTACGGCTGGCCCTCCACAAACGCGGCGATCTCCCGCAGGCTGGAGGGCAGGCGCATTTCCTCGTTATAGGCCGGGATCACGATCGACAGTCGGGGACCGGCCCCGGATTCGTTACCCACCAGAGCTTGACTCCCTGTTGCGCTGGCGCGCGGCCCGCGACCGCCGCCGCTCAATCCCCCTCAAGCGGGGTGAG
>JAKPQT010000220.1 GCA_029555885.1 Chloroflexota bacterium | reverse complement strand
ACGGCTCAGTCCGTGACGTTCATCCTGGCGCTCGGCTCCGGCGAGTTTCTGGAGTACGGTCAGATCATCCTGGGCCTGCTGATCGGCGGTGCGCTGGCCGCGCCGCTGGCGGCCTTTGCTGCCAAGAAACTGCCGCACAAGCCTTTCATGCTCCTGGTCGGCATCCTGATCGTCGTGCTGAACGTGCGCACGCTCATCCTGTCTCTGTAACTTCCTGTCGCGCAGCTCCGCTGCGCCGCAGCACTTTGTATCTACGGAGGATTCTCTCTGCTTATGTCGTCACTGTCTTCCACTTCTACGCCCACCCGACTGATCGAACCTTACGGCGGCAAACTCGTTGACCTGATGGTCCCGGCGGACGCGCTGGCCGATGTCAAGGCACACGCCAGCACGCTGCCGTCGTTGCAGGTGTCCGAACGCATCGTCTGCGACCTGGAGCTGCTCGCGACCGGCGCATTCTCGCCGCTCGACCGCTTCATGGGCCAGGCCGATTACCAGCGCGTGCTGGACGAGATGCGGCTGGCGGATGGCACGCTGTTCCCGCTGCCCATCACGCTGCCCGTCGAGCCTAACGACGATATCCAGGTTGGCCGCGACATCGCGCTGCGCAACGCCAAGAACGAGCTCCTGGCCGTGATGACGGTCGAGGAAATCTACCCGTGGGATAAAGAGGAATGCGCGCAGCAGGCCTTCGGCTCCACCGACCTGCGCCATCCGCTCGTCGCCGAGATGGTGCGCTGGGGCAGCCTGAACATCTCCGGCAAGCTCCAGGTGCTCCAACTGCCCACCCATTATGACTACAAGGACCTCCGCCTGACCCCGGCCCAGGTGCGCGAGCGGCTGGCCGGCTTCGGCCACCAGAATGTCGTCGCCTTCCAGACGCGCAATCCCCTGCACCGCGTGCACGAGGAACTGACCAAGCGCGCCGCGCAGTCGGTCGATGGCGTGCTGCTGCTGCACCCGGTCGTCGGCATGACCAAGCCTGGCGACGTGGACCATTTCACCCGCGTGCGCACGTATAAGGCGCTGGCCGAGAACCACTACGACCCGGACCGCATCCTGCTCTCCCTGCTGCCGCTGGCGATGCGGCTGGCCGGCCCGCGCGAGGCCGTCTGGCACGCGATTATCCGCCGCAACTACGGCGCGAACCACCTGATTGTGGGCCGCGACCACGCCGGGCCGGGCAACGACTCCACCGGCAAGCCCTTCTACGGCCCCTACGATGCGCAGGAACTCGTCGCCAGGCACGAGGCGGAGCTGGGCGTCAAGATGATTCCGTTCCTCCAGTTCGTCTACCTGCCGGAAGAGGACCGCTACGAGGAAATCAGCAAGGTGCCCGCGGGCGCCAAGACCGCCGACATCTCCGGCACGCAGGTGCGCCGCGACTACCTGAACGCGGGCCGGCTGCTGCCCGAATGGTTTACCCGCCCCGAGGTGGCCGAGATTCTGGCGGAGAGCTACCCCCCGCGGCACAAGCAGGGCGTCTGCATCTGGTTCACCGGGCTGAGCGGCGCGGGCAAGTCGACCACCGCCGAGGTGCTGACCCAGCTCCTGCTGGAGTTCGGCAAGACCCTGACCGTGCTGGACGGCGACGTGGTGCGCACACACCTCTCGAAGGGCCTCGGCTTCTCCAAGGAGGACCGCGACACCAACATCCGCCGCATCGGCTGGGTCGCGGCGGAGATCACGCGGCACGGCGGCACGACCATCTGCGCGGCCATCAGCCCGTACCGCGCCATCCGCAACGAGGTGCGCGCGATGGTCGGCAGCGACCACTTCGTCGAGGTCTTCGTCGATACCCCGCTCGAGGTCTGCGAGCAGCGCGACTACAAGGGCATGTATGCCAAGGCGCGCCGCGGGGAAATCAAGGGCTTCACCGGCATCGACGACCCCTACGAGGCGCCGGAGCACCCCGAAATCACGCTCGACACGGTCAACAACACGCCCGAGGAAAACGCCCGCAAGATCATCGACTACCTCGCGCGCCAGGGCCTCCTCCGCCTCAACGGCAACGGGAGCTGATAAAACGCTGAATAGGACGCTGATTGAACTGATGACGCTGATTTACCTGATCTGATTCTGATAAGTTAGCGTCATCAGTCTTGCGAGTGATGTGGCCATGATCGAACTGGACGAGGAACGGGGCGCGTACGAAGTCTCCGCCTACAAGCACAGTGCGCTGACGCGGCAGATAATCCAGATATTCTACGATGTCTACAACGCCCTGGGCTATGGCTTCCTGGAGAAAGTCTATGAGAATGCGTTCGCCATGCGGCTCCGGGCGAATGGCCTGCAGGTTCAGCAGCAGCGGCCGATCTC
>JAKPQT010000217.1 GCA_029555885.1 Chloroflexota bacterium | reverse complement strand
CTCGATGGTAGACAGGTACATCTTGTAGAAGCGGTAGAAGTCGAGGATGCCCTTGTGGTCGGTGACATCGTACGCCCACTGGATGTACTCCCCGAAATGGCTGTCGCTCGTGATGGGCATCACGCCGAACTTCTCCAGGATAACCTGGAACACGCGGCGTTCCGGCCATGCCTCGGTCATCACGCCAGCCATATCCTCGGCCTCCTCCGGCCAGCGCCCGGTCTCCTTGAAGTACTTGTACATGCCCTCCAGCGACGGCATGTTGCCGAAGAAGAGCGGCGCGCGGGCGCGGATGTCGGGGTAGGCGTCTGCCCCGGTCTTCCGGTAGCGGGCTGACGCCACGACGCTGAAATGATTGAGCCCGCCCGCGCGCACCTCCAGCGCCTCGTAGGGTACGCCCAGGATGTGCGGCAGGAACTGCGGAAGCGAGGCAATCTCGTGGCACAGGCCGAAGAACTTCAGGTCGGGGTAGGCCCGGGTAACCGTCGTGCAGATGCGGCTCATCGGATTGCTGAAGTTGGCGACGTACGCATCGGGGCAGATGCGCTGGATGTCGGCGCAGATGTCCAGGATGGGCGGCGTGATGCGCAGCGCGTGGAACAGGCCACCCGGCCCGCCGTTCTCGCCGTAGACCTGCAGGATGCCATACTGCTGCGGGATGCGCCAGTCCTGCTCCCACAAGTCGAAGCGGTTGCCGACCTCGATGGAGATGACCACGAAGTCAGCCCCGCGCAGGGCCGTGGGCCGGTCCACCGTCGCGCTGACACTGAAGGGCAGCCCCTCGCGTGCGATGAAGTCACAGGCATCCTGCTCCATCGCGGCCAGCGTGACCGGATTGATGTCGTGGAGTACGATCTCGCTGCCTGCGAGCGCCTTGCTCTGCAGGATATCGCCGATCGTGCTGGTGCCAAACTGCGCGCTGCCCGCGCCGATGAGAACGATTCGTGCTGTCATAAGCCCGCCTTTCGCTTGATGAGGTTGAACGCGCGCAGATTCTGATGCGCGCGGCTAACGCACGATGCCCACCGAGGGCACCATGCGCTCGTAGTGCACCGACTGGAGTCCCAGCCGCCCGCCGGCGACGGTTGCCAGGCCGGACAGGAAGAAGAGCTGGCTGGAGCCGCCGCCGTCCATGTTGACGGCCTGGAAGGCGCCCATCTCGGCCATGAACTCGGCCAGCTCGACCAGGGTTGCGCCTGCGCTGTCCAGCCGTGCATCGCGCACCCCGCCCGTCTCGGAGCCGACAAGGACGGTGACAAGGATTTCCCCGGCGCGCGTGACCCCCACGCCCACGCGACCCGCGCGGGTGCGGTCCACGTCGAGCGGAAACATCGTCGGCACGACGCCGACCTCATGGCTGCCATCCGGGAGGGGCCGGTCGGTCCAGAAGGCTTCTTCGGCCAGCGTGTCATCCGTCAGGCTGACCGCGCCGTCTGCCAGCAGTTGCGGGCCCGCCTGCAGCGCCTGCCGGATGCCCGCGTGATGGGCCTGCCGGAACCGATAGGAAACGCGGCCTGCCAGCAGCTTGGCGCGGTCAGCGTCCGTTAGCGCCTCCGGCGCGCAGGAGAGCACGAAGCCGTTCTGTGGAATCTCCAGCTTACCGCCCTGCTTGTAGCTGACAACCTGGCGGTTCACGATAGTGAATTCATGGCGCTCCGGCGCGGATGGGGTGAACCCGATGACCTGACCATGCAAGGCGATGGCCCAGCACCGCGTGTATGCCGTCACGCGTGCCGGCGTGTCCACAGCGAACGGAAGCGCAGTTGGGTCGTCTCCAACATACAGGTCCATGTCGTCCAGCCCGAACGTGCCCGTGGTCCAACTGCCGTCCGCCTGCTGGAAGATGGTCGCACGCGGGTAGAGCGGCGGGCGCTGGATCTCGCCCCTGCTGACGAACAGATTGAACGGCTCGCCCAGGCCCGAGTGATGGCTGAGGCAATCGTTCGGCTCCAGCAGGAAGAACGCGGTGTTGAAAGCGGCCAGCGGATTCGCGTGCCAGACCAGCTCGCGCACATAGCCGATACGGTCGATCGCAATGACGTCCTCAAGCGGATGCACCTCCGCCAGATCATCATCGCCCGTCGCTATCCAGGGAGCCGTGTAGAGATGCAGCCGGTTCTCAGCTTGCAGCCAGGCGACGACCGCCTCGCCCCGCGCCCGCCAGGTGGCTTCGGTCGCGGGTGCCGCAACCTGCCATGTCCCGGCCCGGCAGTGCAGCCAACCCTGCGCAACCAGTTGGCGCAGGGTGTAGGTCACAAGTGAGTTGGCGCTGAGCAGCGTCTCCCCCTCGTCAGTCGTGGGCGAGATGCCCGGAAAGAGGTCGGCGGGGGCCTGGTCCTCTGCCAGCCTCAGCCAGGCGACGATGCGCGGGCGCGGCCGCTTCATGTACATTGCGCGCAGGAAGCGGATGTGGCTGAGCATGTGGAGCTTGGGTGCAGGGTCGCGCTGGTCGAAGTCGCGCAGCGTGAGCCGCTCGGCTCCGCAGCGCAGACAGGCGAAGTCAGTGTAGCTGTCGTCGTGCCAGAAGATGCGCCCGCGGATCAAAGCCGCGCCCGGTACCTCCGTAGTTGTGGAGAGCAGGTCGCGGCGGCGTGCGATGCTATGATTCATGATCGCTCCAGGATGGCGCAGTCGGGTACGCAGGCGGCTGAGCCGGAGGCGGGTGCTCAAAACACAGGAGTTGGTGCGAGTATACCGGCGGCCCTGTCCGATGTCAAACAGGCTGACAGGGCTTGCGCTGCGGGTGTATACTGGATGTGTCGATGGCGCATCCATATGGCAGGAGGTGACTCATGAGCGAGCCGCAGGCAAGTTGGCCCAGGCGATTCATTCGCTGGCTCTTCGGGGGGCCGTTCCAGCAGTTGCCGCCTCAATTTGGCAGCACGGTGCCGCCTGACCTGCAGAAGTTCGAGGAAATGGCCGAGAATGCCACTCGCCAGGGGGTGGGCCAGGTGGCGCGCAGCGCGCCGGTGCATCATGCGAAGACGCAGCCGGCGCGGACTGATAGCTCTCTCGAAAGGCAGTAGGGCGATCAGTCGCGCCGAATACGGGGTGGCCGCGCAATGCGCACAGGCAGCCCGACCGGCGCTGCCGGGTTGCCCGTGCAAACGGTCACCGTTGCGACCCGGTCAGCTGGCTGGGGGCACGACGAACCTGACCGCTGACGGCAGCAGGTGCGCGGTGATCGGCCCGGGCTCCAGCACCTCGCCGTCCGCCTGGATGGCCTGGCGCGGTTCGGCAACGACCTCGATTTTTCGTCCCCGCCAGTGCTCCAGCGGCGCAATACTTTCATCCTGGCGCACGACGCTGGCCGCAAGTGAGACGATGGCTTGTACGTCCGCGCGTCGAATGACCAGGACATCCAGCAGCCCGTCGCCCATGTCAATCATCTGCTCCAGGTTGAGGCCGGGGATGCCGAAGTTGCCGCCGTTGGCGATCAGGCAGGTTACGCCCTGGGTCTGTCGTTGCTCGCCGTCCACCGTAATCGTGTATTGCACGGCCTCGACGGTGCGGACCGCCTGGATAGACGAAAACGCGTAAGCCAGGAAGCCGAGGCGGTCTTTTGCCTCACGGTCCGCGTTTTCTGCCAGTTCCCCCGGGATGCCAATGCCGACGGCAATCAGGAAGTGCTTGTCCCCGATCCGGCCCATGTCCACCTGGCGCAGTGCAAGCTCGTCGCTCGCCAGCAGGGCCGCGGCGGCTTCCAGGTCCGTGGGAATGCCCAACGCCAGCGCAATGGCGTTCGCGGTGCCGCCGGGCAGGATTGCCAGCGGGACCTCCGTGCCGACAAGTCCGGCAGCCGCCTCCGTGACTGTGCCGTCGCCGCCGTAGACGACCACGGCATCGACGCCAGCCTTGGCCGCCTCGCGCGCCAGGCGCTCCGCGTCGCCCGCATCCTTGGTAATGAACACATCCCAGTCGATCCCCGCACCACGGAAGACCGTGTTGAGGACATTAAGCATGGGCCTGTCCTGCCCCGATGCAGGATTGATGATGACGTGGACACGATTCAGCTTCACTGCACATCACTCCTTGCTCACCAACGCCGCTTCGCTTCTCTGGCTGAGTCTACGCCCGCAGATGTGCCGTTCTCTGTGAGCATTGCCACTATTTGTCTCCGCATCTTGTCTTTCTTTTTCGGTGTATGACCGGCGGCATCGCACGCACGTTCGGGTGTGCGTTTGCGAGATCCAAACAGGCTGATTATACTTCGTCTATGGCCGCCTGTCACCGAGCGGGCCCAGTTGAGGTCAAGGTCAATGTTGGAAACTCACGAGATCTATGAGGCTTTTGAGAGCTCTCGCCATGTGGTTGTCTTTCCTGGTGATTGCCTCGATTTGCTGCGCTCCATTCCTGATGGCGCGATCCAGCTTGTCGTCACATCCCCTCCCTATAACATTGGCAAGGAGTATGAAACAAGGCTTGACCTTCAAGCGTACCTTGCGCAGCAGGCTCAGGTGATTCGTGAGTGCGTGCGGGTTCTCTCACCCCAGGGGAGCATCTGCTGGCAAGTGGGCAACTACGTCGATAACGGATCCATCATTCCGCTCGACACGATTCTCTATCCGGTATTCCGTGATCTGGGCCTCAAGATGCGCAACCGCATTATCTGGCACTTTGAGCATGGTCTCCACTGCTCGAACCGTTTTTCGGGGCGCTATGAGACGATCATGTGGTTCACCAAGACAAAAGACTACGTATTCAATCTTGACCCTGTGCGGGTGCCACAGAAGTATCCCGGCAAGAAGCATTTTAAAGGCCCCAAAGCGGGGCAGTATTCCGGCAACCCACTCGGCAAGAATCCGGGCGATGTGTGGATCATCCCGAATGTCAAGAGCAACCATGTCGAGAAGACCGAGCACCCCTGTCAGTTTCCTGTGGAGCTTGTGGAACGGCTGGTTCTCTCCCTGACCAATGAGGGCGACTGGGTGTTGGATCCATTCCTCGGTACGGGGACAAGCGTGATTGCCGCAGTCCTGCATGACAGGCGCGGGGTGGGTGCCGAGATCATGCCCGAATACGTGCAGTTGGCTGTTGCGCGGGTTCGTCAGGCATTGGCAGGCACGCTAAAGACGCGGCCGATGAACCGCCCCGTCTACGATCCACGTGACGCAGGCAGCAAACTCAGTCAATCGCCTTGGGTCGAACCGGCGACCGAGTTGCAGCCGATTCTGCTGGAAGACGCTGAGGATTACACTGCCAATGAAGATCGCTGAAGTCTATTCGCATCTGAACGGACAGGAATATCTCCTGGTGCGGAAGCCTGCGCTGTGGGAAGAAGTGATAGCCGTGATCGCCGCGGTGGACGCAGGCCAGTGTAAGACCAAAGTCTCAAAGGAAAAGCGGACGCAAGGCATCATGCTTTACAGTCCGATCGCCTTGAACTCAGCATTCCGACAGCATCTCCGTGCACGCGACTGGGGTGAGAGTCGTGTGAGTTATTGGGTCACGCGCAACGAGCGGTTGATCCGCAAAACCCTGAACATGCCTGCGGCTGAACAAAAGGCCGAAATTGAAGCTGCGGGCGAGGTCGCGATTGCGAGTTATAACCAGACGGATTTCGTCAAGGATCAAGTAGCCGTCGAGGTGCAGTTCGGCAAATACCCCTTTGTGGCCTACGACCTGTTTGTCAAGCACCTTGCTTTTCATGTCGGTGACTGCATCGATGTCGGCATCGAGATACTGCCGATGAAGTCGTTACAGAAGCAAATGAGTTCGGGCGTCGGTTACTACGAAGGTGAGTTCTACAACGTTATTCGGCAGGGACGTGGAGTCCCTGCCGTGCCACTCGTGATGATCGGTGTAGACCTCTAATCCCTTACCATAACAGCGGAAAACGCATCTGCTATGGGAAGGTAACGTGGGGAGGCTACGCCTTGCCCATGTCTCGTAACTGGTCAAGGCAACGCGCGACCACCTCCAGCGGCGGGTACTTGTAACTCTCCTGCTCGACGATGTACCACTCGGTCTTGCCCTCGCGCTCGCACAGGTCGAACACCCGCTGCCACGGCACATCGCCCTCTCCGATGAGCGCGGTCGGGTCCGTGGCAGAGTGCTCCTTGAGGTGCACGGTGATGGCGCGGCCGGGATAGCGCGCGATGTAGGGGATCGGGTCGCCGCCGCCGTGCAGCGCGTTGCCGATGTCGAGCTGCATGATGACATCGTGCCGCGTGTTGCCGAAGAAGGTGTCCCAGGGGAGTTCGCCATCCATCGGTTGAAACTCCACCCAGTGGTTGTGATAGCCCGTGCGCATGCCATACGGCTGCAGCCGTTCGGCCACGTCGTTGAAGACCTGCGCGGTGTCGCGCCAGGCCGCGCGCGAGCTGCGTCGCGCTTCGGCCAGGCCGGGCACGATGAGATACTCGTTGCCGAGGACCTGGTTGAATTCCACCGTGCGGGGCAGTTCGTCGCCCAGCAGTGTGTCCAGCCCGATGTGCGTGCCGCAGCACTTGAGCCCCACGCCGTCGAGCAGGCGGCGCAGCTCCTGCGCGCCGTAGCCGTAGTATCCTGCGAACTCCACACCTGCATAACCCATCTGCGCTACCGCTTCCAGCGTGCGGGGCAGGTCGCGGGCGCAATCCTCGCGAATCGAGTAGAGCTGTAGACCGACCGGAATCATGACCTTCCTCCTGTTGCGATTGGATGTCGAGCCTGACGGAATGTAACATCGCCAGTTTATCATATAGCTTGAACATCTGTGCATGTGTTGACAAAACAAATCCCATCGTATATGCTGGCAACCGGTTCCGGGCCGGTTATCCCGGTCGGGGAGGGCGTTTCGTGGATCCTTTGGCCTATTGGATCGGATTCAACCGGGTGCGCGGCATCGGGCCGGCGCGCTTCCGTGCGTTGGTGGATGCCTGCGGCTCCGTCGAAGCCGCCTGGTCAGCGCCGGAGAGTATGCTGCGCGATGCCGGGCTCGACCGACGGTCCGTGGCAACCTTGCTGGCCGTGCGAGACCAGTTGGACCTCGCGGCGGAGTTGGCCCGGGTGCAGCGGGCCGGTGTGCGCGTGCTGACTTGGGATGACCCGGCCTACCCGCAGCGATTGCTGAACATCTACGACCCGCCGTTCGTCCTGTATGTGCGCGGCGAGCTGAGGCCGGAAGATGATTGGGCGGTCGCCATCGTCGGCACACGCGGGGCTTCGGTCTACGGGCTGGAGGCTGCGCGGCGGCTGGCCGGCGACCTGGCGGCCGCGGGCGCGACGATCATCAGCGGCCTGGCGCGCGGCATCGATGCACAGGCACATCGGGCGGCTCTGGATGCCGGCGGCCGCACGCTTGCGGTGCTGGGCTCGTCTGTGGACGTGATCTATCCCTCCGATAATCGCAAGCTGGCCCAAGACGTCATCGCCAACGGCGCGCTGCTCAGCGAGTATGCCTTGGGCACGCAGCCGGAAGCCAGCAACTTCCCTCCTCGCAACCGCATCGTCAGTGGGCTGAGCCGGGGTGTCATCGTCATCGAGGCCGGGGAGCAAAGCGGCGCGCTGATCACCGCGCGCTTCGCCGCAGAGCAGGGGCGGGATGTCTTTGCGGTCCCGGGCAGCATCTTCGCCCGCAACAGCCAGGGCACGAACCGGCTGATTCGCGACGGCGCGACGCCCATCACGTCTGCCAACGATGTGCTGGAGGCCCTCAACCTGAAGGCCGTCCCGCAGCAGGTCGCCACCCAGATGCTCTTTCCGACGGACGAGACCGAGGCGCGGTTGCTGGACAAGCTGAGCGAAGAGCCGGTCCACGTGGACGAAGTGAGCCGCAGCACCGGCCTGCCCATTGCCACGGTCACGAGCACCCTGGCCCTCATGGAATTGAAGGGTCTGGTGCGCCAGGCGGGCGGCATGACCTATGTCCGGGCGCATGAGGCGCGCGCGGCTTACCGAACCAGTTGAGAGATGTCATTTCGGAGGATGAAATGCTGTATGCGGTGATCATGGCCGGCGGGTCGGGCACGCGTCTGTGGCCGCTCAGCCGCCAGAGCCAACCCAAGCAAGCACTGAAGCTGTTGGGCGATCGCACGACCTTTCAGCATACTGTTGACCGGCTGGCGCCGCTGATCCCGCCGGAACGCATCCTGGTGATTGCAAACGAGCAGATTACCGGGTTGCTGCGGCCGCAGGCGCCGGCCCTGCCGCCGGAGAACTTCATCGTGGAGCCCAGCGGTCGTGATTCAGGTCCGGCCGTCGGATTGGCCGCGGTCCATGTCCTGCGGCGCGACCCAGATGCGGTGATGGCAACGCTCGCGGCCGATCATTACATCGCGGACACCGAGCACTTCCGGGGCAGCCTGGCCGCCGCTGCACAGGTCGCCGGCCAGGGCGCCATCGTCACGCTCGGCATCCAGCCCACCTGGGCGGACCCGCGCTTCGGCTACATCGAGCTGGGTGCAGCGCAGGAGATTGTGGATGGCTTCCGCGTCTATGCCGCTGCGGCCTTTACCGAGAAGCCTGCGCCGGAAGAGGCCGCGCGCCTGCTCGAAGATGGGCGGCACGTCTGGAACAGCGGCATGTTCATCTGGCAGGCGGCCCGGCTGCTGCGCGAGTTTGCGGTCCAGATGCCCGAGTCCCATCGCGCCTTATCGCGCATCGGCGAGAGCCTCGGCACGGCAGACGCAGACCGCATCCTGGCCGAAGAGTGGCTCAACGTCCGGCGCATCTCCATCGATTACGGCATCATGGAGCGCGCGCAGAACGTCTCGGTCATTCCGGTGAGCATGGGGTGGGTCGATATCGGGAGCTGGCAGGCCGTGGCCGATGCGCTGCCGGGCGACGCGGCGGGCAACAGTGCCGTCGGCGAGCTCATCGCACTTGACTCCCGCGGCTGCTACGTGCGGAGCGACGGGCGACTCGTCGCCCTGATCGGCGTCGAGAACCTGATCGTGGTGGACACGCCCGATGCGCTTCTTATCTGCGCGCGCAACCGCGCCCAGGATGTGAAGGCTGTGGTCGCCCGCCTCAGCGAGGCCGGGAAGAATCAATATCTGTAGTTGGTGTTGTCATAAGCATGAGTGAAAGCACGTTGAGCGCGTACTGCGTCCGCTGCAAGACGACCCGTCCGGTGCGGGACGCACAACCCGTTTATCTCGCTAACGGCCGGCCCGCGACGCGCGGCACTTGTCCGGAGTGCGGGACGGCCCTGACGCGCATCGGGAATACCCCCGCGCACGTGGGACTGCCGAAGCCCGAGCCCGCCGCGCGTCCTGCGACGGGCGATTCCCCGCGTCCCAAGGCGAGCCGCACCTCCGCTCAGTCGAGGGGCGGGGCGGCGGCTGGCGGTGCGGAGCCAAAGCATCCTGAGCGGGTCTACGGCACAGGTGAGCGAACGGCACAAGGCCAGCCGAACGACGCACCGGCCGCCGCAGAACGCGTTTCTGCGCCCCTGACAGAGCCGGTCGAAGCGTATTGCGTGCGCTGCAAGACCATGCGCCCGCTCGCCCAGGGCCGGGCGGTCTTCATGGCGAACGGCCGCCCTGCCGCTGAGGGCGTGTGTCCCGAATGCGGGGTGCGACTCTTCCGCATCGGCGCAACGCCGGACCACGCGAATCTGCCGCAACCCGCGCCGCAGCCGGCGAGTCCGCGACGCAAGGCGGCCAGCGCGAAGGGCAAAGCTACCGCTACGAAGG
Source organism: Chloroflexota bacterium (assembly GCA_029555885.1). Next base: position 9,480 of record JAKPQT010000217.1, on the reverse strand, counting down.
GCAAGTCCACCCCCGCGCCGCGCAAGTCAGCAGGGGGCACAAAGAGCAAAGAGCCGGCGCGCGCTGCGGGGCGTTATGCGGCCCGCTCGATGCGACCAGGTGCTAAGCTGGTCATCGTCGAGTCGCCCGCGAAGGCGCGCACGGTGGGCCGGTTCCTCGGTTCGGGTTATGAGGTGCGCGCATCGGTCGGCCATGTCCGCGACCTGCTGCGCTCGCAGCTTTCCGTGGACCTGGAGAACGACTTCGCGCCCAAGTATCGCGTGCCCGACGACAAGAAGCAGATTGTCAAGGACCTGAAGAGCGCCGCGGCGGTTGCCGGGCAGGTCTACCTCGCGACCGACCCCGACCGCGAGGGCGAGGCGATTGCCTGGCATGTGCTGCAGGCCGCGGAGATTCCGCCGGAGCGCGCGCAGCGGGTCGTCTTTCACGAGATTACGCGCAACGCGGTCGCCGATGCGTTCAGCCATGCGCGCGACATCGACATGCGGCTGGTGGACGCGCAGCAGGCGCGACGCATCCTTGACCGGCTGGTCGGCTACCAGATCAGCCCGCTGCTGTGGGAGCGGGTTAAGAGCCGGCTCTCCGCGGGCCGCGTGCAGTCCGTAGCTCTGCGGCTGATCGTCGAGCGCGAACGGGAGATTGCCGCGTTCGTGCCGGTCGAGTACTGGTCGCTCGACGCGGAACTGGCGCAGCAGGTGACGCGCGGCAAGACGCCGCGGCCGAGCTTTCTCGCGCGGCTCGTGCGCATCCGCGGGCAGGAAGCCGATCTCAAGAACCGCGAGGACACGCTGGCGATTGTGGCAGAGCTCGAGGGCGTCGCCTACACGGTCGCTAACGTCAAGCTGGGCGAGCGCAAGCGCCGTCCCTATCCGCCGTTCACGACGAGCACGCTCCAGCAGGATGCGGCCGCGAAGCTGGGCATGGCTGCCGCCCGCACCATGCGCGTGGCACAGGACCTGTACGAGGGCATCGACATCGGTGAGGGCGGGGGACCCGTCGGCCTCATCACGTACATGCGTACCGACAGCGTCAATGTCGCGCAGGAGGCTCAGGCCGAGGCGCGCGCCCTCATCGTGGAGCAGTTCGGCCCCGAGTACGTGCCGCCGGAGCCGAATGTGTATAAGGCGCGGGCGAAGAATGCGCAGGAAGCGCATGAGGCGATTCGCCCGACCTCGGTGGGCCGCGCGCCCGCGGACCTGCGTGATCGGCTCAGCCCGGAGCAGTATCGGCTGTACGACCTCATCTGGCGCCGTTTCATGGCGAGCCAGATGGCGGCTGCGCTCTACGACACGGTCACGTTGGATGTGGAGGCGGGCAAGCCCGCAGAGAAGCCGCGGCCCTACCTGTTCCGTGCCAGCGGCTCGACCGTGCGGTTCCCCGGCTGGCTGGCCGTCTACAGCGGCGGCGCGTCGGGCCCGGCGGAAGGCGGCGCGGCAGTCGAGAATGGCATGTCCACGGCAAGCGGACCGGCGAGCGAGAACGGGCGGGATTCCCAGTCAGAGAACGAGGGAGGCGAAGGAGGCACCGGGCAGCCGGCCTCCGGCGCCATCCCCCGCACCATCGCGCAGGGCGAAGACCTGGACCTGCTCCAATTGCTGCCCGAACAGCACTTCACCCAGCCGCCGCCGCGCTACACCGAGGCCTCGCTGGTCAAGGCGCTGGAGGAGTACGGCATCGGCCGGCCCAGCACCTACGCGGCCATCATCTCTACGATCCTGGAGCGCGGCTACGTCGAGCGGTCCGAACGCAAGCTCATCCCGACGGAACTGGGCTTCACGGTCAATGACCTGCTGGTGAAGCATTTCGACCGGGTATTCAACGTGGGCTTCACCGCGGAAATGGAAGAGCACCTCGACAGCATCTCGCGCGGAGAAGAGGCCATGACGCCGGTCCTGCGCAACTTCTACGCCTTTTTCGGCCCGCAGTTGGCTGACGCCGAGCGCAACATGGAGAAGGTCTCGCTGGAGCCGGAGAAGATCGGCGAGCCATGCCCGGAGTGCGGCGGCGAACTGGTGCTGAAGCAGGGCCGGTTTGGCCGTTTCATCGGGTGCAGCAACTATCCGACGTGCCGCTATACGCAGCCTCTCGTGACGAAGCTCGGCGTGGCCTGTCCGAAGGACGGCGGCGAACTCGTTCAGCGGCGCACGCGTGGGGGGCGCGTGTTCTACGGTTGCAGCAATTACCCGAAGTGCGACTTCAGCTCGTGGAAGCGGCCATTGCCGGAGAAATGCCCTCACTGCGGCGGGCTGCTTGTGCAGGCCGCGAAGAACACCGCAGAATGTACCGTCTGCGGCAAGCGGTCGCCCATCATCGAGGCTGCGCCGGAGAAGCAGCCGTAGCCGGTAGAGCCCATGCAGGCTGCGCTGGACGCCTTCATCAAATACCTGACCGCGGAGCGGAACGCCTCGCCGCACACGGTGGCGAACTATCGCCGGGAGATCAGCCAGTTCATGGCCTTTGCGCAGGCGAAGGGCGTTGCGACGTGGGAGCAGGTGACGCCCGCGCTGCTGCGGAGCTGGCTGGCAGCGCTCCACGCGCAAGGGTATGTCAAGGCCAGCGTCGTGCGCCGCGTGTCGGAGCTGCGCTCGTTCTACCATTACCTGAAGCGCCAGGAACAGGTGCCGGTCAATCCAGTCGAGGCCATCTCTGCGCCCAAGCTGCCCCAGCGTCTCCCGCGACCGTTGAGCCGGGAGGAAGTGGACGCGCTGTTGGCTGCGCCGGATGCGGGCACGCCGCAAGGCCAGCGGGATCGGGCCATGCTCGAGCTGCTGTATGCGGGCGGCCTGCGCGTCAGCGAGCTGCTCGGCCTGGACATCGGTGACGTGGACCTGGCCCAGGCGCAGGTGCGCGTGACGGGCAAGGGCGCGAAAGAGCGGATTGCGCTGATGGGTGTGCCGGCTGTGGTCGCGCTGCGCATCTATCTCGAAGATGCGAGGCCGCAGTTGTTGGCTGAAGCCGCGCGGTATGGCGGGCGTGCAGGCAGGGACGGCGCCTGGGTGAGCCTGCGGCCCACCGCTTTGTTCCTCAATCGCTTCGGCCAGCGCCTGTCGATCAGCATGTTCACGCGCATGTTGGGCAACTACGCGAAGGCCGCAGGCATCACGCACCGGGTGACGCCGCATATGCTGCGCCACAGCTTTGCGACCCACTTACTCGATGGCGGGGCGGACTTGCGCTCAGTCCAGGAGTTGCTGGGTCACGAGCGAGCCAGCACGACGCAGATTTACACCCAGGTCAGCCAGTCGCAACTGCGCGACACGGTGCTCCACGCGCACCCGCGCGCCAGGAAGGGATAAGGAGAGAATGCAAGATTCTGCCATGCTCAATCGTCTGACGGGACTGCGCACAGCTCTGGCCGCGACCGGGGCGGATGCCCTGCTGGTCAGCCAGCCGGAGAATCGCGCATACCTGAGCGGGTTCACCGGCTCGGCAGGCTGGCTGCTGATTTCCGCGGCTGGCGGTGCAGGCGAGATGCGCGCCCCGCTGCTCGCCACCGACTTCCGCTACTGGGAGCAGGTGCGGCTGCAAAGCCCCGGCTACGAACTGGTCAAGGTGACGACGACCTTCGCAGCTGCGCTGCCGGAGATGCTGGCCGCGGCTGGCGCACGCCGGCTGGCGTTCGAGGCGGATCACCTGACATATGACGATTACCAGACCCTCACCGCAGCCGCGCCGGACATCGAGTGGGTGCCCACGAAAGGGCTGGTGATGGAGTTGCGCAGCCGCAAGGATGCGGCAGAACTGGCGGCGATTCGCCGTGCCATTGCGCTGGGCGACGAAGCGCTGCCCGCGGCGCTGGCGCAGGCGCGGCCGGGCATGACCGAGCGCGAGCTGGCCTGGAGCATCGAAAGCTACATGCGCGCACATGGCGCAGAAGCCCCAGCTTTTGATATAATAGTGGCATGCGGGTTGAACGGGGCGCGGCCCCACGCGCGCGCCAGCGATGCGCCGCTTGTGGCGGGCGAACCCATTGTGATTGACATGGGCGCGAAGGTGGACGGCTACTGCTCGGACCTGACCCGCACCGTCTGCTTCGGCCAGCCGAACGACCCGGACAAGTTCTGGACCGTGTACAACACGGTGTTGCAGGCGCAGCTCGCCGCCGAGACGATGCTGCGGCCCGGCGTGTCGGGGCCGGACGGAGATGCGGCCGCCCGTGATGTGATTGCCGCGGCGGGATTCGGCGAATATTTCGGCCATGGCCTCGGTCATGGCGTCGGCCTGTTCATCCATGAGTTGCCGCGACTGAGTCGCCTGTCGACGGACGTGATGGTTCCCGGCCACGTCGTGACAGTTGAGCCCGGCATCTACCTGCCCGACTGGGGCGGTGTGCGCATCGAAGATATGGTCTTGATCACGGAAAACGGCGTGGAAGTGCTGAGCCGTGCGTCGAAGGAGCCGCTCATCTAAGGAGGTGACAACGATGAATCGTGATACCGGTCGCACTCGTCCGTGGTATTTTTGGCCCCTCATTACTTTCGTCGCCGGTTTGCTGTTGGGCTGGCTGATCATCGGCTGGTGGCTATGGCCGGTGGAGTGGAAGAATGCGCTGCCCCAGGACCTGGCCCCGCGCCTGCAAAACCAGTACCTGACGATGGTGGCCGAATCCTATGCCGCCAACGGCAACCTGCAACTGGCGCAGGATCGGCTGGCCGGCTGGCCGGCGGATGAACTCGCGGTGGCGCTGGGCAACACCCAGGAATTTCTGGCGGCCACGGATGCTGCGCGGGCGGCCAACGTGCAACTGCTGGCGTCAGCGTTGAGCGTCAGCCTGGGTGAGGCGGGGGTCAGCGGTGCAGGGCCGCTACCGACGGCCGAGCCGGTCCAGCCGACGCCTGTGCCGGGCGGTGACGGCACGGCCGGGCTGTCGCTCATGCGCATATGCACGGCCTTCCTCTGGATCGTGTTAGTGCTCGCCGCGGTCGGCTTCTTCATTTACCTGTTCATGCGTTGGCGCTCGGCACAGCAGGGCACCGAACCCCCGGATGTGGGCGGACTGGCACGCTCGATCCTGGGGCGCAAGCCTGCGCCGCTGGAGCGCGGGGAGTACGACTACGGCTCCAGCAGGGGACCGCGCGATGAGTTTGAGAGCAGCCTGGCGGAGCAGACCGCTGCGGAGGTCGCAGCCCGAGAGAAGGACCGCTGGAGCGACACGGCTGATTCCACCTGGCGCGAGGTGAGTTCACCGGCCGCGCCGCCGCGGATCTCCTACGAGGATCGCCTGGGCACGGACTTCGCAGAAGAGGTTGTCGAGGAGGCCGACCTGCCGCCCTTCATGGCCCCGCGTGAAGAGGCGCGTCCTGTTGCCCCGCGGCCCCCAGTGGAGCCTGCCCCTGAAGGGTCCCGACCGGTGCCGGCGGGCCGTCGTGGGGCCCTGGGGGCCAGCCTCGGGGATTTCGTCGCGGTCTATCAGATGGGCGAACCGGATTACGATGAAGCGTTCGATATCAACGACCCCATCGACGGCTTGGTGGGCCAGTGCGGCCTGCAACTCAACGAGCCGGTGGGCCGCAACCGGGATCAGGCGGTCGCGCTGCAAGTGTGGCTGTGGGATTCCAGCGACCCCGACACGCGCGTCAAGGTGCTGATGAGCGAGCCGGCGTATCGCGACACGGCCACGCGCGCGCAGCACGTCAGCGAGCACGAGGCTGTGCCGGTGCGCCAGGGCACCGAGTTCGAGCTGGAGAGCCATGACCTGCTCCTGCGCGGCCACGTCGAGCGGGTGGAGTACGCGGAGCAGGAGGCCAACCGGGCCATCTTTGCCGACCTGCAGGTGCGGATGCAGGTCTTCCGGAAGTCATAGAGTAGATAGCAGGATGGGCGAGATAACCTCGCCCATCCTGATTGATAGCCGCAGCGTTTAGGCCCGTTCCTCTGGGTCGAACAGCCGCTGGTGCTCCTTGATCGCATAGCGGTCAGTCATGCCCGCAATATAGTCGCAGATGACCCGCTCCGGCAGGTCAGGGCCGCGCGTCATGCGCGCCTGCACGTCGCGCGGGAGCTGCCGCGGTTCCTCCACATAAGCGTTGAACAGTGCAGTGAGCAGCCGGTTGGCCTTGTAGGCCATGCGGATGACGCGCGGGTGGCGGTAGAAGTTCGCCAGCAGAAACGCCTTGAGCTCCCGATTCATGGCGTAGAACTCAGGCGAGAAGCCGGCCAGATTTTCACCAGCGTCACGGACCGCCGCGACGCTGGCGATGCCCCGTTCGTCCAGCCGGGCCGCGGTCGCGGTGATGGCATCGGTGATTTCGATACCGATGAGCCGCCGGATGATGCGCGCGCGCAGCCGGTCATCGAGGCGGCAGTCGAGCTTCTCCCGGAGCGAGGCCATGACCGTCTGCCACAGCGCCAGATCGCGTACCTCGTAGACATCCAGCAGGGCGCTCCGCAGACCGTCGTCCAGGTCCGCGGTATTGTAGGCTATCTCATCTGCCAGGTTGCTGAGCTGGCATTCCAGCGTGCCTGCCATTTCCGGCTCATAGCCTGCGGCATCGGTAACGTCATAATCCGTATCGTGCTTGACCAACCCCTCGCGCACCTCATACGTCAGGTTCAGCCCCGCAAAGTCAGGATAGCGATCTTCCAGTTGCGTGACGATGCGCATGGTCTGGCGCTGATGGTCGAACCCGCCGTGTCCGCTCATCAGTTGATTGAGCGTCACCTCGCCCGTATGCCCGAACGCGGGGTGCCCCAGGTCGTGCGCCAGGCAGATGGCCTCGGTCAGGTCCTCGTTTGCGCCGAGCGCGCGCGCCAGGCTCCGGCCAATCTGTGAAACCTCGATGGTGTGCGTGAGGCGGTTGCGGTAGTGGTCGCCCTCATGGTACACGAAGACCTGCGTCTTGTACTCCAGGCGGCGGAAGGCAGTGGTGTGGATGACGCGGTCACGGTCGCGCTGGAAGGCAGTCCGATAGGCGTGTTCTTCCTCGCCATGCACACGCCCCCGGCTGTCGCCGCTGGGCATGGCGTAGGCCGCGAGGGCGGCCCGTTCACGGGCCTCGATCTCATCCCGCGTCAGGAACATGGCTGCCTCCTGGTATAGAGCGAACCTGTCAAGACTGCTCAGCCAGGCGGGCGAGCTGCGTGTCCAGCGTCGTGCAGTCGCTCAGGTCCAGCTCCTCGCACGCATCCGAGGTCATCTGCTGGCGCATGGCCGCGATCAGCCGATCGAGGTCGGCGGCAGAGAGGTCCGCGACGCGCGCGATGCCGGAGCGCACGGGCGGCGGCTCCGGCGGTGCGCCGTTGTGCTCGCCCTGCGGGTCAGGCGACGGGTTGTGCACCGCAAAGGTAATGAGCGCCAGGCGGCCGTCCGCCTTGCACTTCGTATAGATGCGATGGCGCAGGCCGGTCGCGTGGCCCGCTTCGCGAAAACAGTATAGCTTCCACAGCCGCTCGCCGGCCTGCAATTCGAGCAGGTCCTCAGCGATGAGGTCGTTGATGACTTCGGCGCGCGGACAGGTGCAGTTATCAGACAGTGACATGGTTCGTGTATTCCTCAAGGTCATTGGCCTTGAGTTTAACCTGCAACGAAAAGGGTGTCAAGAGATCAGCGCACTCAGGCGTTTGAGACGTGACCATTCAGCATCGACCGGCACCCGGTCTGCCACGCCGAGGAGCACGCTGCCCGCGCCGCGCGCCTGCTCCACCGCCTCCTGCACGGCGGCCTCGAATTCCGCCTCGGTGCGTTCAGCAAGGAGGTAATCCTGCGGGATGCCACCCCACAGAGTCAGGCCCGCCCCCGCAGCCTCGCGCGCCTCGCTCAACGTCGCATCGCCCTGCGGCGGGCCGGCGATGCCCTCCACGCCGCTGATGCCGGCCTGGGCCAGCAGGGGCAGCAGCCGCCGCGCCGGGCCGCCCATATGGACGACGAAGGGCTTGCCGTGGGCCTGCGCAATCTCCGCAGTGCGTCGGTAGCTGGCGTCCAGGTATTGCCGGAAAGCGCGCGGCGAGATGTACTGCCCATCCAGATTGTCCGGGCCGAGCAGCAGGTCGCCGGGCAGCGCGGCAATCTCAGCCGTCAGCGCGGCCAGGCGTTCTTCCAACACGGTCAGCATCACCTCGATGACCGGACGGCCTTCGCCCAGGAGCAGTGCCAATCCCTCACCCCAGCCGAGCACCGTGTGCAGCACATCCGAATAGGGCCGCATCGGCAGCTCCAGCGCAACCACGCCATCATCGCCTACGGCCTCCCGCGCGGCGGCGAGCGCGTCAGGCTGGAGCTCGTACCGGCGAGCTTCGATCAGGCGCTGCACGGCGGGCAGGTCCTCTGCCGTCTTGACGGGATACTCCACCTGCCACCAATCGCCGTCCGGCCCAAGCTGCCAGCGGGCGGTGAGATCGCCCCTGTCTGTCCGATGATGAATGACCCGCTCGCCGGCGGTCTCGGTGATGGTGGTGTCCACGCCCGGCGTGCTGGCTTCCCAGGGCTTGACCACCGACCAGACGGCCGCGCCGATCGCCCGCGCGGCATCGGGCAGGGTCTTGCCGGCTTCGGTTGGCAGCGTGCCGCGGGCAGCGTGCCAGCGGTGCCAGAGCGCGAGATCGGGCAGGAAGATGGGTGCAGCGGGCGGCAAGCCCGCCAGGCAATCGAGGATCTGTTGGCGTGCGGTCATCGGGCTGTTCCTCCTGGCGCGCCAGTATACCACCGGCCATGGCGCTGCGAAAGAGCCGCGGGTCTCGTGGTATAATGCGGCGGTTCTGAGCGTCGGTGCAACACTTCTTCTGCCGGAGGTTCTTCGCGTGCGCGGTCGCCGGTTCCCTGAGCCTGGACCGGGCCCTGTCGGGCCTGGACACACCTATCGCCACGGCAACACCCACCTGATCGAGCTGCGCGGCTTGGTCAAGCAGTTCGACGGGGCCGCGGGGCGGTTTATGGCGCTGCGCGGGGTGGACCTGGCTGTGGAACGGGGTGAGTTCCTCGTGATCGTGGGCAAGTCGGGCAGCGGCAAGTCCACGCTGCTCAACCTGCTCACCGGCATCGATCGGCCCACCGCGGGCGAAGTCCTGGTGGGCGATACGGCTGTCCACAAGTTGAACGAGGAACAGATGGCGGTCTGGCGCGGCCGGAGCGCCGGTGTGGTCTTCCAGTTCTTCCAGTTGCTACCCATGTTGACCGCCATCGAGAACGTGATGCTGCCGATGGACTTCTGCAATACGTATCCCGTGCGCGAGCGCCGGCGTCGCGGCCTGGCGCTGTTGGAGCGCGTTGGCATGGCCGCGCAGGCCGACAAGTTGCCGACCGCGCTTTCCGGCGGGGAGCAGCAGCGCGTGGCGATTGCCCGCGCGCTGGCGAATGACCCGCCCCTCATCGTGGCCGATGAGCCCACCGGCAATCTCGATTCGCAGACCGCTGAGACCGTGTTCGGTCTCTTTCAGGAGACTGCGGCAGGCGGCAAGACGATTGTCATGGTGACGCACGATCAGGATCTGGCGCAGCGCGCCGGCCGCGTCGTACACATTGCCGACGGGCTCATCGTGGGCGAG
>JAKPQT010000204.1 GCA_029555885.1 Chloroflexota bacterium | reverse complement strand
TGTCGGCAGGTTGACCCTGCCAGGCAAGGGGCGCCGGAAGCGCGGATAGCGTGAACGTATCGCTCATGATGTCTCCTCTGATGAACGTAGCCGCTGAGTGATGGTCAGCAGCACCACAGCCAGAACCACGAATGCAATGGGAATCCCGCAGACCTCCAGCATAGCCTCTCGTTCCAGCCAGATATACGATAGCACCTGTGTACCGGAATTACAACGCGCGATCGCGCGCGAGCTTCATGATAAGTGATTGCAGCTCAGGTGAAACGAAGGCCGTTCTGCAAGGTTTCTGCAGGGGCAGTGCACGAGCCGTGGACCTGAGTGCGCAGGAGCGAAGCGGTAGGGTATCTCCAGAAGGTTCAACCACGGAGGTGCCCGGCCATGTACGCAAAGCGCAGTCTGACTTATGGGTTAGTCCTGATGCTTTCCGTCCTGGTGGGCGCGACGCTGCCGGGCCAGGTGCCGGCGGACGTGCTCGCGGCGCCTGCAGCCGCCACGCCCGACGACGCTAAACCCCGTGGACCGCAGCCGTTCGTGACGCTGTTCTGCCAGTTCCCCGACCTGCCCGCGGACGAGGGGCTGCGCGAGTACTATCAGGGGGTCATGGGCGACCAGGCGCCGGGCCTGGCCGACTACTGGCAGGAGGTTTCCTACGGGCACGTCAGCCTGGCAGGGAGCCAGGTCGAGGAGTGGTATCCGCTGCCGCAGCCTGCCGGCGCCTACCAGCTGCGGCCCGCGGACCAGGCGACGCTCCGGCGGCTGGCGGAGGACTGCACGGCAGCGGCAGACGAGGATGTTTTCTTCCCCGATTACGCGGGCATCAACCTGGTCTTCAACTACTGCCCGGATACGGCGTACGGGGGTGCACTCACCCTCGAGCGCGACGGACAGGAGAAGCGCTATGGCATCACGTGGCTCTGCACGGGCAAGTACGGCTGGCAGAAGACGCTGGCGCACGAGATGGGGCACACCTTCGGGATGGGTCACAGCTCCGACAGTTCAGAAGACGTCTACAGCAATCCCTGGGACATCATGAGCGTGTGCAGCTACTGCCGGATCAATCCCGCGTATGGGCTGATCGCACAGCACCCGATTGCCTACCAGAAGGACCAGTTGGGGTGGATTCCCGCCGAGCGGAAGTACGTGGCTCAGCCGGGCAGCCCCGTCCAGATCACGCTGGAGCAACTGGCCCAGCCGTCCGCGGATGGCTACCTGATGGCCGTGATTCCGCTGCCGGGAGAGGGGGGCCGATTCTACACGGTCGAGGCGCGACGCCGCGCGGGCTATGACCGGAACCTGCCGATGGATGCGGTCGTGATCCACCTAGTCGACCCGGGCGGCCAGCCGGCCGCGACGGTCGTGCGGCATGCGGCTGTGAAAGGGGTGTTCGTGGACAGCGCGTGGCTGCCGGGGATGGTCTTTGCGGACCAGGACAATGGCATCACGGTGAAAGTCGAAGCTGCCACAGACACCGGGTTCGTCGTGGCTGTTTCAGGCGGCATGGCTCGCTGAAGCGCCATCGCCCCGGATCTCCGCCTCTACGTCCGGCAGCTCACGCGCCCGGCCGCGCGCGGTCGCCGCAGCAAACAGCTCAGCGGGCAGCTCGGCTTCCAACTCAACCAACAGCTTCCTCGCCGCTTCCTTGACCCAGTGCGTCGTATAGCGATGGGCGACGACGAATGCCAGCAGCTCCGCCGCATGGACCGGATCGCCGTCCATCGCGACAACCGACGCTGCGCTCGCGATGGCCTCCATCGTGGTGCGGCCCATGCGCGCCGGCACGCGCAGCGCGCGACGATAACAGTCCATGGCCTGGGTGCTGTCCTGTTGAGCGGCCGCGGCCTGCCCCAGGCCCAGGAGTGCGATCGCGCTGTAGGCATCGCGTCCCCGGGCCCAGTGCTCGCAGACGCGCCACGCCTCCGCAAAGAACTCCTGGGCCCGGGCCGGACGCCCGAGGCTGAGTTCCACCTGTCCCAGCCCGGCCAGCGCGGCCGCGATGCCCTCCTCGTAGTGGATCGGACGGCACGCGGCGGCGCTCTGCATGAAGTGGGCGCGGGCCTCTGCGAACCCGCCCAGCCGCGTCTCGATCCGCCCGAGCTCCATCAGGGCCGCACTGAGACGCTGGGGGTCCCTCTCATCGCGTGCAGCACGCGCGGCCTCCAGGGCATGCAGCTTGCCGCGCTCGTATTCGCCCTGACTCCAGAAGATCTCGGCCATTACGGATTCAGCCAAGGACTTCCACCACCCTTTGAGCCACTCCAGGGTGCTCTCCAGAATGGCCCGCGCCTCAGCGTATTCTCCCTCGTGTAACAGGTAGAGGCCCAGCCGGGTCAGGTACGAACCACGGCGCATGGACAACCCGGACTCAGATCTGTAAGGCCACGCTTTGCCTTCGGAATCCGGCAGAGAGGCGAGCAGTTCTCGTATCAGCTGTATGCCTGCCGTGCGCTCGCCCCACCACGCATAGAGCCCGGCTTTGCCTGACCGGATATCAGAATACCTGTCCTGCCATCCTGGCGTATCCGGATCCACGCGGTCCAGGATAGACAGCGCCTCGTCAAGGAGCGCGTGATTTTGCTCCAGGCTCCAGGGCGGCAGACAGCTGGCGAGGTATTGCAGTCCCGCCAGGAACACCAGCGCATCGGGCCGGCAGACCGGGGTGTCTGCGGGGCGGCAGAGCTCCCTCACCCGGTCGATGGTCGGCAGCACCAGCCGCTGGAAGGTCACGCTATCAGAGAAGCAGGCGTCCATGAGAGCCACAAGCGCCCAGAAGAGATACGTCTGCCCGGGATCACACGGGTCCACCATGCGGTGCCAGGCATCCTCGACGTTCGCCAAGTCGGCGGCGATGGGCTGGTTGGCGATGGACCGATGTCCGGCCGCACGGCACGCCTGCTCCCACTGGTCCAACTGCCCGACGAAGTATGTCCCGTGACGGTCGCGGACTGCGTCGGGTGTCTCGCCGGTCTCGGCCAGGTGCTCGGCCGACAACCGTTCGGCGCAGTAGTGGCGGATCAATGTATGCAGGTCATAGCGGCCGGAGGGCAGCAGGGTAACCCACGAGCGATCCACCAGGGCCGACAGATCAGCCAGGGAGGCGTTTGCGATGGCCTGAGCAGCTTCGGCCGTGAACCCGTCGCGGAATATGCTGCAGCAGCGCAGGATCGTGCGCTCGTGAGCGGTGAGCAGCCGCCACGACTGGTCGAATGCGGCACGCATGCTGCGATGGCGCGCGGGCACGTCGCGCAGGTTAGCCGCCAGCAGGTCAAGGTTCTCGACCAGCCGCCGCGTGATCTCGGGCAGCGGCAGCGCGCGCAGCCACGGCGCGACCAGCTCGATAGCGAGCGGCACCCCGTCCACCTGACGGCAGATGCGCGCGATCAGGCGAGCATCCTCCGGGCTGGGACTGAAGCCCGGCTGCACGCGGCGGGCGCAGTGCAGGAAGAAGCGGGTCGCCGCATGAGCTCCCAGATCGAGTGGGCCGGACGCGTCCGGCTCGGCGTCGAGGATCGCGGGGCCCGGTGGGGCGGCTGGAGCGTCATCAGGCGGCAGGTCGAGCCCGCCGAGCGGCAGCAACCACTCATCGTGCAGGTTGAGCCGCTCGCGTGAGGTGACGAGCAGCTTCAGCCCGGGCGCATGCTCCAACAGTCGGGGCAGGAGCCCAACTCCATCGTCGTCCGCAGCTTCAGCATCGTTTGCCAGCAGGTGCTCGTAGTTGTCGAGGATCAAGAGCAACTGCCGCTCGGCCAGGAAGTCGGCAACTTGCTGTTGCGGGGTCGTGGCAACCTTTTTCGACGCGGCAAGAGTCTGCAAGATGGCTGCTGCTACAAGGTCCGGCGTATCAACCGCGGCGAGGGGGACGAAGCAGATACCATGGTGGAAGCGGCCGACCTCCGCGCGGCCCGCCTCGACTGCCAGCCGCGTCTTGCCGACGCCGCCGGGACCCAGGATGGTCAGGAGCCGGCACGCGGGATCGGCCAGCCGCTCTGCGATCTGGACCAGTTCAGTCTCGCGACCGAAGAACGCATCGGCCGGCGCGGGCAGGTTGTTGACGGTCGAGACCGTCTCGACCCGGAAGCGCGTCGCCGCAGCGGTTGTTGTGTCTGTCCCTCGGGGGCGGAGGATCCCGGCCTTGATCTGCTCGTAGAGTGCGGTCGTTTCCGGTTCGGGCGGGATGCCCAGCTCGCTCTGCAGGGCTTTCGTGCAGGCTTCGTACTGCGCAAACGCGGCGGCCCGGTCGCCCAGGCCGGCATAGAGGCGCATGAGGCAGCGGTGGGCCGGTTCGCACAGCGGGTCCAGCGCCAGCCACCGCCGCGCATGAGGCAGGGCGCGCTCGAACGCGTCGCGGCCGTTGTAGGCCAGTGCGAGGCTTTCGAGCGCTTCGCCCAGCTCGAGGCGTAGCGTCTCGCCGGTGTAGGTCTGCCAGGTATCGAAGTCTGGCGCATCGCGGAGCGTGAACCCGGAGAGGAAATCGCCGCGGTAGAAGTCGACGGCCTCGGCCAGCGCGGCCAGACAGGCGTCGCAGAGGGGGTCGCGGGCTGGATGGTGGGCGGCGACCTGTGCCACGCACGTGCGGAAGCGGATCACATCGACGAACAGTTCGTCCGGCCGGAGGGCCACCCGGTCGACGTCGGCATCCAGCGCCTGGGGGCCGGCGGCCTGGCGCAGGTCCACGAGCACGCGGCTCAGGTGTGCGCGCGCCTGCGTCGCGTCCGCTTCGGGCCAGAGCAGCGCGGCCAGGGTGTCGCGGGCGTGCGCGCCGGGCATTGTCGCCAGGTAGGCGAGCAGCGCCAGCGCCTTGCGGCGCTCGATGGCCACGCGGGTTCCCCCACGTTCAAGCTGCGGTGCGCCGAACAAGAACAGCTTTGGCCGCTCCACTGGTACCTCCTCCTGCGCCAGCCGAGCCTCACGGGCACCACTTCCCGCAGGAAAGCCGCCGTGACTGCCCGAATTATACCATGTTACCGAGGCTGCTGTTACAAGCTTGTACCCAAAGGGCCGGCCAACGGAGCATCCCTTGACCGGCCCAACAGCAGGCCTGGCTCCACGGCACTCGCACGGACCCGAATCCGGATGAGCGCAGGGCTGCAGCCACGCCCTCCGGCTGGCTATTCGGCCAACACGGTGCAGAGCGTCTGAAAGTCAAGCTCGGTGAGGCCCGCACGCTTCATTTCGCTGGTCGGCTCCCAACTTTCTACTTCCTGCACGATCTGGCCAGAGATGTGGACAACGGGTCCATAACCGGGTACCTGAATGTTCCATACGGTGCCGGTATACTTTGCGATCCAGGTGTTTTCGCCCGTCATCTCTATGTGGATTGAGTAGTTGGATGGCCCGCTCACACGATTTTCAGGGTAGTCTTCGTTGTACACTGTGTTCACGCCTGCACTCTGATACAGGGTTCTCAACAAAGTGCCGGCCTTGTCGTAGTACGCGAGTTCGCTTTCATGGCCTTCCATCCGAATCATGGCCCAGAAGTCAAACCCAAAGTACGCGCAATCGACTCCGGGGAACTCCCATACGAAGTCCCGGTCGTACCAGTATTCGGGTTTGTCGGCGCTGGCAGGCAGGGCTGCTGTCAGGGTGAACAGCAGCACGAGCGACAGAACGGTGAGAGTTCTCATGATAGTGCCTCCTTCGAATGCGGCCGGCCTCCAGACGGTCGGCCACCGAAGGTGAATCATGCCAGGCCGTCTGCACACGCCGGTCAGGTGGATATGCACATCCAGCATACCGCAGCACCGTTCCAAAATCGTGACAGAATTGGCCCAAGATCCCAAGATGATGGCGAGTTTTCTCAGAATGTCTCCAGCACCACCGGCCGGCCGTCCTGGCCGCGGCTGGCCTCTGTTGCTTCGAGGAAGGCGATAATCTCGAAGGTCATTGCCAGGTCGACAGGCGAGCGGCCGGAGCGGAAGAACGCCAGGATGTCGGCCAGCAGCCGAGCCGTCGTCGCGGATGTGGCATCCGCCAGGCCGCAGCGGACGCCGGACGCGGTGTGGAGCACATAGCCGAACTCTCTTGCGCCAGCGCGCGTGCCGCGCATGACGCCGGTCCTTTCATCGACCCAGTCGCCGAGTACGACATCCATGCCTGGCCGCGCGAGGCACTGGACCTGTCGGCAGCCGGGGCCCAGCGCGGCAAACAGCATCTCCGCCGCGTGGATGCCATACCAGAAGAGCCCCGGGTAGTCGTCCAGCAGCGGGGCCGGGCCGAAGGTCTCGCACCCGACGATCTGCTCATCACCGGTCGCGGCCAGCACGTCTGCCAGCCCGGCTGCATAGCGCAGCGACGAGCACGACATCATGGGCGTGCCCGTCTCTTGCGCGCGACGGATGAGCGCGCGGGCGTCGGCTGAAGAAGCGGCAAACGGTTTGTCGATGAAGACCGGTTTTCCGATTGCAAGCTCCGCAAACTGCGCCGCGTGCTGCCGGCCGTCGACGCTTTCGAGGAAGATGGCGTCCACATCGCGGCTCAGCGCGGCCAGGTCGTCGTACACTGCCGCGCCGGTGAGCTGCTGCAGAGTCGCGGTGAAGCCCTGCACGCGGTCGCGGCTGAGCGAGAAGGCATCGGACCCGCCGGGGTAGAGCGCGACGATGGTCGCGCCCGGCTGATGATGAGCGTTCTCCGGATCGTGCAGCATCCGGGCAAAGGCCTCACAGTGGGATGTATCCAGCCCCACCATCCCGAGTCGCAGGATATCGCTCATGCTCCCTCCACTATACGTCAACGATAGATCAGGTCGAGGATGTTGTCGCCGTACAGCCGCACCGTCTGGCTGTCGACGCGCTCCGCGCCGGGCTGCGCCGCGGCGGCATCGGCTGCGTCGGTGTGGAAAAACCGCTTCTCCAGCACGTACGGCGCCGGCCACGTCAGCGGCGGCAGCGGGTTGCTGCGCTGGCGTTCGACCGCCCGCTGGATGCCCTCGCGAATGCGGCGCCGCGCCTCGGGCGCCGACAGCGAGATGGCCGAGCCACGCCCCAGCCCCTCCTTGACCGCGACGGTGCCGATGCCCGGCACCAGTTCCTCCGCCTCGCGGCACGCGGCCGCGTCGCCGCTGAGAAAGATGAACGGCAGGCCCAGCGCACCGCAGAAGAGGGCACACTGGGCAATCTCCCCGATGGGCCGGCCGTTGAGCTTGTAGTAGTCGATGCTCCGGCTGCTCTGCGTGTGGTTCTGATTGCCCGTCAGCACGCCGGCCATCGCGTGCTGGCCGATGATCACGCAGGCTTCGTAGCGGGCAATGACTTCGGCCAGTCGCGACCAGGGCGCGAGCGGCCGGCCGCTGAGCAGTTTGGCTGCCGCATGCAGCTCGGGAAAGTTGATGGCCCCCGGACCGTGCCCGTCCCAAACCAGGATGTCGTCCACGCTGGCGGCCTGCAGGCCATCGACCGCCGCGTTGACCTCGGCGGTTACCAGCTGCCGCGCGGCCTCGTAGTATTTGCCGTCGGGATAGGACTGCTCGGTGAACGACACGACCCCGGCAACCCCCTCCATGTCCGTAACCATGAAGATGCGCTTCATGCGGTCCTCCCATGCGGCCGTTCCGGCGCGAGCCGGAGGGCGTTGCCAGCATACAGCTTCTCCAGGACGCTGGCGGGCAGGTCCAGGGACGCCAGGAATTCCTGCAGGCGGTTGTCGAAGCAGTCGCGGCCGTAGAGCAGGCGGTCCTGGAACTCGATGAGGAAATCCCTCGCGAACGACGGGTCACGGCTCAACGCGTTCAGTGCAGAGCCAGCCGATAGGTCGGCGTAGAGATTCGTGTAGCGACGCAGCATCTCGGGGACCCTGCCGCCGGCGAGCACCGGGCCGGTGGGATAGAGTGCCTGTCGGCAGAGATCGTCGCCCGAGATGTGCGCCCAGAAGCCTGGCGCGTGGCCGATGAAGACCGTCTCCGGGCAGGCCTGCAGGCAGCGCTCGAAGGCCTCGATGCCGCCGCCGTACCACCAGTTAGGCCGCGGGTAGCGGTAACCGGAGTCGAATTCGTAGTCGATATGGACGGTCACCGGCAGGCCCTGCCGCCCGCAGTAGCGGAAGAGACGCTGCGCGTCCGGGTTGTCATACATCATGCGCAGCTTGATTTCGCCGCAGACCTGTACGCCGTAGACGGCCACAGCGGCAGCCAATCGGTCGATTGCGTCCGGCCGCCGCGGGTCCGGCGCGTAGCCGAGCACGAAGCGGCCCGGCGCGCGCTGCGTGTAGTCAAGGCCGCGCTCGAACGGGATGGGGTAGCCGCGCGGATCAGTAAGCGACACCGGGTTGTACTGCGGGTCATACTCGTCGGCCGGGCATTCCCAGGACAGGAGCCAGGTGGCCGCGATGCCGTACTGAGCGGCGTTCTCCAGCGATTTGTCCAGATTGTGCCCGTGCCAGTCGGGATGATTATGGGCGTCGATGATGAGCATTTCGCCTCTCATTTGGTGCGGTAGGCCGCATCGACCTTGTGCAGGATGGCCAGCGCCGCGTCTACGTCGCCCGGCCCCCAGTTCTCGTGCAGATGCAGGTTGAAGTGCGTGTCCATGACGGCATGGGCGTTGGGGCAGGGGAAGCTGCGCCGGCGGTCGCCTTGGTAGTCCGGGCTGGCCCACGGGTAGCCGCTGCTGCCGAACACGCGCCGCTCGGTGAACCACTCCTGGGTGTGCGGCAGCGCGGCGCGGTAGTGCGGAGTGATGGGCAGTCCCTCGGCCAGCAGGGCCGCGCAGAATGTGTCCCGGTCGCAGATCGCAGACTCGGCGTGGAAGCGCAGGCGCAGGAACCAGTAGCTCGGCTGCGCACCGGGGATGGGCGCCGGGAGCGAAACGGTCGGCAGGTCGCAGATGCCCTCGGCGAGCTGGCCGGCGATCGACTCTCGCCGCGCGACGACATCGGGCAGTCGGCGGAGCTGGACCCGGCCGATGGCGGCGGCCAGATCGTTGAGATTGAGGTTGAGCGCGGCGGTGACGTTGGTGGAGCCGGGCGGCAGGAAGAACGGCTTGCCCCGGTCGGCCGCGCGGCGCACGGCGTGGTAGCGCATTTCGTCGCGGGTGAAGACCACGCCGCCCTGGCCGCCGGTGCTCAGGTGCTTGCCGAACATCGTGGAGAAGACGGCGATATCGCCGAAGCTGCCCACTGGCCGGCCGTGCAACTGCGCGCCGTGGGCCTGCGCGCAGTCCTCGATGACCGGGATGCTGTGGCGGTGGGCGAGGTCGACGATGGCATCGATGGGGGCGGGCTCGCCGCCGATATGCGCGATCACGACGGCACGCGTGAGGGGCGAGAGCAGGGCCGCCACCTGGTCCGGGCCGGTGTTATAGCTGTCCGGCTCGGTGTCGGCCACGATGGGGATCAGGTTGAGCAGCGGGATGGGCATCATGCCGCCCGGATCGGTCACGGCGGAGACGACGACCTCGCCGAACGGCTCCAGGTCCAGCGCCTTAAGCGCGACGTAGAGGGCCGCGGTGCCCGAGCTGACGGCATCCGCAAAGCCGCCGCCGAGCGCGGCCGCGAAATCGCGGCAAAAAGTCTCTTCCTCGTCGCCGTTGTAGCCCGGCATCTGGCCGGCTGCGCGGCTGCGGTCCAGGAGGGCGAGGACGGCAGCCTGCTCCGCCTCACTGATGTTGCCGCGCGGCGGGAACGGCTCCGGGCGCACCTTCGGCCCGCCGTGCAGGGCGAGGGCTGAGTGGCGGTCTGCCGGCGCTGCGGTTCCAGGGTCCTGCATGGTTCGCCTCCTTGCGTTTGCTGGCAGCGGAGCCGC
>JAKPQT010000200.1 GCA_029555885.1 Chloroflexota bacterium | reverse complement strand
TACTCAGACACTTGTGTCACCTGCCGTGGACCTCGCCGCCCGCCGTTCGCGCGGTCTGTTCAGGGACGCGTGGCGCCGCTTGCTGGCCAGCTGGAACGGGCGGGTGGGCCTGGCCGTCGTGACGCTCATCGTCCTCACGGCTGTCCTGGCCCCCATCATTGACCCCTACGACCCGAGCACCGATTCGAACCTGCGCATGTCGCGCAAGCCGCCGTCTGCTGAGCACCCCTTCGGCACCGACCGCCTCGGCCGCGACCTGTTCCGCCGCATCATCCACGGCACGCGCATCTCGCTTACGGTCGGGGTGGTGGTTGTGTTCCTGTCTGGGACGGCCGGCGTGTTATTGGGACTGGCTGCGGGTTATTTTGGCCGCGGCATCGACACCGTCATCATGCGCTTTATGGATGTCCTGCTGGCCTTCCCCGGCATCCTGCTCGCCATTTCGATTGTGGCCGTGCGCGGGCCGGGGTTGACCAACACGATGATTGCCGTCGCAGTGGTCGGCATCCCGGGCTATGCGCGCGTCACGCGCTCGATGGTGCTGTCGCTGCGCGAGCGCGATTTCGTCCAGGCCGCGGAATCGGTCGGCGTCAAGGATAATCGCATCATGTTCCGCCACATCCTGCCCAACAGCCTGTCGCCATTGATCGTGCAGGCGACGCTTGGCGTCGGTGGGGCCATTCTTTTTGCTGCGGCGCTCGGCTTCCTCGGCCTCGGTGCGCAGCCGCCCACGCCGGAGTGGGGCGCGATGATCAGCGACGCCATCCCGTTCCTGCAGACCAGCCCGCACATGGTATTCTTCCCCGGCATCGCCATCATGGTTACTGTATTGGGCTTCAACCTGCTCGGTGACGGGTTGCGTGACGCCCTGGACCCACAAACACAGGTGCATAAGTAATGGAATCCAACTCATCACTCTCGGACAGCAGCACGACCGCCGGTACGCTGCTGGCGTTGGACCGCGCGCTCTGCGGCGATATTTGGGCCGGCGACACGGCGGCCCGGATGCTCGAAACGCTCTGCGTGGACTATGGCGGCCGTTTTGCCGGCAGCGAGAACTATCGCGGCGCGGCCGAATACCTGGCGCAGCAGTGGCGCGCCGCAGGCCTGATCGGTGTCCGCCTGGAAGAATTCCCCATCATCGGGTGGGAGCGCGGCGAAAGCACACTCACGATACTCGCGCCTGCCGTGCGCGGCCTGCCATGCATCGCGCTGCCGCCCGCGCCCGCGTGCGACATCGAGGCCGAGGCGCTCGACCTGGGCTATGGACTCGATCCTGACCTCGCTGCAGCCGGGGACGCTGTTAGAGGCAAGATTGTCCTAGTGCGCGCGGGTGCACCGCCCGGCCAGCGTCCGGCACATCGCCTCGAAAAGTACATCCGCGCCCAGCAGGCCGGCGCAGCCGCCTTCCTGTTCTATGACGGTGAGCCGGGCATGCTGGCCGCCACCGGCAGCCTGCACTCGGACCCCGATGGACCGTTCGATACGCTGCTGCCGGGCGCGGGGCTGGCGTACGAGACGGGGCTGGAACTGGCGCGCTGGCTCAGCCGCGGTCCGGTCACGCTGCGGCTGAGCATGACCAACCGGCTGCGGCGCGACGTCTCATGGAACGTGGTGGGCGACCTGCCCGGCGACGGCGCTGCCCCGTGCGTGCTGGTGTGCGGCCATCTGGACGGCCACGACATTGCGCAGGGCGCAATCGATAACGCTTCGGGTATCGTCGCGGCCTCCGAAGTCGCACGGGCGCTCGCGGCTCAGCCAGGTGCGCTCGGCGGGACGGTACGCTTCGTCGCCTTTGACGCAGAGGAGCTTGGCATGGTCGGCAGCTACGCCTATGCGGCGAGCCACCGCTCCGAGCTGGACGACCTGCGCTTCATCTTCAACCTGGACTGCGTGGGCACGTCCGGGCCGCTGGGACTCTACCTGCAGAATTGCGGCGAACTGACCCCCGTCTTGCGCCGGCTGGGGCACGCGATGGGCGCGGATTTCGCGGTCAACGAGGCGCTCGTGCCGTTCTCCGATCAGTTCCCGTTCACGCTGGAGGGCGTGCCTTCGGCCTTCATCGCCACCGGCGGCAGCGGCCCGCGCGGCTGGGGCCATACGGCGGCCGACACGCTGGACAAGGTGGACGTCAGGGCTATTCGCAACGCGGCTGCTGCGGTCGCGCGGCTGGCCGTACGCGTGGCAAACGATCCCGTATGGCCGGGCCGCCGTCGCTCCCCGGATGAGACGCGCGCCGCGCTGCAGGCGCAGGGCGTCGAGCCACAGTTGCGCTTGCTGGGCGCGTGGCCGTTCGGTGACGCGTAACGAGTAAAGAGTAATGAGTAAAGACATGCGTACCTTACTCGTTACTCCTTACTCAATTTTAGACCAAGGACCTGCATCATGTTTCCACGCACCAACATCGAAAATCTGTCGGTCTCGCGCCTGATGATCGGCACGAACTGGCTGCTCGGCTATTCGCACACGAGCAAGGCCATGGATCGCTTCATCGTGGAAACGGTGGATGCCCGGCGCATCAGCGATATCCTGGTGACGGCCATGGCGCACGGCGTGGATACGTTCTACGGCGTGCGGCCGGATGCAAAGATTCAGGAGGCGGTCGAGGACGCGCAGCAACGGGCCGGCCGCAAGGTCATCCAGGTTGCCATCCCTACACTGCCTGTGGCAGGCACGGGCGAGGTCACGCCCGTGCAATTGGGCGAGGCTGCGGCCATCCTGGACCAGTACGCGGCCATCGGGGTCGACATCTGCATGCCGCATCAGGCGACCACCGATGCGTTTGTTAACCGGCGGACGCGCTCCCTCGCAGGCATCGAGCCGTACCTGGCCCTGATTCGTGAGCGGGGCATGATTACCGGTCTTTCGACCCATATGCCGGAGACACCCATCTATGCGGATAATACTGGCCTGGATGTTGCGACCTATATCCAGATTTACAATGCCGCCGGATTCCTGATGCA
>JAKPQT010000695.1 GCA_029555885.1 Chloroflexota bacterium | reverse complement strand
TGCCAACCAGCCGGCCGTGCTGGCGGGGGTCCTGAACATCGACGCCAGCGTGAAGGCCGCGCGCTTCGTGCGCTTCTGCGATGCGTTCAACATCCCGATCGTCACGTTGGTGGATGTGCCCGGCTTTCTGCCCGGCACGGTGCAGGAGCACGGCGGCATCATCCGTCACGGTGCAAAGCTCATCTATGCGTATGCGGAGGCCACCGTGCCCAAGCTGACCGTGGTCGTGCGCAAGGCCTACGGCGGGGCCTACTGCGTCATGAGCTCCAAGCATATGCGCGGGGACATCAACCTGGCCTGGCCGACGGGCGAGCTGGCCGTCATGGGACCGGAGGGCGCGGTCAATATCATCTTCCGCCGCGAGATTCAGGCGGCGGCCAACCCGGAGGAGACGCGCGCGCAGCTTGTGACCGATTACCGGCAGAAGTTCGCCAATCCGTATGTGGCCGCCGCGCGCGGCTATCTCGATGCGGTGATCGAGCCGCGCGAGACGCGCCTCCGGTTGATTAACGCGCTCGAAATGCTGCACAACAAGCGGGACACGAATCCGCCGAAGAAACACGGGAATATACCTTTGTAATGAGTAAACCATGTTCAGAAAAGTTCTAATCGCCAATCGCGGCGAGATTGCCGTTCGGGTCATCCGGGCCTGTCAGGAGCGGGGGCAGCGGACGGTCGCCGTTTATTCGGATGCTGACCGCGCTGCGCTGCACGTGCGCTACGCGGACCAGGCCTATCGCATCGGCCCGCCGCCCGCGCGCGAGAGCTATCTCAACATCCCCGCGGTCATCGAGGCCGCGCTGGCCTCCGGCGCGGAGGCCGTCCACCCGGGCTACGGCTTCCTCTCTGAGAACGAGGAGTTCGCGGCTGCGGTGCAGGACGTCGGGTTGGCCTGGGTCGGTCCGCCGCCCGCCGCCATTCGGGCGATGGGCGATAAGGTGCAGGCGCGGCGCACGATGATCGCGGCCGGGGTGCCCGTCGTGCCGGGCAGCGATTCGGCACCCGGCTGCGACCCCTGTGCCGGCCTGAGCGATGCCGAGGCTCTTGCCGCGGCAAAGGACCTGGGCTACCCTGTCCTGGTTAAGGCCGCGGCCGGCGGGGGCGGCAAGGGCATGCGCACGGTCATGGAGCCGTCCGAGCTCCCTCGCGCGCTGGCTGCGGCCCGTCGCGAGGCCAAGAGCGCGTTCGGGGATGACAATGTCTACCTGGAGAAGCTCATCACCCGCGCGCGGCACATCGAAATCCAGGTACTCGCAGACAGCTTCGGCAACTGCATCCACCTGGGCGAGCGCGAGTGCTCCATCCAGCGCCGCCACCAGAAGCTCATCGAAGAGGCACCGTCGGTCGCGGTCACGCCGGAGCTGCGCGCGCAGATGGGCGAGATTGCCGTCCGCGCGGCGCAGGCCGTCAGCTACAGCAATGCCGGAACGGTCGAGTTCCTGCTGGACCGCGCGGGCAGTTTCTACTTCCTTGAGATGAACACCCGATTACAGGTCGAGCATCCTGTCACGGAGCTGGTGACGGGCGTGGACATCGTCAAGGAGCAGCTTGCGCTGGCCGCGGGTCGGCGGCTCCGCTGGACGCAGAACGACATCACGTTCAAGGGCGCGGCGATCGAATGCCGGATCAGCGCGGAGAACCCGTACAACAACTTCCTGCCGGAAGCGGGCAAGATTACGAGCCTGCTGGAACCGACGGGGCCGGGCGTGCGGCTGGAGAGCGGCATCTACGCGGGCTGGGAGGTCAGCCTTTACTACGACCCGCTGCTGGCGAAGCTCGTCGTCTGGGGCGAGACACGCCCCGAGGCCATCCTGCGAATGCGCCGCGCGCTGGACGAGTACCGCATCGGGGGCATTCATACCACCATTCCCTTCCACCAGCGGGTGATGGATAGCACGCGCTTTCAGGGCGGGCAGTTCGACACGAGCTTCGTGGATGGACCGGACGGCTTCAAGATGGCCGCTGCACCCAGCCGCAGCCTGGCGCAGGTTGCGGCGATTGCCGCTGCGCTGGTGGAGCATGAGAAGGAACAGCAGGCGGTCATCCTGTCCTCGCGCATCCCGTGCGACGACAGCGGCATGCGCCAATCCTTCTGGAAACTATCCACCCGGCCGCGCACCGAGCGTATGCGCAGCGGCAGCTAAATACACATATCCCGTTTGTAGTAGGCGCTTCAGCGCCGTCTACAAACCCGGAGTAACGCATGAAGTACTACACGACCGTTAACGACCAGACCTACGAGATCGACATCGATCACCAGGGCCGCATCACCGTGGACGGGCAGGAGATGACGGCGAACATGCGCCTGGTCGGCGGCCAGCATCTCTACTCGCTGCTGATCGACAATGCTTCTTACGAGATTGTGCTGGACCCCGAACAGGACCCGCGCAACACCTACGGCGTCATGGTGTCGGGCCTGCGCTATCTCGTTAAGGTGCAGGACGAACGTTCGCGGCGGCTGGCGCTGGCCGACCGCAGCCTGCGCGCACCGGAGGGCGAGCTGCCCATCAAGGCGCCGATCCCGGGTCTGGTGGTCAAGGTGGCCGTCAGCGCGGGTCAAGAGGTCAGCGAAGGCGAGACGCTGGTGATTCTCGAAGCGATGAAGATGGAGAATGAGCTGCGTGCGCCGCGTGAGGGTATAATACATGAAGTGCGCATCGACCCTGGCGCGCAGGTGAAGCAGGGCCAGGTGTTGATGACGCTGAAGTAATTCGAACCATCATTCACAAGCAGCCAGCAGCATCAGGAGGCAGTATGGCAAAAACTGCAAACACGCTCAACATCAATCACAGCGATGTCCCGATCCGGTTGTTCAAGTCGGACTTCCTGGAGTTCTTTACGCACATTACGCCGTTGGCCGTCATGATCATCTGGACACCGGTGATCGTTTTCTTCTTCGCCCGCGCCATCCTGACGTTGGAACCGGGCCAGTCGTGGGCGCACATTCCCGCCGGGGCGCTGCTCGGCCTCTTGCTGTGGACGCTGACCGAGTATCTGCTCCACCGTTTCATGTTTCACTTCGACCCGAAGTCGGAGCGATTGGCGAACTTTTGGTTCATGTTCCACGGCGTTCATCACGTCCAGCCGCAGCTCAAGACCCGGTTGGTCATGCCGCCGGTGGTCAGCATCCCGATGGCCGCGCTGTTCTACGGATTGTTCTACGTGGTCTTTGCGGTGCTGTTCAAGGCGGGTCACTGGGTCGCACCCGTATTCGGCGCGTTCGCCCTGGGCTACCTGGCCTATGACCTCATCCACTATGCCACGCATCACTGGCCGATTCGGAGCGGCGCAATGAAGTATCTGAAGCGCTACCACATGATGCACCACTTCAAGACGCCGGGGCAGCGTTTCGGGGTCAGCTCGCCCTTATGGGACATCGTGTTCCGGACCAAGCCGGCCGATTGACCAGCGCGCATCCTTCGACTACGTGCGCCGCGTCGCAGCGCCCATCCGCTCAGGATGCGCACGGTGTCTCGCGTGGAGCATCCTGAGCGGGTGTACGACTCAACCCGGCTGACGAAGTGCCATGAGTCGAAGGATGAAAACCTAGCCTGACACATATCATGGACGCGCGAAGCGTCCTGGGCTATTCTGACCTTGACCGGCACGCGCTGTGCCGGTCATTTACAATTCTGAGGTGCCTAAGTGGACTCCATCGTCCTGAATCCATTACCGTTTCGGATCGACGCGGCCGCGGTGCTGGCGCGGATGCGCATCAAGCCGGGCACGCGTGCTGAGACCGAGGTGCTGGACCTCATCGCGGAGGCCCAAACCATCGCCCGGCCCAAAGCCATGTACCGGATCGGCTACATCGACGCGAAGGAGCCGGACGCCGTCGTCATCAGCGGCATCCGCTTCACCAGCCGCGTACTGCGCGTGAACCTGGATTCGCTGCAGCGCGTCTTCGCCTATTTCTGCACATCGGGCCGCGAACTGGAAGCCTGGGCGGAGGGGCAGGAGGATATGCTGGCCCGCTACTACGCCGATGCGATCAACCAGGCCGTGCTGGGCAGCGCGATCGCCGCGTTCCAGGCCCACTTGCGCGAGGCTTACAGCGTGCCGCAGATGGCGGGCATGAACCCCGGTTCGCTCGGTGACTGGCCCATCAGCCAGCAGCGGCCCCTGCTCGCGCTGGTCGGTGACGTGACCGGCGAGATCGGCGTCGAGCTCACGCCCAGCCTGCTGATGGTGCCGACCAAGTCGGTTTCCGGCATCCTGTATCCGACGGAAGAGACCTTCGCCTCGTGCCAGCTCTGCCCGCGCGAGGGCTGCCCTAACCGCCGCGCACCCTATGACCCTGAGCTGTTCGAGCGCAAGTACAAGGCCCCGGCCGTGTCCGACGAGACAGTGGAAGTGTGCTAGATAGGACCTCGCAGGTTTATCAACCTGCGAGGTCTGGATAGAGGAGCATCCATGAGTACGCTGGCAGAACGTAAAGCCGCCTGGGAACAGAAGACCGTCGCGAGGACCCTGGCACGCGCGCCGGAACGCGCGCCGCGCTTCGAGACTTCCTCCGGCATTCCAGTTGAGCGGGTCTACACGCCCGACGCAGACGCGGCGGCCTGTCCGGCAGTCGATGCCGAATACCAGGAGAAGCTGGGGCTGCCCGGCGAATATCCGTATACGCGCGGGGTGCAGCCGACGATGTATCGCGGCCGGCTCTGGACCATGCGCCAGTATGCCGGGTTCGGCACCGCGGCGGAGAGCAACCAGCGTTATCGCTATCTCCTGGCGCAGGGGCAGACCGGCCTCAGCGTCGCGTTCGACCTGCCCACGCAGATCGGCTATGACGCGGATGACCCGCTCGCGCTGGGCGAAGTGGGCAAGGTCGGCGTGGCCATCTCGTCGCTGGCCGACATGGAGACGCTGCTGGACCAGATTCCGCTCGACAAGGTCTCCATCAGCATGACCATTAACGCGCCCGCCAGTGTCCTGCTTGCGATGGTCATTGCGGTGGCCCGCAAGCAGGGCGTGGCAGAGGCCGCGCTGCGCGGGACCGTGCAGAACGACATCCTCAAGGAATACATCGCGCGCGGCACCTACATCTTCCCGCCCGCGCCATCCATGCGGTTGATAACCGACCTGTTCGCCTACTGCGGGTCGCACGTGCCCCACTGGAACACCATCAGCATCTCCGGCTACCACATCCGCGAGGCAGGCGCGACCGCCGCGCAGGAAATCGCCTTCACGCTGGCGAATGCCATCGAGTACGTCAAGGCCGCGCTGGAGGCCGGGCTGAAGGTGGATGACTTCGGGCCGCAACTGGCGTTCTTCTTCAACGCACACAACAACTTCCTGGAGGAGGTCGCCAAGTTCCGCGCCGCGCGGCGCATCTGGGCGCACATCATGCGCGAACGGTTTGCCGCGCAGGACCCGAAGAGCTGGCAGTTGCGCTTCCACACCCAGACCGCCGGCTCCACGCTGACTGCGCAGCAGCCGGAAAACAACGTCGTGCGCGTGACGCTCCAGGCGCTGGCTGCGGTGCTGGGCGGCACGCAAAGCCTACACACGAACTCGCGCGATGAGGCGCTGGCCTTGCCGAGCGAGGGTGCAGTCGAGGTTGCGCTGCGCACGCAGCAGATTATCGCCTACGAATCCGGCGTCGCGGATACAGTGGACCCGCTCGCCGGCTCATATTACGTCGAAGCCCTCACGGATGAGCTGGAGCGTCGCGCCCTACAATATATCGAGCGCATCGATGCAATGGGCGGCGCGCGCAAGGCCATCGAGGCGGGCTACATCCAGGGCGAAATCCAGGATGCCGCATATGCCGCGCTGCGCGCGGTCGAGGACGGCCAGCAGGTCGTGGTCGGCGTGAACAAGTTCCAGCGCAGCCACGACATGCTGCCGTCGGACCTGCTCAAGATCGATGCTGCGGTGCAGGCGGAGCAGATTGCGCGGTTGCAGCAGGTGCGCGCGGGCCGCGACCAAGCGGCGGTGGACGATGTGCTGGCGCGCGTCCGTGCGGCTGCTGAGGACCCGTTCGCACCGCTCATGCCGCTGTTCGTGGAGGCGGTCAGCGCGTACGCGACGTTGGGCGAAATCTGCAACACCCTGCGCGGCGTGTTCGGCGAGTACCGGCCGTAATGCTCAGCAAAGCTCTGAACGCTCTGTGACCTCTGTGGCAAACACATGAACAAACAACCGACAAGCCGGATGTGCTTTGTCTGCGGGGAACGTAATCCCGCAGGCGTCCACGTCCATTTCTATGAACAGGAAGACGGTTCGCTGCTGGCGAAGTTTACCGGCGAGGAGCATCATCAGGGCTATCCGGGCCGCATGCACGGCGGCGTCATCACTGCCGTGCTGGACGAAACCATCGGCCGGGCCATCATGATCAAGTACGGCGAGGCTATCTGGGGCGTGACGGTCGAGCTGAACGTCCGTTTCCTCAAGCCCGTGCCGCTCGGCACGCCGTTGACTGCGGTCGGGCGCATCACAGCCGACCGCTCCCGCCTGTTCGAGGGCACGGGGGAGGTGTACCTGCCCGACGGGACGGTGGCCGCGGACTGCACGGGCAAATACGTGAAAATGGACATCACCAAAATCGCGGATTTCGACTATGAGCGCGAGGAATGGTATGTCCGCCCGGAGTAAATGCTATCATCGTGACTGTTGGACGGTGGCTTTGCCACCGTCCAACAGTCACGATAACGAATATGCCGAGGAACCATGAGCATCAAGAAGATCGACCATATCGCCATTGTCGTTGAGGACCTGGACCGCGCGCTGGGCGTGTATCGCGACGCGCTCGGCATGACTGTCACGGACGTGCGCGAGATGCCGGAGCAGGATGTCAAGATGGCCTTCCTGCCCGCCGGCGACAGCGAAATCGAGCTGCTGGAGCCGCTCAGCGCGGAGTCGGGCATCGGCCGCTATCTTGCGAAGCGCGGTGAGGGCCTGCACCATGTCTGCCTGGAGGTGGACGACATCGAGGCGACGCTGGCCGACCTCCGAGCGAAGGGCGCGCAGCTCATCGACGAGGCACCCAAGCAGGGCGCCTACGGCCGCATCGCGTTCATCCACCCGAAGGGCGCACACGGCGTGCTGATCGAACTCGTCGAGCGGGCCTAGTGTTGCGCAGTCTGGCTTTCTGGCGCCCACGGACAGTAGCCTCGATGCCGCCAGATGTGACCGAGGCCAATATTCGCCGCCTGGTTGCGGAGATCACCTGGTACGGTATCCTGATCGGGACGACCATGAACCTGATCCAGGTCTATGTCGTCCGCCTGGGCGCGTCCAGCCTGCTCCTCGGCGCGGTTACATACGGCGCGGCGCTGGTCAGCATCCTGTGGCAGCTGCCTGCAGGCCGGCTGATGGCCGCGAGCGGGCACCGGCTGCGCTGGGTCGTCACCAGCCTGCTCACGCACCGCCTGCTCTATCTTGCCATCGCGCTGCTGCCTTTTTTCCTCACGCGCGGGCGGGCCGAAATCACCGTCCTGCTGGTTATCCTGCAGGCGTTTCCGCTGGCCGTGGCGAACACCAGCTTCCTGGCGATGATGGCCGACATGCTGCCCCCGCGGCGCACCACGCAGATCGTTGGCTGGCGCATGGCCGGGCTGGGCATCACCAGCACGTTGAGCACCCTCGCCGCAGGCCGCATCCTGCAGTGGCTGCCTTTTCCGTTGAACTACCAGGTCATCTTCCTGATCGGTTTTGCGGCCTCCCTGGTCAGCGTGTGGTACGTCAAGCAGCTACAGGTCGTCGACCCGCCGCCGCGCCGCAGCGAGAAGCCGCTCTTGGGCGATGTGGGCCGCATGTTGCAGCGTCCCGGGTATGCGGTGTTCCTCCTGGTCGCCTGCCTCAGCCATGTCGTTATCGGCATGATTTCGCCGCTGCTCCCGCTGTACTGGGTGCGCCTGCTCGCGGCCACGGACGGGCAGATCAGCATCCTGGTGACCGCGGCTTCTGCAGCAGGGGTCGTCGGCGCGCTGTCCATGCAGCGGGTGGTCGGACGGATCGGTCGGGTGTGGGCGCTGGCGCTGGCCCCCGCGGGCTATGCCCTCTACCCGCTGCTGACCTCCCTCTCGCCCTCCATCTGGTGGCTCATTCCCTGGGCGATGATGGCCGGGTTCTTCATCTCCGCGCTCTACACCACCCTGTTCAGCAACATGGTCGCGCTCACGCCGGATCACGAGCGCACCGAGTACGTCTCGCTCTACAACCTGGCCCTGTTCGCCGGCATGTTCATCGGCCCGATCATCAGCGGCTTCCTGGCCGACATACCGGGCGGCATCGTGCTCGGCCTGCGACTGGCTGCGGTGGTCGGGTTTGTCGCGGCACTGCTGGTGGTGCTCCAGCGGCAGTTGCTGCTACACGCCGGCAGGCAAGCCGATGCCTGAGAGGTGATTCCTTGCCCCACTATCGCAAACTAATCGGTACGAAGTGTTATCTTTCCCCGCCCAGCCCGGAAGACGCCGAGCTTTGGGCCAACTGGGACAACGACCTGGAAGTGGCGATTCCGCTGGGCGACGAGGCCTACCTGTCGCTGTCGCTGGAGAGCGAGCAGAATCACCTGGCCGAAGACCTGCGCTTGCAGCGGCCCATCTTCAGCATCGTGGACCTGGCCAACGACCAGGTGATTGGTCGGTGCGTGCTCTTCGCTATCGACCAGCTCAACCGGCGGGCGATGCTCGGCATCGTCATCGGCGAAAAATCCTACTGGAGCCGGGGCTATGGACAGGATGCGCTGCGGCTGCTCCTCGATTACGGCTTTAACCTGCTCAACCTCAACGCCGTTTCGCTCGGCGTGTTCACGTTCAATGAGCGGGCCATCCAGGCCTACCGGAAGGTCGGTTTCCGTGATGTTGGGCTACAGCGGCAGGCGCGCATCATCGCCGGGCGCAAGTACGACGTGCTGCTGATGGATATCCTGGCTGAGGAGTTCGATGCGGGCGGTATCGCGGGCCTGTTGGACGAGATGGGAGGGTGACATGGCGCAGGTGTTGCTGGAAGCGTGTGTGGATTCGGTGGAGTCGGCGCTGGCCGCGCAGGCGGGCGGCGCAGGCCGCGTCGAGCTGTGTGCGGACCTGCTGGAGGGGGGCATCACGCCGAGCGATGGCACGGTGGCGCTGGCCTGTCGCGAACTGCGCATCCCCGTCAACGTGCTGATCCGTCCGCGCGGGGGCGACTTCTGTTATTCCGATGTCGAGTTCGCGGTGATGGCGCACGACATTCAGCGCGCGCGGGAGCTGGGCGCGGCGGGCGTGGTGATTGGGCTGCTCGATTCTGACGGCGCGGTGGACGTGCCCCGCACGCGTGACCTCATTGAGCTGGCACGGCCGCTGAACGTGACCTTCCACCGGGCCTTTGACATGGCACGCGACCCGTTCGCGACGCTCGAAACGCTGGTGGAGCTGGGCGTGGACCGCATCCTGACGTCCGGCCAGGAAGCGACCGCGCTGGAAGGGCTGGACCTGCTGGCAGAGTTGGTGGCGCGTGCCGGCGATCGGGTCATCATCATGCCCGGCGGGGGCATCAGCGAGCGCAACATCGGCAAGATTCTCGCGGGCTGTCGGCCGCGCGAGGTGCATGCGTCGTTGCGCTCCACCCGGGAAGGCCGCATGACCTACCGGAACACACGCTGCTACATGGGCGGCGTCCTCCGCCCGCCGGAGTTTACCGTGTCGCAGACGAATGCCGATCGCGTGCGTCAGCTTGTAGGGGGGCTGGTGGAATAAAACGCGGATGATGCCGATTGGACTGATCCATAGATCTCTTGGTTCAATCCTGTGGATCAGTACCACCAGCGTTTATCAGCGTTCTATGGAGCTCTCAAGTCCGTCAGAACTGTCCTGTTTTCGTCGGCTGTACATCGGGAACCGGCAGCCCCAGGCGCGATAATGGGTCTATCGACAAGGGAGGAGGTAACCCATGAAGAAGACCGTGTTTGTCGCAGGGCTGTTGCTGTTGGCTGTCGTCATCCTGGGCGGTTGCGTGGCCGGGCCCAATCCGGCGGTGAACTCACCCGACGAGGAGGGCCGCATCGCCGGCTTCTGGCAGGGCCTGTGGCACGGGATCATCGCACCCGTGACGTTCATCATCTCGCTGTTCTCGGACAGCGTGCACGTCTTCGAGGTGCACAACAACGGCAACTGGTATGTGTTCGGCTTCCTGCTCGGCCTCGCGCTGATCTGGGGCGGCGGAGGTCGCGGGAGTGCGGGCCGGCGGCGCTGAACGAATGGGCCCGGTGCGCAAGTTCGATTCCTGAGGTTGCAGGGCGGATATTCCACATTAGCCGGAGTTGAGGCTTTAGCCGGTAAGGTCGTCTTTATGTGTACACGACCCATCCGGCTAAAGCCTCGACTCCAATCTTGGTATGGTTCCACGTTGCCAGTTCTTGATTGCGAGGAGTGCATCATGGCCGAGTTTCACCTGGACGTAGCCGCTGACACCACGCGGTTCCCGCATTACTGGGAGCAGTGCGTGGGCAGTTGCCATGCCGTCATGGGCCTGCGCGCGGACTGGCGCGCGCAACTGGAGAAGTGCCGCCGGGAGCTGGGCTTCCAGTATGTGCGGTTCCACGGCCTGCTCGACGACGACATGAGCGTCTGTGTTCGAGACGTCGATCTGTTCCGGGGCGAGACGGAAGGCAGCCTGCGCTACTCCTTCTTCAACATCGACGCCATCTTCGACTTCCTCTTGAGCATCGGCATGAAGCCGTTCATCGAGCTGGGCTTCATGCCCTCCGCCCTGGCATCCGGGCCGACCACCTGCTTCCACTACCGGGCCAACGTCACCCCGCCGGCAGACTATCGCGAGTGGGAGGCGCTCATCCGCGCGCTGACGCACCACCTGGTGGACCGATATGGGCTGGCGGAAGTGCGCACCTGGTTCTTCGAGGTCTGGAACGAACCCAACCTCAGGTACTTCTGGGCCGGCACCCAGGAGGAGTATTTCCGGCTCTACGAGCACGCGGTGCGCGCCATCAAGGGCGTAGACGGCGAGCTGCGCGTCGGCGGCCCAGCCACCTCGGTCAACGCCTGGATTCCGGACATGCTCGACTTCTGCCGCAGCGCCGGCGTGCCGATTGATTTCGTTTCCACCCACCACTATCCCACGGATGACCCGTTATGGCGCAACAGCAACCTGACCATCGAGGAGTTCTTCCGGCAGTTCGGCCATGAGATGGGCAAGTATGAGCGCGGCATCCTGCGCAAGATGACCGCGCGGGCGCGGGAGCAGGCCGGCGACCTGCCGCTTTACTACACCGAGTGGAACATCTCCGCAGTGTTACCGGACCCGCTGCACGACGAGCCGTATGCCGCGGCGATGGTGCTGAAGACCCTCGCGGACAACGCCGGGCTGGTGGACGGCTACTCCTTCTGGACGTTCTCAGACCTGTTCGAGGAGCGCGGTCAGTTTGCCGCGCCCTTCCACGGGGGCTTCGGCTTGCAGAACATCTACGGCATCCCCAAGCCGACCTATCGTGTCTTCGAGCTGCTGCACCGCCTGGGAGACCGGCGGTTGCCTGTGATCGGGGGAGTCGGCTCCACGGCCGAGGTGCTGGCCGTGCGCGATGAGACGCGGCTGACGGTGTTGGCGTACAACCACAATGTCCCTGCGGAGCCGATCGGGACGGAGGAAGTGGTCCTCGCCCTGCAGGGCGTGGCGCTGAACGGGCCGGTCGGCATCACGCGGCTCGATGACGCGCATGCGAACCCCAAACAAAGATGGATCGAATTGGGGAGTCCCGAGTATCCGACGCGGGACGAACTGGCCGAGATCGAGCGCGCCTCCGTGCCGGTGGCCGGTGAACTCACGCCTGAGCGGACGGCAGACGGAAGCCGGTTCGTGTTTTCGCTTCCGCCGCATGGGGTGGCGTGCCTGACGTTTGATCTGGCCTGACTGTGACCACGGAATTCACGGAGCACGCAGAAGCATCGCGGCGCGCACGAATCAGGCGCGCAGCATCCTCGCCGCACGCAGGGCCAGGCCGACCTTCTGCAAGTGAGTGGTTGTCGCCCGTTTCGTGAACACATCGTACCCGTTGCGCCGGATGCCCGTGTGAATCGCCCGGTAGACCTCCAGCGCGGCCATCACCGCCCACTGGCCGCGCGCTAACCGGCGCACGCCCGGCCGCGCGTGCTCGTAATACTCCTCCGCCCGCGCCATCTCGAACTCCATCAGCCGGATGAACGCGGGCGTGACCTGGCCCGCGGCCAGGTCCGCTTCGGCCACGCCGAACTGCGCCATATCTTCCTGCGGGAGATAGATGCGACCGATGCGCCAGTCCTGTCCCACGTCGCGCCAGAAGTTGCTGAGCTGCATCGCGACTGACAGGCTGTCCGCGTGGGGCAGCGTGTCCTCCACCGTGTGCGGCGCGCGCACGCCGACCATGTAGACCATGACCCGGCCGACCGGCAGCGCGCTGCCCTCCATGTAATACAGCAGGTCGGCAAAGGTCGGGAAGCGCGTGACCGTGATGTCGTCGCGCATCGCACGGAAGTAGGGAGCCATCACGTCCGCGGGGATGCCGTGCTTGAGTGCGGTGTTGAGATACGCGCGCATGACCGGATGATCGCTCGTGCCCGTCTCGAACGCGCGCCAGTACGTCCGTTCCCAGTCCTCAATCGCCGCTTCCCGTGAAGTGAACCCCGCGTGCGTCACGTCCACCCGGTCGTCGCCCACGCGCATGAGCGCGTACAGGGCCTCCACATCGTGGATGATGCCGCCGGGCAGCAGCCGCGAGGCAAACGCATAGTTCTTGCTGGCGGCGGACATGATGCGGCGGCACTCCGCGTAGTCGGCGGGGGTCGCAACTGTGCCGCGCTCCTTTACGTCAACCATGAGCGAAAACACCCATGCCTCTACATCCGATAATCCACCGCCAGCCGCTCGGCCAGCAGCCGTGCAGACAGCAGCACCATCGGCATGCCGATGCCCGGGTAGGTGCCCTGGCCGACGAAGTACAGCCCGCTGATGTCGCGCGCCTTGTTGTGCGGCCGGAAGTACGACGACTGGAAGAAGCCGTGCGACAGCGAGCCAAACGCCACGCCGTACGGGGCATTGATGTCGCGCAGCCAGTCCGTCGGCCGGTACTCGCGCTCCCAGACGATGTGCTTACGGATGTCGGGATCCACGATGCGCTCGAGCTGGCGCAGCAGCTTCTCGCGCACGACCGGCGCGGCGTCGTCCCAGTTGACGTTGCCCTGAAGATTGGGCATGGGCGCGAGCAGGTAGAGCACGCTGTGGCCGGGCGGCGCGAGGCTCGGGTCGGTGATGGTCGGGTTGTTCAGGTGGAAGGACGGGTCCGCGGGCAGCGTCTTGCTGCGGAAGATGGCGTCCAGGTTCGCGCGATAGTCCTCCGAGAAGTACAGCGCCTGGTGGCGCATGTGGGGATACAGCTTGTCCACGCCGAGATAGAGCAGGTACCCGGAGCAGGCGTACTCCATCTTCGCCAGCTTCGCGTCGGGGTAGTCACGGCGGTGTTCCGCAGCAATCAGCTTGCGGTAGGTATAGACCAGGTCTGCATTGGAGACGACGATGTCCGCGCCGATGAACTCGCCCGATTCTAGGCGCACCCCGCGCGCCGCGCCGCCCTCCACCACGATCTCGGCCACGGGCGACTCCGTACGCAGGCGCACGCCCATCTCCTCGCCGAGCTTGACCATGTCCTCGATGACACTGTAGATGCCGCCCATCGGGAAGGTCATGCCCTCCACGAGGTCCGCGTAAGTAATCAGGCTGTACATCGCCAGCGCGTCGATCGGTGACAGGCCCAGGAACATCGAGTGGAAGGAAAACGCCTTGCGCAGCTTGTCGGTCCGGAAGAACCGCCCGACCTGGTCGTAGAGCTTCTGATACGCCTGCGTCCGGGCCAGTCGCCATCCGGCCACCGGGTTCGCCAGGTCAAAGATGGAGTCATAGTTGCGCGTCACGAAGTCCATCGCCAGCCGGTACTTCTGCGCGCTCGCGCCGATGAACTC
This sequence comes from Chloroflexota bacterium, assembly GCA_029555885.1. Next base: position 19,313 of record JAKPQT010000695.1, on the reverse strand, counting down.
GAACAGCCGCTCGGTGACGCCCGGTTCGATGCGTTCCGCCTCCGCGGCCAGCTTCGCCATGCCGTTGTACAGGTCCATGTGCGTGTCGTCGTGGAAGTAGATGCGGTAGTTGGGGTCCAGCGTCGTGAACCGGATGCGCTGGTTGATGTCCTGGCCGACCGCGCGATAGGTTTCCTCGAAGGTCTCCTTCATCACGAGGATGGTAGGGCCGATGTCCACGCGGAAACCGTGCTCCTGCAGCACGTTGCTGCGGCCGCCGGGCCGCCGCTGCTTCTCCAGCACGGTCACATCGAACCCCATCTTGCGCAGCCGCAGCGCCGCGGCCAGCCCGCCCATCCCGGAACCGATGATAATAACCGACTTCATGATGTGCTCCTCAAATCTGCGGTGACCGCCTCCGCGGCCAGTTTGCCCGAAAGCATGACCATCGGCACACCGCCACCCGGATGGGTCGTGCCGCCTGCCAGGTAGAGCGCGGGGATGTCGCCGGCGCGGCTCGTCGGCCGGCGGAAGGCCACCCACGGGCTGTCGAACAATTCCCCGTAGAGCGCGCCGCGCCAGCCGCCGGTCCGGGCTGCGAGGTCGGCGGGCGTGATGAGTTGCTCGGTCACGATCCGGCCGCGCACGTCCAGCCCGAACTGCGCAAACCGGCGCAGCACGACTTCACGGTACGCGGCTGCCTGCGTCGTCCAGTCGAACGCGGGGCCGGTCGGCGGCGCATTGACCAGTACGTACCAGTTTTCGTGCCCTGCCGGCGCATCGTCGCGCTCGGTCTTCGACGTGATGGCGAGATACAGCGTCGGCTCCGCAGGCGGCACGCCGCGGTCGAAGATATCCGCGAACTCCTGCGGGTAGGCGCGGCAGAAGAAGATGTTGTGATGCGCCAGCTGTGGATGTTCGCCGCGGATGCCCCACAACAGGATGAAGCCGGAGCAGGAGAGTCGCGCCGAGGTGAGCCGGTCGACCTTACGCGGGGACGCGGCGTCGCGCGGGAGCAGCTTCGCATACAGCGTCGCCACGTCCACGTTCGCCAGCACCGCGTCCGCAGGGAGGAAATCCCCGCTGTCCAGGGTGACGCCTACTGCGCGGCCGTCCCTGACCTCGACCTGTGCAACCCGGCTGCCAGTACGCACCTCGACGCCCAACTCGCCTGCCAGCTGCGCAAGCGCGCGGGCAATCGCGTAGATGCCGCCCTGCGGGTACCAGACGCTTTGCGTCAGCTCGACGTGGCTGATGACGCCGAGCGTGGCCGGCGCGAGGTACGGGCTGGAGCCGATGTAGGTCGCAAAGCGGCCGAAGAGCTGGCGCAGGTGGGGCGAGCGGACGTAGCGGCGGATGGAAGCATCCATGCGCAGCCACGGGGCCATACGGAGCGCGTCGGCCGGCGCGGCCTCGCGCAGGCTGTGCAGCCCCGGCCGCTCGCCGTAGATGAACAGCGGCCCGGTGATGCGGTGCAGTTGCGCGGCGTAGGCCAGGTAGGCCGCGTAGCCCTCGACATCCCGGGCATCGATGGCCGCAATCTGCTCGGCCAGCCGCGGCCAGTCGCGCGTGGCGTCGAGCACCGTCCCATCCTCGTAGAAGTACCGCGTGAGCGGATCGACCGGGCGCAGCGTCAGGTAGTCCTCGATGCAGCGGCCCGCCGCGGCAAACAGGTCGGCCAGCACATGCCGCATGGTGATGACCGACGGGCCGGTGTCCCAGCGGAAGCTGCCCGTGCCGGCCGGCGCGTCCGCGCGCACCTCGCGCATCTTGCCGCCGACCGTCTCGTTCTGTTCGAGTACGATCACGCGCAAACCGGCTGCGGCCAGCCGGATGGCCGCACTCAAGCCTGCGATGCCTGCGCCGATCACGACGACCGCCTTGCGCGCAGCAGGCGCGCCAGCCGCTTTGCTCACGGTTCTGCCTCTTGCACTGGTTTGATGACGCGGCCCTTCCACATCGGCCCGCCGTAACGCACCTGCCACCACGCCGAGCGCGCAGAGATGACGGTCATCAGCACGGCGGACACGGGCATCAGCAGGGCATCGCGGCCGCGCTGGCCGGTGAACCGCGCGGTGACCGCGCGCAGGCCCATGCCCAGTGCGGTCAGCGCGAGCGGCCACCAGGGCCAGGCGCGGCGATGTGACGCGCCAGGGTAGGAGCTAAACAGAGCATCCTGAGCGGGTGAACCGCTCAACACCGACTGCGAAGTGCCGCTAGTCGAAGGATGCAGGCGCACCCCAAGCGCCTTGAGCGGCCGCTCCGCATCCTTCGACTGCGTCGCACAGCTGAGCTGTGAACTCCGCTCAGGATGCTCTGCTTTGGACACACCAGATTGCCGCCCTCTACGTAATCCCATCACCAACCACGCCGGCGGCAACAGGAACACGAGCCAGTGAAACAGCGTTGCCAAGCCCATGAAGAAGAGCGAGCTGCCATAGCCGGCCAGGATGTTCTTGGCATACCCGTCGCGCACGGACGGCCAATCGGTGTACATGCGGCACGCGACCAGCCCGTCACCGTCGGCCATGCGCAGCCGCAGTCGCGCGGCCTTGATGCGCCGCGCGAACTTGACGTCCTCCAGCACCTCGCCCCGGATGGCTGCGTGCCCGCCGATTGCATTGTACGCGGCACGGCGAAAGGTCAGACACTGCCCGGTCGCCGCGGCAAACGGGGTCCACGGCGCATAGTGCGTCAGGAAGATGGGCAGATACCCCACGACGACCAGCGCCATGAGCGGAACCACCAGGCGTTCCGGCCAGGTCTCCGTGACTTGCGTCGGCCAAACTGTCAGCAAGTCCGCGTTCGTACGCACCTGCTCGGCTACGACGGCAGACAGGCCGCCGGGCAGCCAGACTGTGTCGGCATCGGTGAAGACCAGCAGTTCGCCGCGCGCGGCCTGCGCCAACTGGTGACAGGCCCAGTTCTTGCCCGCCCATCCGCGCGGCAGGTCTGCGCCGGAGATGACGCGCAGCCGCCCGTCGCCGTGCCCGGCTGCGCGTGCCAGGTCACCCGTGCCATCGGTCGAGTGGTCATCCAGCACGATCAGCTCGAAGCAGGGATGGTCCTGCGCCAGCAGCCGCGCCACTGTCCCACGAATGACCGCAGCTTCGTTGCGCGCGGGGACGAGCACTGAGACCAATCCAGTCCTCTGGACGGGGCCATCTTGGCCCCGTCTGCTGCGAAAATACAGGTCGCGCTCCTGGATCAGCCACCGCTCCAGCCGCGACACAGGATGCGCGAGCCTCGGGAAGAGCGCGAGGTTGCCCAACGTGATGCCCGTCATGCCGAGCAGCGCAGCCGTCGCAACGAGCGCAAGCAGCACCATCACACACCCTCCCGGTGGCCGCGCGCGGACCGCAGCCGGGGCGCATGGTGCAGGTCGGCGCGGTGCGTCCAGGCCAGGATGAGCAGAGTCGCGGCCCATGCGCCTAACAGCGGCCCCGTCGCGCCGGTCAGCAGCAGAAAGACCAGCCAGACCAGCCACGCGGCCATGACCGACCAGCCGGAGTTGCCCTGCACATTGTTGATGGCGAGCAGCGGCAGGGCCATGGCAAACGGGCCGAAGGGCACGGTCAGGCTGCTCCACGCGCCGAAGGTGACGGCGACCGCCTTGCCCCCGCGGAAGCGCAGGAACGGCGAGAACGCGTGGCCGAGAATGGGCGCGACGATCACGGGGAGCAGCGGCCAGCCGTCCACTTGGAAGACATAATGCGCGAGCGCCACGGGAATTGCACCCTTGAGCATGTCAAGGAAGATCACGAGTGCGCCGAGGCCGCGGTTGCCCGCGCGAATGACGTTCGTGCCGCCCGGGTTGCCGTCGCCGTACTGCCGCGGGTCGCGGTGCAGCACGCGCCGCCCCAGCCACACCGAGAACGGGATGGCGCCGAGGAAGAATCCTACGACTGCCCAGAGACCTGCCACCTGCTCCTCCAGCCCGACCGCCATGCGAGCGCGACGAACAACCCCATCCCCACGAAACCCGCGAGCGCGGGGCCGTACAGTCCCCAGAACAGGATCAGCCCGACCGTTTCGATGAGCCAGGTCAGCGTGTAGATGACGAGGAGCGGCCGGATGGGGAGTGCGGGCGGCCGCGCCAGCGCGGTAATCAGCGCGGACACGCCCAGCCACCCGGCGAAATTCACGAGCGGAATGCCAAAGTATTGCCCTGGCTGGTCCCACGTCCAGAGCCCCCAGTGGACCATCTGCGGGTCGAGGAACAGATCCCACGCGGTGAACGCGAGCGCGCTGACAGCCACGAACAGCGGCCCCGACGCGCGGCCGGTGATGCGCTGGCTGACGGCCCACGCGGGCGGCAGCATCATCAGCCAGGCCAGCGGGATGAGCAGGGGCACGCCGAGCAACTGCGGCTGGAGCCGGTCGGTGTAGTGATACGCGCCGAAGGGAAAGCCGGTGTGTGAACCGAGCGCCTCCGATGCCCAGGCCACGACCGCAACGGTTGCCACGATGAAGGCTGTGCGGCGCACGCCCCCGGCCCGGACGAGGAAAAAGGTCGCCAGCCAGGCCTGCAACAGCACGGTCAGGATGACGCCGGCAATCAGCCCGCCGCGGCCCACGATCCACTCGCCGATGGGCATGGCGAGCATTCCGGCGACCCAGGCGATGAGCAGCTTGCTCGCGTTTCCGTGCCAATCCGCGGGCGCTATCAACGCCGATATCTGCGCTGTAATTGCTTTACGTACCGTGTGCATCAGCTTGCGTCCCGTGTTGTCGGGACGGGTGTTCGAGTCGATCATTGGGTTCCTGCTCATTTGCCGGTCACTTCGGCTGCAAAGTCGAGCAGCGTCCGCTCGACGTCAGGCCACGCAGGGTTGCCCGGCCGCATCAGGTCGTGCTCGCCGTCGACTTCCACGTAGCGCGTCCCGCGGGGCAGCCGCGCCAGGAGCTTGCGGGCGCTAGCCGGCCGTGCCACGCTGTCGCGGCTGCCCTGGATAATGAGTGTCCGCGGTGCGACCTGTGGTGCAGCAGCCAACATCCGCCGCCCGGCGGCGCGCACCTGGTCGATCAACGAGAGCGGCACGCGGAAATCGCGCATCGCCGCCTGCACCTGCAGATCGTCCAGGTCCACATCCGGCATGAACCCGCGGATGCCCTGGCGCAGCCGCGAGTCGCTGAAGTCGGCCTTGCGCAAGGGTCGGAAGCCCGGCGGCAGGAAGGGCCGCACGAAGAACTCCGCCGGGCGCAGCCACCACGGCTCGGGCCAGTGAAACGGCGCCAGCAGCACGAGGCCCGCGGGCTGCAATGTGCTGGCTGCGGCAACGGACAGGGCCGCGCCCAGGGAATAGCCCACAAGGAGGTCCGGGCCGCGACCGTTACCAGTGAGCTCGCGGACTGCGCCCGTCACAGCCGCCTGCCACTCGTCGTGGCGGCGGTCGGGCAGCGTGGCAATGTCTGCGCCAAAGCCCGGCAACAGCGGCACGCTGACTGTCCAGCCGGCCCGGTGGAGTGACTCGGCCAGCCCGCGCAGCTCGTCCGGTGTGCCCGCGAAACCGTGGACGAGCAGTGCGGTCTGCGGCCCGCCTGCCAGCCGGAACGACCTGTGCTCCGGTCCGGCGAACGCCGCGCCGAAGGCCTGGTGGACCGTCATCTCCGGTGCGTCATCAGGTACAGCCAGCGCGTGCAGCAGGTCGAAGATCAACAGGAAGCCGCCCTGGAGGATGACGCCCCAGCCGTTGCCCTCGGCGAAGAGGTCCGTGCGCCCCAAAGTATACACCAGGAGCACGCCGCCGGCCACGTACAGCACATCCAGACCGGTGTTGAGCCACAGCAGGCGGCGCAGGTTGGCCGCAACGCGGCCGACCGCTCGCGCATCCCCGCGGCTGGCCGCGCGCTGGCGGGCAGCGCTGCGCTGCCCGAAAAGTGCGATGGCCGCGTCGATGACGCCCCAGGCTACCGCCTGCACGCCGAACCCGCGCCAGAACGCATCACCGAGGGCCAGCAAGAGCAGGCCGCCCGCAACGCTCAACGTAGACCAGAGCAGCAGCCGCCGCGATAGGAGGTCCTGAAAATCCCAGATCACGGTCACTCTCGCTTTGCAGCCGGGGGTGTAACTTGGGGCCCTGCCGGCGTGTCGCGCACTTCCCAGCCTAGCGCCGCGACCTGCGCGCGGAGACGGTCGGCCTCAGCCCAATCGCGGCGGCTCCGGGCAGCCTCGCGCTGCGCGACCAGCGCCTGCACTTCGGCCGGTGGATCACCAGCGTGCGCGTCGACCTCGTGGACGGCGAGCGCTTCAGCCCACACCTCAGCGGGCAGGCCCGCGTCCGGTTCAGGCCAGGCAAATGGCCCGAACTCGGCCAGCAAGCAGCCGCCTCCTGCAATGATGCGCGTCCCCTCGGGTCGCAGTACGGTGACCCCGCCCGCGCCCATAACCTCGGCGGAGCCGTCCGCCAGGTTGATGTAAAGCGCAGTGTGCTCGTCGATGCCCACCACCGTCACGTCCGGCGGCAGCATCGCGTGCAGGGTTTCGAAGCGTAACCGGCCCATGAAACAGCAGCTCGTGTCAAGCTCTGCGCCGCCCTCGGTGTTGTTCCAGTGGGGCACGAACACCAGCTTCAGCCCATACGCCCCGAACAGGTCCAGCCCCGGCTCCCAATGCAGGTCATGGCCCGCCTTGTAAATCTCGTAGACGGGCAGCGCGAACGCGCTGATCGAGACGACTGCTGCGCTCGCCAGCACCAGGGATGCGCCCACCCGCTGTCGCGCAATCGTGCGGTGCCAGGCGAGGCTGCCGGTCAACTGCCGGACGGCGTAGGTCGGGCTGCCCGGACCCATGAACAGCAGGTCGGCCTGCAGCAGCGGGGCGGTAATGGCCGCGTCATCCGGGCTGAACCGCGTGCCGCGCTGCCGTGCCGGGACGACCTTGATTGCGGGCCGGTAGTTCTGCAGGCGGGTTTGCAGGAAGTCGGCCACCCGGCCCGCCACGCGCGCTGAGTTGAGCTCGAAGCCTGCCGGGGTCTCCAGCACGGCGACGCGCAGCGGCGTGGGCAGGACGCGTGCCAGCGCCTCGAAGACGCGGCCCCCCGCCAGCGAGGTCTCGCCTGAGCCCAGCAGCGCAATGCGCCCCGGCGCATGTCCCTCGGTGTGCATGATGCTCCTAATGAGTAATGAGAAACGAGTAAGGAGTAACGAGTAGAGAGTTGAGATCGTGAGCGGCTTACTTATTTCTCGTTACTCTTTACTCGTTATGCGCATCTCGTCCACCGGGCCGACGACCTCCAGCCCGGCGTGGCGGCCCGTGCCTTCAAAGATGACCCGCTCAGGCGCCCCCTGCGCGACCAGCCGGACGTGGACCGTGGCCGTCAGGCTCTCTAGCACGCGCTGGAGCATGGCGGTGCGCTCCGGCGAGTGCAGCAGCCCGGCGTGGCTGCGCTGCGCGGTGATTTCCAGACGATAACCGCCAGGGCGGTCGGGACGATCTGCAAGATGCAGCACGACCCGGTCGTCATCCACCTCGAAGCGTTGGAGCTGCGCGCCAGTATAGGTCGCAAAGCGGTAAAGCTGCCCTTCGTGCCACAGGCCCGCGATATAGCCGTCAAATTGGTTGCCCAGCCACGGGATGATCGCGATCGAGGCTGTCAGCGAAGTGCCGGGCATGGCGAAATGGTTGGTTTGCATCCAGACCCACGCCTGCGGGAACGCCTGGCCCCAGTCCTTTTCGATATACCCTCGGCCATTGCGGAAGTCGAGCAGCCGCCCGTCCACCTCCAGGAAACCGTCGATGGCGTGGTCGAGGCTGACGACGCCGTGGTAGCACTCCATGAAGGGCGCATACGCATACCAGCCCATGATGCCCGGCGAGGCCAGCGTGACGGGCCAGGGAGTGCGCCCCTCGAAGCGCAGCGCGCCGCGCATGCGCCGGTCAGGCGCGTTGATGTCGAGCAGCAGACCGTCAACGCGAAAGTTGTTCGGTCCGACCCAGATGTTGAACTCGTCGGGGGCTGCGCGGAAGGCCTCATACGGGTAGCGGTGATAGGTGGTATGGCCGGTCGCGCCGTCGAGCGTCTGCACGAAGCAGTGCGAGCTGCCCGGCTCCGCGCCGAGGAAGACGCCGGGAATCACTGCATAGCGATGTGACTCGCCGGCGTCAACCAGCTTGAAATACCACCCTTCGAAGAAGGGCGGGCGCTTGCCCCAGCCGTGATACAGCTCCGGCTGCCAGATGGCCCGCCAGTTACGCATCGATTCTTTCCCGATTCAGTTCGTCAATAACTGTCAACAGCGTCTTATTGGCCGGAATGTCGGCCATGCTATTGGCCCGGTGCTCGTAGCGCACGGCGCCTGTCGCGTCCAGGATCAGCAGCGAAGGCATACGGCCGAGCTTCAGGAGGTTGACCTCCTGCCCATAGCGGTTGGCAACTTCGTGGCCTGGATCGACAAGGCCGGGCATAGGCATGCGCTCCGCCGCCCAGAACTTGCTGACCTCAGGCATGTCTTCCGGCGAGATGACGAGAATCTCGGTATTGCGTTCCGTGAACTGCGCATAATCTTGGCGCAACTGCGCCATGTGCCGGCGGCAGAACGGTCAGTAGATGCTCCGGTTCAGGACCAGCACGACGTTCTTGCCGCGATAGTCTGCAAGTCTGACCGTGCTTCCTGTCGTTGCTGGCAGGGTGAAATCAGGCGCGTCGGCGCCCATCAGTTTCTTCGCCACTCAAGGGCTCCTTTCATGTCGACGTTATCCATGAAAGTGTATCATACTGTTGATGCTTTGTCAATAGTCTGTATAATCTAATTCTCGCCTCTGCGGATCACTTGTGGCTTTGTGCTGCGGGACCGGCTGTGCCCACGACCAGGGGTGCATCAGGCCGCACAATCAGGTGCTGCCACGCATAGAACACCACCCCGCCCATGATCAAGCTGGCCGCGAGGCCCGGCGCCCACGCGCCCACTGCGCCGAGCAGCGCGCTGCCCAGCAGCGGCGAGATGATGCGTGAGAGGCTTTCCAGCGAGCCGGCGATGCCGAGCGCGCCGCCGATCTCCTGCGGCTGCACGGCGCGCGTGATCGCAGAGTTGATGACCGTGTTGAGCACGCCTGTTGCGAAGGCAATCGGAATCATCACGACGAGCAGCACGGGCAGATTGGGCGTCAGTCCCCAGGCCAGCAGCGATACGGCCATGATCGCCGTGCTCCAGAAGATCAGTTGGTATTCGCGGAAGCGTTTGGTCAGCGGGCCGATCAGCCCGCCCTGTACGATGATCGAGAGCAGACCCACATAGCCTAGCAGCCAGCCGGTGGATTGCGAGGTCAGGCCGAGACGCACCATCGCCCACTGGGTGAAGATCGTCTGGAAGATGGCCGCAGCCAGCGCATAGAAAAGGCGAATGTTGAGCAGCGGACCGACCCGCGGCTTGTTAAGCGCCTCCCACATCGCGCCGAGGCTGATGAGCGACCGGCGTTCGGTCAGCAGTTCCTCGCGGCGCTCCGGTGTGAGCGACTCCGGCAGGAAGAAGATGACGGCCACCAGGTTGAGCAGCGCCAGTCCGGCCGCGGCAAAGGAAGGCACATCGTAGCCGAATGCGCTGAGCGCGCCGCCCGCTACCGGCCCCAGAATGAAGCCCAGGCCGAAGGCGGCACCGATCAGGCCCAGCCCCTTCGCCCGGTTCTCGGCGTCGGTGACATCCGCGATGTACGCCTGCGCGACCGTGATGTTGCCGCCCGTCAGGCCGCCGAGCAGCCGCGAGGCGAACATCACGCCGACGACCGTCGCGTTCTGAAGCGCGATGGCCTGTTCGCTGGTGGCCTGCGCCAGCGGGATACCGGCCAGCACCTTGCCCAGCGGCTCAGCCAGGCCGAGGATGACGAAGCTCAACGCAGTGCCCGCGATGCTGACCACGAGGATGGGCCGACGGCCAAACCGGTCGGACAGGCGGCCGAGCAGCGGCGCGCCGATGAACTGCGCGGCTGCGTAGGCCCCGGCCAGCCCGCCGATGAGGAGCTGGCTGGCCCCGTATGCCCCGGCATAATAGGGCAGCAGCGGCAGGATCAGGCCAAAACCGAGCAAGTCGATAAAGACGACCAGGAAGATACTCAACAAACGACTTCGACGCATGTAAACCTCTTAAGTCAGGACAAGGTCGCAGAAACCCGGTTTCGTGCGCAGCGAAGCTGCGCCTGAGAAACCGGATTTCTGTTAATCTCCAGATCAGAAACCCGGATTCTCGGAGAATCCGGGTTTCTGGGTCAATCTGCCGATGAACCCCTTGACTGCGGCATTGTCGGTGCTCAGGAAGAGCACCATGCCGAATACGATCAGCATGTTGGTGAGCAGGAAGAAGATGACCTCTTCGATGGGCAGCACGCCCCCGATCATCACACCGGTGGACTGTGATGGCGCAATTGTCCATGTGCCCGCATCGATGGCGATGAAATCCGCCGCGGACAGGTAGAGCCAGGGCCCGAGGATACCCGGCAGTACGACGTGACGCTGGTGCCAGAGCATGTCCGCGCCCAGCAGCATCTGGGGAATCACCGGGAACAGCAGCCAGCCGACTGCCAGGGCCAGGTAAGTGCCGGGCTGCCAGCGCGTGAAGAAGAGCACCACTGCCGCCAGCCAGATGACCGCGGTGACGCCCGCGGCGATGAGATTGAGCCGGGGCCGCTTCGGCGCAGGCAGCGGCGCGGGGCGCAGATGCCGTCCGAGCCACAATACCCACAGCCCGGTCAGCGCGGTCTGGACGACGAAGAAGGTGTATTCCTCGATGGGCACCCAGCCGAGCGTAATGCCGGTGACCAGGGCGGGGTCGTAATACCAGACGCCGGTCGCGACCAGGTAGTTGTCCCAAGGCGTCGTCCAGAGCACGGCCGCGACGATGTGCGCGGCAATCAGCAGGCCGCCGGGGAGCTGGCTGAGCGAGGGCGGCAGTCGTACGCCGCGCCGCGCGTCGAGCCAGGTCAGCACGGCCAGGAGCAGCAACGGGACGCCGACGAAGCGAATGAGAAAGCCGAAGTACGTCATGACCCCCGCTCCCACTTCTCGCCTACGGGCGCGCCGTGGCGCGGCGGCAGCGGCAGCACGGCGGGTACCAGTGTAATCTTGACTTCAGGGCCGGCCGGTTGGCGCCGGGTCAGCCGAGCCCAGCCCTCGCGGAGCGCGCCTGCGGCCATGTTCAGCGCATTCATCTCCCGCAGTTCCAGCCCGGTCTTGCCGTCCGTCGCGGCGGAGGCCAGCCACGCCACCCGCTGCGCGGGGACTTCCGGCGGCTTGGCCCACATGCGGATGATCGTGGGCATGGCGCGCTGGAGCCGGCGCTCAAACCCCGCAACCGCGACCAGGTCGGTCAGGAAGTCGGTGGTCATCATGCCCGGGTTGTACGCGTGGATGCCGATGCCGGAGTCCCGATAGTCCTTCGCCAGCGACCGTGTAAAGCTGGCTTCCCATGCCTTGCTGGCCGCATAGGCGGCCTGGTTGGGCGAAGCCTCGCCGTTCGACCCGCGGCCCAGGATATTGATGAGCTTGCCGCGGCGCGCAGGCAGGAAGTAGCGCAGCGCGACCATCGAGCCGCTGTACGTGCCGATGATGTTCGTCTCGATCACGCGCATGAAGGCGGACGGCGCGACGTGCGCAGCCGGGCCGTAGGGCGCGCTGTAGCCCGCGTTGTTGACCCAGACGTCGAAGCGCTTGAAGTGGGCCACGGCGAACTGCGCCAGCGCCTCCACTTGCTCGGTGTCGCTGACGTCGCAGGTCGTGCCGACCACCTGTAACCCTTCGCCCTGGAGCGTGGCCTCCGCCTGCGCCACGGCCCCTTCATCCCGCGCGGCCAGCACCACCGCGGCGCCTTCCCGCGCGCATGCCCGTGCGCTTGCCAGGCCGAGGCCCCGGCTGCCGCCCGTAATCACAATGACCCGATCCTGTAACGTACCCATCGCTATGCCGTCACCCCTGTCGCATCCGCCGCTTGCTCCAGCGCGGCCACCTCATCCGTGCCCAACCGCCAGCCCAGCGCGCCCGCATTCTCCGCGGCCTGTCGCGCATTCTTCGCGCCGGGGATCGGCAACGTCCCCTTGCAGATGAGCCAGTTGAGGCTCACCTGGCTGGGGGTCTTGCCGTGCGCCTGTCCGATGTCCCGCAGCAGCCCGCTCAACGGGGCGACCTTCCCCAGCACCTCATCGTTATACCGCCGCCCGCGCAGGCCCGCGGGCCGGCTGCCGGGCGCATACTTGCCGGTGAGTAAGCCTTTTGCCAGCGGGCTGTAGGCGATCAGCGCGATGCCCAGCTCCTGGCATGCCGCGAGCAGGCCGTTCCGCTCCGGCTGGCGGTAGAGCAGGCTGTACTGCACCTGGTTGCTCGCCAGCGGCACTCCGCGCTTCGTCAGAGTCTCATGCGCGCGGCGCATTTGATCCACGCTGTAGTTGCTGACGCCCACCGCGCGCGTCAGACCCGCCTCGACCGCATCCGCCAGCGCATCGGCCCAGGTCGTCACGGAGCGCGGCGGGAACGGCCAGTGAATCTGGTAGAGGTCCACCTGGTCCAGGCCCAGCCGGTCCAGGCTGTCGCGCAGGGCCGCCGTGAGCCGCCCCTTGGTCAGCCGCCAGGGGTAGGGCATGTACTTCGTGGCAATGATGGGCCGCTCGCCGCCCGCGGCGACATGAGCTTTGACGAACCCGCCCAGAAACCGCTCGGACTGCCCCCGGCCATACATCTCCGCGGTGTCGAACAGGTTCACGCCCGCGGTCAGGCTGGCATCGAACGCGGCCTGGATTTCCGCCTCCGCGTAGCCCTGGCCGTAGTTCCACATCATGGTATCGCCCCACTGCCACGTGCCGAGCCCTAGCGGCGGTGCATGCAGCCCTGTCCGGCCCAACTCGATTCGCTCACCCTGCACTTTGGTCACCATTCTTTCCAAGGTTCGTATTAGGAGGGGCTTTTGCACTTTGACAAAATGGCTCGGTAGTCTGTGGCCCCCACCCCGTGCGAGCTTTGCTCGCCTTCCCGCCCCCGCTGAACGGGGGCGGGAAGCTGTTTGTGAAGGGTTCTGGGCAGCTTTGCTGCCCAGAACCCATTTGCACTATTCCCCTCTCCCACACCACAGTGTGGGAGAGGGGTGGGCGGCCGAAGGCCGCACGAGGTGAGGTCCAAGCGTGACTATAGGACCGACCTGATTTGTTGATCTTCATAAGCGCCGACTACGAACCCCTGAACTTACAACCCCAGGCTGTCAATCGCCTCGCGGACGGCCGCCGCACCCGCGTGCAGCGCCGCGGTCTCCCCTTCATCCAACCTCACGGGCAGGCTGGCAACCACCCCGCTGCCGCCGAGCAGCAGGGGCAGCGAGACCGTCACGTCCCGCACACCCGCGACTTCGGGCAGGGGGGTGCAAACGGTCATGATCGCGCGTTCGTCGCGCAGTATCACGTCCACGATACTGGCAAGTGCGCTGCCGATGCCGTAATATGTCGCACCTTTGCCCGCAATGATCGAGCGGCCCGCGAAGCGCACCCGCTGGTCGATGTCCTGCATGACGCTCTCGTCCAGCGTGATCCCGCGCAGATCGCAGAACTCGCGCACGCTCGCGCCGCCGACGGTCGCCAGCGACCATGTCAGCACCTGTGAATCGCCGTGCTCGCCCAGTACGTAGCAGTGGACGTGATGCGGATCGACGCGCAGGTGTTCGGCCAGCAGGGTGCGGAACCGGGCCGTGTCCAGCGTCGTGCCGGAGCCGATGACGCGGCTGCTGGGGATGCCGTGTTCCGCTGCGATGGCCGCGGTGAGGTGCGTGGTGACATCCACCGGGTTCGTCGCCAGCACCAGGACTGCATCCCCGGCATGTTCCAGCACCTGAGGCACCACTTGCCGGAAGACTGCCGCATTGCGCTGGAGCAGTTGCAGCCGCGACTCGCCTGGCTGGCGGCCGACGCCGGCTGCGATGACCACCGCACGGCAGCCCTTAAGGTCCGTATATTCTCCCGCGTATACATCCAGCGGGTCGTGTACGAAGGGCACCGCGTGGGAGATATCTTCGGCCTGGGCCTGGGCGCGCTCCCGGCTGACATCCACCATCACAATCTCGCGGCCAACGCCGGTCATCACCATCGCATAGGCGGCTGTGCCGCCAACCTGTCCGCTGCCGACAATCCCCACTTTCATGGCCTATTTCCTCCTGTGAAAGTTGTCACAGTGATTTTATCGCTGCCGCGAGAATAGAGCGAACGGGTCGAGCTGCGCACCAGCGCATCTGCGACACGCCCGCCGCCGAGCGCGGTTGCCAGGACCGACTGGCCGGGGAAGATGCTGTCGCCCACCAGCCAGAGGCCGTGGCCCTGGCGCGGCCCCCATGCGCGCAGCAACGAGGTCTGTGGGAAGCCGCCCACCCAACCGCGGCTTCGATTGGTGAATCGCTGGAAGGTTACCGGTGTGCCGGGCAGGACCAGGCGCGCAGCCCCGCGCAGGCCGGGCAGCGCAACCTCCGCGGCCTGCAGAACGCGGTCGGTGTATTCCGTCTTGCGCGCCTCGTAGGCAGGCCGGTCCGTCTCGAACAGCCGCCACCACGCGCGCAGGTCCGTGTGCGTGCTGAGCGTCAGTGCGCGGTGGCCCTCTGGCGCGCGGCTGTGTGGACCGGCGCCGGCATCTTCCGGCAGGCTCAACGAGAGGAAAATGCTGTTGCCCTCACCGAGCGGCTCGCGCAGGAGCACCTGGTGGTGCAGCGGCATATCGGCGGGAAAGCCGGATGCGTCCAGTCCCACGTACAGCATGAACGCGCCCCAGCCGTCTGCGGGCAGCCGGGCGCCCGATATGCGCGGCGGAGCGTCTTCTTCGAGCAACGCGGCGGCATCCCACGGCGGCAGGTTGAAGATGACCTGGTCGGCGGAGAACTCTGCGCCCTTACTGGTGCGGATCACGTAGCCGCCGTCCGCGCGGGAGCGGACTCCCGTGACGCGCTGGCGGAAACGGACTTCGCCGCCGGCGCGGCGCACCGCGTCGACCAGGGCCGCGGCGAGCTGGCCGATGCCCCCGTGCACGTGCGCGACCCCGCGGCGCGGCATGTCCAGCGCAGCCGCGCCGTACAGCGCGTTGGCATGGGCGGCTGTCGCCTGTGCGGCGATGAGCAACTGTCCATCCACATACTGGCGCAGGTGAGGCGGCATAGCGCGCAGGTGTGCGGCGACGGGACGCAGCGCATCCGCGGCCAGCGCGGGCGCGCGCCAGGGCTGCGCGAGCGTCGCGCGTGCGCCCGCCCTGAGCAGCGCGGCGGCATCCGCCGGGCCTTGGGGCGGCCAGGGGACCCGGCGAAGCGCCAGCTCCCACAGGCGGTCGGCGGTGGCTTCCTGCCAGCGCCAGAAGCGCTCGGCTGCGGGGCCGAAGGCCGTCAGCCGGGCCTCGGCCCAGCGGTGTGGGTCGGCCCAGCGGGTGACGGTTGCGCCGCCGGGCAGGTGGACCTGCATTGCCACTTCCGCGGGCGTGACGGGCCAGGTGATGCCCAGCGCCGCGCCCAACTGCGTCATGCCTCCGCCCGGCTCGAACCCGGCAGCGAGCGTCGCACCCGCATCAAAGCGGTAGCCCTGGTGGTAGAACGTCCCCGCGCAGCCGCCTGCGTAGACGTGCGCCTCGAGCACCGTCACGTCAAGGTCGTGCTGCGCGAGCCGCGCCGCTGCGGTCAGCCCACCGATGCCCGCGCCGATTACTACCACCCGCTCACTCACTCCCCACCCCTTCAACCTTCAATCTTCAATCTGTGATCTTCAATTCGTCTCCAACAGCCGCCGCGTCCGGCTGGCGCGAAACCGGAAGAGGACCGGCATGCCGAGCCACATGAGCCAGCCGACCGGGCCCCAGAACGCGTGACGCTTGACTGTCGCCTCGACGTGGTCATAGACCTCCGTCAGTTCAGGGGTGACCTTGCGGAAGTTGTGCCGGTGGACCCATGACGCGAACGGCCCGCGCACCTGGCGGTCGGTGAAGCCGTTCCTGCCGGCGTTTTCGATGCGCGCGACCCAGCGGATGGGCAGCGGTCCGGCCCAGAGGGTGAAGTCCATCTCGTCGTCGCTCTTGAGCTGTTCCGGCGCGGCGTGGACGCGCACGATCATCGGCGGCGGGGTGATCGCCGGCATGCTGGCCGACCGGCTGTGAAACTGCGCGACCTGGTCCAGCGAGGCCTTGACGCGGAAGCGGTGTTCGAATTTCATGGGATGGGTCTCAATTCTGATCAGTAACGAGTAATGAGTAACGAGTAACTCAGCGCAGCAGGTCGCGGAGCGCGGCTTCGGCGGTCTGGAAGCGGAAGCTGAAGCCGAGATCGAGCAGCCGCTGCGGCGCAGCGCGCTGGCCCTCCAGGACGACGCTGGCAACCTCACCGAGGAGGGCGCGCAGCGCAAAGTCGGGTACGGGAAGCCAGTACGGCCGGCCCATGACACGGGCGAGCGTCCGCGCAAATTCGGCATAGGTTGTCGGGTCAGGCGCCACGAGGTTGAACGGACCGGTTGCCGCGTCGTGCTCGATGAGGAAGCGGATCGCGGCGGTCTCGTCCACGGGATGAATCCACGCGAAGCCCTGCCTTCCGCTGCCCATCGGCCCACCGGCAAACAGCTTCGTCGGCAGAATCAGCCGCTGCAATGCACCTTCTTCGGGGCTGAGCACGACCGCAGAACGGATGCTGACGTGGCGGACGCCCTGCGCGGCTACGGCCGCGGTGCTGTTCTCCCAGTCCACGGTCAGTTGGGCCAGGAAGTCGGTGCCGGGCGGGTCGGCCTCGGTCAACAGCTTGTCCTCGCGCGAGCCGTAGTGCCCGATGCCCGACGACTGGATGACCACGCGCGGCTTGATGCGCGCCGCAGACACCGCCTCTACCACTGCGCGGCCCGCATCCAACCGGCTCTGGCGGATGAGCGCCTTGCGCTCCGGCGTCCACCGGCTCGGCAGGAAGCCGCTGCCGGCCAGGTTTTCGCCTGCCAGGTTGACGATCGCACCCGCGCCGTCAGCGAGCGGCCCCCAGCCCGCCGCGCTGCGGCTGTCCCATCGCTCAGCGCGCACGCCCGCCGGCAGCCCGCTGGCCTTCGCCGGGTTGCGGCTCAATAATACGACCTCATGCCCGCTACTTGCCAGGTCCGCGGCCAGATTCCGCCCGATGAAACCCGTCCCTCCCGCAATAATCACTCGCATCTGTTCACCTCAGTAATATGAGTGGAGTCGAGGCTTCAGCCGGTCAGGCTGGTTGCGCATGTACACTCTGAAACCGGCTAAAGCTCGACTCCACGCTTTGCCATTGACATTCCAGCCGATTCAGAAGGGCCTACCGCACAGAGGCCTGGGTCAGTTGGCCCGGTATCTCACCGCCCAACCCACCGAATGGCTCGACCTGCAGATCAGCATACTCGCCGCGGTGGGCGCGTAGCCAGGCCGCAGGCAGCCGGCGCAGCTTGCCGAACGTGCTGAGGTGGGCGCGGTGCCTGAACACATCGTAATCGTGCTGCTCGATATCGTCCAGCAGCGCCCGGTACAGCTCCGCCGCCGCCACGGCATAGCGGCCCGCAGGCGCGAGCTTCGCGACGCCCGGCAGCGCCTCGGCATAGAGCTGGCGGTTGCGCGCAATCTGGAACTGCATGAATCGCCGCCAGCGATCGTCGTTCCGGCCTGCGGCGATGTCCTCATCGCTGAGCCCGAACGCAGCCAGTTCATCTTGGGGCAGGTAGATGCGGCCTGCCGCATAGTCCTCGGGCACATCGCGCAGGATGTTGGTGAGCTGCATCGCGACGCCGAGCTTGACCGCGTAAGGGATCGCGTCCCGTCCCGAATAGCCGACGATGTGCATGGACATCAGGCCCACGGTGGATGCCACGCCGTAGCAGTAGACGGTCAACTCCTCGAAATTCGCATACCGTTTTTTCTGCAGGTCAGCCGCTACGCCCTGCACGAGCTGCTCGGCATACCGTGCGGGGATACGGTAGCGCGTGCGTGTGTCAGCCCAGGCCACCGCCACCGGGTTGTCGCACGGCGGCGGGAACGCCATCGTGCAACTGCGCCACGCAGCCAGCCCGGCCTCCAGGTCGCCTGCCGACCGGTCGATCAGGTCGTCCGTGACGCGGCAGAAGGCATAGAGGGCGCGCACGGCGCGGCGCTTCTCTTCGGGCAGCAGCCGGGAGGCCAGGTAGAAGGTGCGGCCATTGGCGCCGGCAAGCCCGTTGCAGTAGGCATACGCCTGCTCCAGCAGCTCTGTTTCTTGTGACGCCGGAGGATAGGGGGCCTCATTTTCCGGCCCTGGCAGTGCCAACGCATACAGATGTTGTTCCCATGTTGTCCCTGCTGCGTTCATCCGGTTAGCTCCCTTGTGCGGGCCGCAATTGCGGTCCCAGTTCCTGTTGGCTTAGTATAAATCAGTATAGCATGCTATTCTATGTTTGTCAATAGATTGTATAAGGTGTATTGAAAGATTTAAGGTTTGCACACAGGATTCTACATCGTAGACGAGCGCTGGCGCCCACTTACTATACGAGGAAAGCCTGAATCGGATGCAGGTCCGTGATCGTGGCTGCCAGCGGCAGGGGCCGATTGCTCCGAGAGCAGAAATCTGTGCTTTAATTATAGCATGAATCACAGTCTGAACACAGATGCCTGGGACAGCCTGGAGGCGCGTATCGTTGCCTGCCGCGTATGCCCGCGCCTGGTGGCGTGGCGCGAGGAGACCGCGCGGGTCAAGCGCCGCGCGTATCGCGATGAGGAGTACTGGGGCCGGCCCGTGCCGGGGTTCGGAGATCGCGCTGCGCGCGTGCTCATCGTGGGGCTGGCCCCCGCGGCGCACGGCGGCAACCGGACCGGCCGCGTCTTCACGGGCGACAGCTCGGGCGACTTCCTGTACGCCGCGCTCTATCGCGCGGGATTCGCCAACCAGCCGACAGCGCGGCGCCGGGACGACGGGCTGGCGCTGACCGACGTATACGTCGCGGCCGCGGCGCGCTGTGCGCCGCCGGACAACAAGCCGACGCCCGAAGAGCTGAACACCTGCCGGCCGTACCTGGTCGAGGAGATTGCGCTGCTCGACCGCTTGCAGGTCATCGTGGCACTCGGCCGCATCGGGTACGACGCGGTGCTACGCGTGTACCAGGGATTGCCGGGGTTCGCGGGCCGGATCGCGCTGCTGCCGCGCTTCGCCCATGCCGCAGTTGTGCCGCTCGCCGCGGGGCCTGACGCGGGGCGGCTGCCGACCGTCGTCACCTCCTATCACCCCTCCCGCCAGAACACGCAGACGGGCCGGTTGACACCGGAGATGTTCGACCGCGTGTGGACAACGGTGCGCGAGCTGGTTGCACGGTAGGCGCAGGCCTGGTGCCTGTCGGCGAGGTATCTCTTAGTCTCAGGGCGTGAGCATCCTGAGCGGGTGGACGG
>JAKPQT010000180.1 GCA_029555885.1 Chloroflexota bacterium | reverse complement strand
TGGCCGAACAGCTCGGACTCCAGCAAATCCTTCGGGATGGCCGCGGTGTTGATGGCCACAAAGGGGCCACTGGCGCGCTGGGAATGCTTGTGCAGCGCGCGCGCCACCAGCTCCTTGCCGGAACCGGATTCGCCGGTGATCAGCACCGTGACGTTGCTTTGCGACAGGCGGCCGATGGCGCGGAACACGTCCTGCATCGCCGGCGCCTGGCCCAGCATCTCGGGCATCTCGGCGTTGCCCAGGTCGCGCACGTCCTCGCGCAGGCTCTCTTCCACGGCGCGGCGGATCAGCTCCACCGCGCGGGTCAGGTCGAAGGGCTTCGGCAGGTATTCGAAGGCGCCGCCCTGGAAGGCCGAGACGGCCGAGTCCAGGTCGGAGTAGGCCGTCATGATGATCACCGGCAGGCCCGGCAGCCGGGCCTTCACCTTGCCCAGCAGGTCGATGCCCGACCCGCCGGGCATGCGGATGTCGGACACCAGCACCTGGGGCTCGTCATCGTCGAGCGCGGCCAGCACGTCGCGCGGGTTGCTGAAGCTGCGGGTGGCGAACTGCTCGCGCGCCAGCGCCTTCTCCAGCACGAATCGGATGGATTGGTCGTCGTCTACGATCCAGATGGGTTTCATGCGGCGCCGGCCTGTTTCCTGAAGTGAGCGTGCTGCCGTCTAGGGCAGCGGGATGACGATGCGGAACACGGTCCTGCCCGGCATGCTGTCGCATTCGATCGTGCCCTGGTGTTGCTGCACGAAGGTCTGCGCCAGCGTGAGCCCGAGGCCCGAGCCCCCATCACGCCCCGACACCAGCGGGTAGAAGATGCGGTCTCGGATGTCCTCGGGCACGCCGGGCCCGTTGTCCTCGATATGCAATTCCAGTGCCAGTCGGAAGCGGCTCTTGCCGATGGTGACCTGGCGGACCACGCGGGTGCGCAGCACCAGCAGCGCGTCGCCGGTGGCCATGCGCTCGGCCAGGGCTTGCGCCGCGTTGTGGGCGATGTTGAGCACGGCCTGGATCAGCTGCTCGCGGTCGCCGCGGAAGTCGGGGATGGAGATGTCGTAGTCGCGGTGCACCGTCAGCCCGCGCGGGAACTCCGCCAGGATCAGCGAGCGCACCCGCTCGCAGACCTCGTGGATGTTCACATCGCCCACGATGTGGGGGTGCCTGTGGGGCGCCAGCAGGCGGTCGACCAGCAGCTGCAGCCGGTCGGCCTCCTTGATGATCACCTGCGTGTACTCGCGCAGGCCCGGCGAGCCGA
>JAKPQT010000171.1 GCA_029555885.1 Chloroflexota bacterium | reverse complement strand
CGGAGGCTACACCGCAGGGTCCCGGCCCCGAAGCGACGCCGCAGGGTCCCGGCCCGGAGGCTACACCGCAGGGTCCCGGCCCCGAAGCGACGCCGCAGGGTCCTGGCCCCGAAGCGACGCCGCAGGGTCCCGGCCCAGAGGCGACACCGCAAGGCCCAGGCCCCGAAGCGACGCCGCAGGGTTCTGGCCCGGAGGCCACACCGCAAGGCCCTGGGCCCGACGTAACACCACCGGGGCCCCGGCCGGGCGGCGTTGGCTGAGCCTGGACGAATGTGACGAGCGAGTCAGGAGGAGCGATGTGCGCACCCATTGCCATCTGGCCTGTGCTCCTGGGACTGCTCTTGGCAGCGGTGCTGCCTCGAACCGTGCCGGTCACCGCGCAGACCGCAGGCCTGACCCTATCCTGCCTGGAGCTTGTGCAAAACGGTGGGTTTGAGCAAGGCGCCGCGGGCTGGCAGACCTTCAGTGCACAGGGCTACGACCTGATCAGCAACTTCAACCCGCACACAGGCAGCCTGGGGGCCTACATGGGCGGCGTCAACAACGCGGACGACCGTCTCAGCCAGGCGCTCACACTGCCCGCCGGGACGACCCTGACCCTGAAAGCCTGGTGGTATCTTGCGACCGCGGAGACCGCGGACACATTCGATACACTGACTATCGCGCTGACCGCCGCAGATGGCACACCCCTGAGCACGCTGGCGACGCTCGGCAACACTGCACTGCCGGGCCAATGGGCGGAGCTTACATTCGATCTGACTGCGTATGCCGGGCAAAGCGTGGTGCTCCGCTTCGCAGCCCGCACCGACCAAGACCTCATCAGCGAGTTCTACCTGGACGACATCAGGCTGTCGGCGTGCGCTTCCGATCCGTCTCCCACGCCGACCGCAACCAGTACCAGCCCAACTGACACGACAATGACGGCGACTGCAACGGCGACCCCTGGCGCCGATGTGACGCCATCCGCCACCTTCACGCCGCCGCCTGCCAACACAGGCACGGCAACACCCACCGGAACGGCAATCGCCACTCTCCGGCTCTATCTTCCGCTCGTTCAACGCTAAAGGAGGCACACAAATGAAAGTCCATACCCTCTCACGTCTGCTGGCCCTGCTGATTCTGGTCGCGCTCTGCTTGACGCCTGCACTCAGCTTCGCAGAGGGGCCCGGACCCGGACCGGCCTACGAAGTGCGCTTCACCGGAGTCATCGACATAGTGCCCGCAGCCGAAGGCGACCCGTGGGTCGTCGCCGGCCACACGGTCAATGTCAACGCGGAGACCGAGATTCGCCTGACGACCGGAACGGTCGCAGCGGGCATGTGGGCTGCGGTCATCGCGGACCAGGACGCCGAAGGCACGCTGGTCGCCACGCACATCGCGGTGATGCCGGCCGAGGTCCGGCTCAAGGGGCCGATCGTGAGCATTCCAGCGGGCCGGATCGGCACGTGGGTCATCGCAGGTCAGAGCATCAACGTCACAGACGAGACCCGCTACAACGAGCGCGGCGGGCCGCTGGCGGTCGGGGGCTGGGCGGAGGTCTACATGCAGGAAGAGCCGGCCGGCAGCCTCACCGCCCTGCGCATCCGCAGCACCGAGTTCCAGGAAGAGGTCGAGGTCTACGGCGTCATCCAGGCCTTCGCCACCGGCACCTGGAAACTGAGCACCATCCCGCTCACCGTAACCGAGGAAACGATGATGACGGCTGTGCCGCAGGCCGAATTACTGGCGCACGCAGCGGCCGTGCTGCAGGATGACGGGGCGCTCCTGGCCCGCACGGTCCGCATCTTCTGGCAGGAGCCGGGCGGCCTGCACCAGGCGGTACAGTTTCGCGGCACGGTGGAGAGCCTGCCCGCGAGCGGACTGACCGGACGCTGGGTCGTCAGCGGCCGCGCGGTGGACGTGACGGATACGACATCGATCATCCAGGCCAAGGGCACGGTCGAGGTCGGCAGCATGGTGCACATCGTGGGCTGGGAAACCGGCGATGCATTGCAGGCCTTTCAGATTACGGTCCTGATCGGCAACTGGCGCGGCTCTGCGTTCCACTTCGAGGGCGAGATCGAGGCGCTGCCTGGGGATGGCCTGATTGGCAACTGGACGATTGCAGGCCAGCAAGTGCAGGTGACGCAACAGACGCGCATCACCGATGCGCAGCACGCCAAGCTCGGCGCCCCGGTCGAGGTGGGCGGCGTGCAGCGGCAGGAAGGCGTGCGCGTGGCGACCTGGCTGCGCGTCCGCGACGCTTCCGGACCGGGCCCGGGGCCGACGATGACGCCGGAGCCCCCACAGGAGCCCCCGGCCACGCCGCGGCCCAGCCGCACGCCCGGCAATCCCGGCCGCGCGGACCAGTAAGAAGCGACGCTTGGGTCAGGCCCAGCCGTTAGCACAGTGATACGCTGAAAGCGGGGCCTGCCATCCGCGACAACCGGATGGCAGGCCCCGCCGCGCCCACGCATTTCGCCTGGCCATCCTGGAAGACCCGGCTGGTTACGCCCAGAAGGACCAGACATTGCGAGTCAACGCAGCACTACGTGAGTGTTACCGTGCACAGGCGCAGGACGGCCGCGCGTGCTTCGCCGCCAGCGACCACGACCAGCACATCTCCGGCCTGAAGCAATGTGTCACCGTGAGGGATCAGCACCTCACCGCCGCGACGCAAGCTGGCAATTACGGCCTCCCGTGGCCAGGCAACCTCGCGCACGCGTCGTCCGTCACACGCAGCGCCGGCCTGGATAGTGATATCTTCGACGCTGAGCGCGCCGGTGGAGACACTCAGACCAGCCTGCGTGCCACGCTGTGCCAGCGCAGCCCGCCGCGTGAGGGCGATATCGTAGGCCCGCACCAGGTCAGCTCGGCGCAGCATGCCAAGCAAACGGCGAGGGTCATCGCGTGCGACCACGGGCAGCCGTCCGACACCACGACTGCTGATGCGTCGCAACGCCGTTCCGATACTCTCGTCGGCATAGGCTACCAACAGGTCGCGCGTGCAGACCTCGCCCACCCGTCGCGAAGGCCCTCCATGCTCCGCCTGTGCCCGCTCGACATCCTGAATCGTGAGAATCCCGGCGAGCCCGCCCGCGGCATCGACCACCGGCACCCCATGATGGTGCGTGCGAGCCAAAAGATCCGCCGCGGCAGCCAGCGAATCCGACTCGTGCAGAGCCACCGGGTCGGTCTCCATGACTTCGCTCACTGTGATTTGGTCCAACACCTCCACAGTATCGGCAGCCGACACCTCTGAACCACTGCTCTGGACATCAGCGTGAGCGGCCATCCCTGCGCGCAGCGCCCTGCTCAAGTCGTCTACCGAATCAGCACCCGTGAGCACCGTCAGGCGATCGTTGGGCAACAGAACCGAATCCCCACGCGGTACTACCACCTGGCTGCCACGATGAATCGCAACGATCACGCAGTCCGGCGGCAGCCCCAGATTCCTCAGCGGCTTGCCAACAGCGGCATCACCGCCGCGCAGCGCGATCTCTACCAATGTCGCGCCAATCCGGGATTCGAGCCGCAGCCGCTCGATGTGATAGTCAGCTTTGCTTTTGTCCACCAGCGCGTGCGAATACGCCTGCAGAATATCGCTCCGCCGCAAAACCCCCAGCACCCGGCGCCGGTGCCGCCGGTCCACCACCGGGATACGCCCGACGTCCAGTGCGCCGAAATGTCGCAAAGCGTCATCCAGCGTTTCATCAGGGAACGCGGTCAACACGTCCGTCGTGCAGATATCGGCGACCGTCGCTGCCCCACCCGCTGTCAGCGCGCGCTCGAGGTCGGCCAGTGTCACCACGCCGTAGAGCTCGTGTTGAGCGTCCAACACCAGGAGGCCGTGGTGTCCGGTTTCCTGGAACAGGCGTGCAACCTCACTCAGGGAAGTCTCCGGGACCACCGTCGGGAACTCCGTAATGGGTGTCATAGCTTCGCGTACCAGAATCCCCCGCATCAGGTTTGCGTCTTTCTTCGCCCACACGTCTATGCCACGGCGTTTCAGCTTGAAGGTATAGATGCTTTCCGGCTCCAGTACCTGCGCTAATACCGTGCTGACGACTGTCGCAAACATCAGTGGCAGGATGATGTGGTAATCCTGCGTCATCTCGAACAGGATGATGATCGCCGTGATCGGCGCGCGCGCGGCACCGGCGAACACGGCAGCCATGCCCACCATCGCGTAGGCGCCGCTGGCGGCCACGATGCCTGGGAAGGCGAGGTGCGCCAGTTGGCCATAGGCGCCGCCCAACACGGCGCCGATGAAGAGCGCCGGTGCGAAGACACCGCCCGATGACCCCGAGCCCAGCGTGAGCGACGTGGCCAGGATCTTGCCGAATACCAACACCAGGAGCAGCCCCCAACCCAACTGGCTGTTCAGCGCACTCTCGATGGTCGAGAAACCGGTCCCGAATACCTGCGGAATTGCAAACCCCAGGACACCGAGCGCCAGCCCACCCACCGCGGGCTTGAGGTAGTCCGGAAACTGCCAGCGATCGAAGGTGTCTTCGAACCAGTGCAGAGCTTTAACAAAGGCTAACGCCGCGCCTGCGGCAGCGATGCCCAGTCCGGTGTACAGCGCCAGTTCCCAGGGGCTCCTCAGGGTATAGGCCGGCATCGCAAAGGCCGGAGAGTCGCCGAGCACGGCGCGGCTCACCACGCTTGCCGTCACAGCAGAAATGACGATCGTGCTAAAGGTCTGGATGCCGAACTCACCCAGGATCACTTCCAGGGCGAACATGACCCCGGCAATCGGCGCGTTGAAGGTGGCGGCGATGCCGGCTGCGGCGCCAGATGCGACCAGGTTGATCACCCGGCGCTCGTTCAGCTTAAGGGCCTGGCCGATAGTTGAGCCGATGGCGGACCCAATCTGCACGATCGGGCCTTCACGACCCACCGATCCGCCTGCGCCGATCGTGATTGCTGAGCCGAGCGCCTTCCCCAGCACGACCACCGGGCGAATCCGGCCGCCTCGAATGGCAACCGCGGTGAGCACTTGTGGAACGCCATGCCCTTTCGCCTCAGGCGCGATAAAATGGACCAGAGGGCCGACCAGCAGACCGCCGAGCATCGGCAGTGCAATGACGTAGGCCTGACCGAGGAACCCCAGTACCTGCGCGCCGCTGCCGAAGAAGATGCCTTCGAAGAAGCGGATCATCTCGATGAAGGCAATCGCACCCAGTCCGGCGCCAATGCCGACGACGATCGCCAGGCTCATCATGACCGCCGTTTCGGATGACCCGAATCGCCCGGCGAATGCTGAAACAGCGGCCAGCGCTCGCGTTTGTATTCTATGGTCTGTCACCTTGAGCATCCTTCGGATGACGCGCAGGCCTGGGTATGCCCGCACCCCAGCGTTCAGTAATCCGTGCGGCATTATACTGTGTTAAGTGTCTAGCCGAGAGTTGCTTTGGCCGGTTTCGGCAACTGGAGGTTGCACACCCGAGCCAGGAGGCATGCAGCTAACACGCTACGAGCTAATGCTCGATGTCTGGCGGCGCGAGGGCGTATACTGACCTAACCCTTGATGCCGGTGAGCGCGATGCCCTGGACGAAGGTTTTCTGAAGGAAGAAGAAGAGCAGGATAATGGGCAAGGTGATCAGCACCGAGGCGGCCATCAGGAGCCCCCACTCGGCGCCATATTGGGAGCGATACTCGTAAATGCCCAGCGAGAGGGTGTACTGCTTCTGGTTGCTCAGGTAGATCAACGGTCCCAGGTAGTCGCGCCACCGGGCGATAAACTCGAAGATCGCGACCGTCGCGAGGGCCGGCTTCGCCAGCGGCAGGATGACCATGGCATAGATACGCAGTTCGCTGGCCCCATCGATGCGGGCTGCTTCAGATAGCTCCATCGGGAGCGTCATGAAAAACTGCCGCAACAGGAAGATGTAGAGCGCGCTGCCGAAAAAGCTCGGGATGATCAGCGGGCGGAAATCGCCCACCCATCCGAGGGTCTTGAACACGATGAACAGCGGAATGAGCGTCACCTGAAATGGAAGCATCAGGGTCGCGACAGTGAAGATGAACAAGAGATTCCGCCCGGGCCACGGGATGCGCGCCAGGCTGTAGGCGACCAGCGAACAGGAGATGAGCTGGCCGATCGTGGCTGACACGGCGATGACCAGCGTGTTGCGCAGGTAGAGGAAGAAGTCGATGTAGTTGACGGCCGTCGGATAGTTGCTCCACTCCGGCGGAATCGGAACCAGGATCGGCGGATAGACGTAAAGCTGCGTCTTCGACTTGAGCGAGGTGGAGAGCATCCACAGAAACGGCAGCATGAAGATCAGAGCCGCCGGGATAAGCGCAGCGTGAATCAGGACGCGGCTGGCCAGATGCTTGATGCGCTTCCGGGTAAGCCGCACGCCAAAGATCGTCGGAGGCCGCGACACCGGCTGAGTCTTCACCGTCATGGGCCGGTCATCTCCTCGCTATCGGTGCATGTGAGCCGCCCGCAGGCAGCCCTAGTTCTGCTCTCCGCCGGCATAGAAGACCCAGAGCCGTGCCGACCGGAAAATGACAAGCGTCACGACGAGGGTTGTCAGAAAGAGCAACCAGGCCAACGCTGACGCATACCCCATCTGGAAATACTGGAACGCTTGCTTATACATATAGATGGAATAGAACAGCGTGCTGTTCGCCGGGAAGCCGGTGCCGCCCGTCATGATGAAAGGAATGGCGAAAAACTGAAGGGCCCCGATGACCGACGTGATGACATGGAAGAAGATAACGGGCGTCAGCATCGGGATTGTCACATGCCGGAGCCGGCTGAAGAAGCTCGCCCCATCCACATCGGCCGCATCGTAAAGGTCCTGCGGCACGTCCTGCAAGCCTGCCAGATAGAGGATCACCTGTTGCCCGATAATCCATAAGGCCAGCAGCACGAGGGTGGGCCGCGCCATCTGCGGGCACGTTAACCAGCAGAGCCGGTAGATGCCCAGCCACTCGAAGGGCACGTTGACCAGGCCGGACCCCGGCGTGAACAGATATATCCACACCATCGCCAGGGCCACCTCGGGCACGAGCGTCGGCAGGAAGTAAATCGTCCGATACACGACCTGCCCTTTGATTTTGGCATTCAACATCAGCGCCAGGGTGAATGCCAGGAGCACGGCCAGAGGGATCGAGACGACTGCGAAATAGAAGGTATTGAAGACCGCCGCCTTGAAGTTGATATCCTGCGTGAACAGCTCGATATAGTTGGCTAAACCGACCCACCTGGGGGCCTGTACCGCGTTGAACTTGGTGAAGCTGTAGTAGGCTGAGGCAAGCGTCGGATAGATCCAGAACACCAGCAGCCCGATGAGCCACGGCGATGCAAACAGGAGACCGTTGATGATATGTCGCGTGCGTTGACGCAACCGGCGACGATGAGGCCTTGCAGTAGTCAGTGTAGTGGCCATGGGCTTTCCTGTTGTCTCGGCTGATGCGGAGATCGGTGCATGACGCGCCTTCGGCGCGCCTCATCTCCGCGATGGCTGCTGCACACTCGGTGGGGACTTGGAATCGCCCTTGCGAGTGACTCCAAGTCCCAGGTCAACTGAGGTTGTCAACCGCTAATCTGGCCGCGTGGACCGGTGCATTGCCTGCGCCTTACGAGAAGAAGCCAGCTTCCTCCAGGTCCTTGTTGATGGTGTTGTCGATATCTGTCAAGGCCTGTTCAGGCGTCTTGGTGCCATGCGGGATCTCGTCGCGGAAGGCTGTGTACTGCAGGTCCCACAGCTTGCTCCCGAACGGGATCGGCGGTCGAGTGTGCGACACGGGCAACAGGTCCATGAAGACCGCATGCAGCGGGTCCTCGCGGAAATAGGGGTCTTCCGCGACCTTCTTCATGGTCGGAATGTGATAGGTGTCCTTGTTGTACTTCGTCTGGCCTTCTTCGCCGCAGAAGTACCAGATGACGTCGAATGCGGCCTCGATGTCGGCGTAGCCCTTGGGCACTGCCCAGCTCCAGCCGCCGGCCCAGCTCGCATGCGGCGCCGGACCATCCGGCCCCGGCATCGGCACGACGCCGAAGTTCCCATCCGGCTTGTACTGGTGCGCCTGCGACACTTTCCAGTCGCCGCTGACGATGGAGGCGAACTGGCCGGTCCAGAACCAGTCATTCGGCCCGTCGCAGGCCGTGCCGGCGCAGGCCGCGATCATGGCATCGATGTCCTGGATGCCGATCTCATCCACCCACTGCTTGACGAATTCCATCGCCTTGATGTTGTTGGGATGGGCGAAGGTGATCCTCTTGGTGGCCGGATCCTGGAACTCACCCTTGAAACAGAAGCCCCAGGTGTAGAGCCAAGCCTGGTCATACAGCGGATGGAAGCCGAAGCGGGTCAACTGGCCGCCGCCGCCCCGCACCTCCAACGCCTTGACCATCTCCTTGAACTCGTCCAGGTTCTGCGGCGGTTTCTCGGGATCGAGGCCCGCCTCTTCGAAGATGTCCTTGTTGTACCACAAGGCGCGCGTGTCGGTGTCGAACGGCAGACAGTAGAGCCGATCCTTGAGGGTCGCTTCCTGCCATGCGAAGTCGAAGTACTGGTCGGCGGTCACACCGACCCCGGTGGCCGCCTCGGTGATGTCGGAGAAGAAGCCCTGGTAGGCGAACTGAGGAACGGTGAAACGATCTGCGTAGTACGCGCCGGGCGGCGTGCCGCCTGCGACAGCCGTCAAGAGCTTCTCGTCGGCCTGGCTACCTGCGGTCTGTGCGATGTAGACAAACTCGACCCTGATGCCCTTGTCGTTCTTGGCGTTGTAGTTCTCGATGATGCCCTTCTGAGACTCGGCGGCGACATCGGTCATGCGGGACCATGCTTCGACGACCTTAGCCTCTGCGG
Organism: Chloroflexota bacterium; assembly: GCA_029555885.1. The sequence goes on along the minus strand of JAKPQT010000171.1, from coordinate 3,130 downwards.
GCGGGGGTGCTGCGGCGGGAGCTTCTCCAGCTCCCTCTTGTGCGGGGGCAGCCGGCGCAGTCGTGGGCGGCGCTACGCAGGCAGCCAGGGCCGCGGTGCTCGCGGCCAAACCGGTGCTCAGAAGAAACCGACGTCGCGATAAGGCTTGCTTCATGGGATACACCTCCTTGTGAGCAGAAAAAGACTGAAGCAAAACGTGCCAACGACGTACACAGCCTGTAGCCGGCAGCAAGAGCTCTTGCCGCACATGGGAGCCAGCCAGTGCGGCCAAGTCGGGAGGCAATCACGTTAATGGAGATGCAGAAGAAGAATCAGCCATCAACGCCTTTGCCGACCGCTGACTAAGGACATCATAGTCCTGTTTCCATATCATGTCAAGCCCATTTTCTTCAGGCCAGGTTCGGTCTCACAGGCAACTTAGCTCGTGAGACCGGGCACGGTGTACACGCCAGAGCCAGGCGCCGCAGTTCATTTGCCGACTGCGGTGCCTGACAACGCGGTCTGAAATGCGACTAAAGCAGCTCCTGGAGTGCGCGCACAAGCGCGTCGGCATCCGACTCATCGTTGTACGCCTGGAACGACACGCGCACGTAGGCCTGCCCGTTCCAGCGGCCGATGGGCACCTCGATACGGTGGTCCTCCCAGAGCGCCCGGTGCAGCGCGGGCAGATCGGTGCTGTCCGGCAGACGGATGCTCACGAGCTGGCTGAACCAGTCCTCCGGCGAGATGACCTCCAACCCTGTCAACGCGTGAATGCGCCTGCGTGTCTCGAGGGCCAGGCTGTGGCAGCGCGCCCGCACGGCATCCCAGTCGTGCTCAGCCTGGAAGCGGATGGCCGCGGGCACCGATAGGAACGCGGACACATCGCGCGTGCCCTGGGCCTCCTGCCACGCGACCAGCGACGACCGGCCGTTGACCGGCTCGTAGCCGAATCCCCGGCTGATGACCAGCGGGTCGAGCAGGTGATGGACCTCCGGCCGCGCATAGAGGAATGCCGATCCCTTCGGTGCACAGAGCCACTTATGACACGCGGCCACGTAGATGTCTGCGCCCAGCGCATCCAGGTTCAGCGGAATCTGGCTCGGTGCATGCGCGCCGTCGATGATGGTCAGGATGCCCGCGGCGCGCGCCCGCCGGATGATCTCCGCGATCGGGAAGATGAGCGCGGTCTGGCACGTGATGTGGCTGATGAAGATGACCTTCGTGGCCGGCGTGACGGCTGACCAGAAGCGCTCCACGAAATCTTCCGGCGTCGTCATGGGCAGCGGCATCGGGTGATGCACGTATGCTGCGCCGGTGCGCTCAGAGATGAACTTCCAGGTGTTGTCCATCGCGGGATACTCGTGGTCGGTCGTCAGGATGACGTCGCCCGGCCCGAGCAACAGCGCGCCGTGGCCGTTCGCAGGCTGCGAGCCGACGCCCGCCAGGCTGCGCGCGACCATGTTCGCCGCGGTCGTCGGGTTCGGGAAGTAGACCAGGTTGTTCGGGTCGGCCACACCGAGATACGCGGCCAGCGCGCCGCGCGACTCGGCCAGCAGCCGGTCAGCGCGGCGGCCGATGAACTCGACCGGCTCCCATTCGAGCTGGCGCTGCCAGGCCTGGTAGGTCTCGAATACGGCCTTCGGGCACGCGCCGAACGAACCGTGGTTGAGAAAGACGACATCGGGGTTGAGCAGAAATTCGGACTTGAGTGAGGGTGTCATGGGGTTCCTTCGGAAGCTCACGCAGAGACGCCAGGACCGCAAATATATATGACTCCTGCGTCCTTTGCGAGCTTTGCGTCTCTGCGTGAGTTATCTCCGCGTAGTTATTTCAGGAAGAGCTCGATGACCGGCACAGCCACGGCAGGCCGCTGCATCGGCAGCTCCAGCATCAGCGTGTCGGGGCGGCCACCGCCCGGGGTGATGGTCTCGGCCTCCTGATGCGGGTCGAGCACCTTCATGTGAATCTCGGATGCGTCGTTGAGCAGCTGCGCGTACTCGACGCGGCCGGCCAGCCCGTCCAGGTGAACGTGCTTGTAGGGCCACGCCATCAGGTGCAGGTACAGCCGGTTGGTTTGCGGATTATAGGTGAAGCGCGTGTCGGGCGGCGGGGTCAGCTCGCTGGCCGTGCAGCCGTAGATGCTGCGGCCGTGGACGCGCAGCCACTCACCGATGGCGCGCAGCCGCTCGATCGCCCGCGGCTCGAACTCCCCGCGGCCGTTTGGCCCCACGTTGAGCAGCAGGTTGCCGCCCTTCGACACCGTGTCGATCAGCGTGCGGATGAGCTCATCCGGCGCGCGCCAGTCCAGGTTGTCGCGGTAGTAGCCCCAGCTCCCGTTGAAGGTCTGGCAGGCCTCCCACATGACCCGCTGGCCGTTGACCTCCATCCAACCGCGCGGCTGGTACTCTTCCGGCGTCTTGACGTCGCCCTGCAGTTCGAGCCGGTCGTTCACGATGACGCCCGGCTGCAGCTCGCGCACCATCGCCAGCAGCTTCTCGGACTGCCAGTCGTCCTTCCCCTTGCCCTGGCCCCAGGGGTACTTGCGTCGCGAGTAGGAGAAGTCGAACCACATCACGTCCACCTTGCCGAACTGCGTGAGCAGCTCGCGCGTCTGGCCGTGGAGATACTCGGCATACAGGCGGACATCGCGGTCCCGGTGCGCCTCGCGGTACGCCAGGTCGTCGCGCTGCGGGTGGATGGGGTCCACCGGGAACTGCGGGTGGTGCCAGTCGAGCAGCGAGTGGTAGAAGCCGACCTTGAAATCCTCGCGGCGGAACGCGTCCACCATCGGGCGCAAGACATCCTTACCCCACGGGGTACGGGTAGCCTTGTAGTCGGTCAATGCGGAGTCCCACAGGCAGAAGCCGTCGTGGTGCTTGGTCGTGACGACAAAATACTTCATGCCCGCGTTCTTCGCCTCGCGCGCCCACAGCGCCGGGTCGTACAGGTCGGGGTAGAAATGGTCGAAGTACTTCTGATAATCCTCGTCGGTGACGCGCTCGCGCTGCTTCACCCACTCATGGCGCGCGGCGACGGAGTAGATGCCCCAGTGGATGAACAGGCCGAAGCGGTCCTGCAGGAACCACCCGGTGTCCGCGGGGCTGGCAGATGGATTCATGGCATCTTCCTTGTCCGGACGTGGTGACAG
>JAKPQT010000167.1 GCA_029555885.1 Chloroflexota bacterium | reverse complement strand
CCACCCGCCAGTTGGCGCGGACGGTGTCCACAAACTGCTCTTGCGCTACGTCGATGAGGTTCTCGACGTGGATGGCCTCGACCGGCTCGGCGGGAACGCAAGAAACGGAAAGGCAAACCTGCTCTGCAGGGCGGGGCAGGGCCGGGGCTGCCGGGTCGAACCCGGGCAGCCACTGGGAAGGCGCAGTAGGACGGGCCATCGGTGTGTTCTCCAAGGAAAACGGGGAACACAACGCCCCATCGGGGAGGCGGGCTCCCCGGGTGGGATGGGCAAGAAAACGGTCGTGGACGACCGGTTGGCAAAGGCCAGACGTACGCGACTGCGCCGGACTTCATGGCGAAACCGGCATATCGGGTACGAGGCGGCGAGCGCCAAGGGCTTGGAAACCCGCCGACGAGCGTCGGCCGGTGCAGGGCTCAGTTCAGCGTAGTGCGCGGAACCAGGGGCAGCCATTGAACGCTGCCACAACAAGAATGCGGGTAACGACCGCAACGCCCGAGGCGACTCGGGAGCGCTCGAACGAGCGCGCTTTGGCCGAAGCCAGATGCCCTAACAGTGTGCCGTCCGGCGAGCGGCCGTGCGCACCGGTCGGCCATTCGCCTGCGAAATCCCTGGTGGAGCAGGCAGGTTGCGGGTGGCAATGGGTTGGGCGGCTATGGGCCACCAGCAGTGAGGGGTTTGATGCGCGTCCAATCGGGTGGTGTCCAACGATGCCGGCATCTGGTGGGACATGCGGCCGAGGATCCGACTACCCGTCGCTTTCCCGTTCATCGATGGCGATGGGAACGCACGCTGAAGCGGTCTGTCGGTCGCCCGCGCTCGCCGTGGCCGCCTGCGCAGAGCGCGCCGGTGGAACGCTCAGGCGGACCATCGCCTTGCCCAGGTGCTTCGCATCGAGCAAGGCGGCATCGGCACGCTCCAACACCTGCCCCAGCGATTCAGCTGCATGAAGCTCGGCGACCCCGGCAGAGAACCGCAGCGGCACGGCGCCATCCGGCACTGACAGGGGTGATCCGGCGAGTGCCTGCTGCAGGCGTTCCAGCAGCAGGCACGCATCGTCGCCGCTGCATTCCATGAGGATCAAGGCGAACTCGTCGCCACCCAGCCTCGCGATGGTGTCGGCGGGACGCAGATGCCGGCGCAGCGTGGCGGCGAAGTGAACCAGCGCGGCGTCGCCGACCGGATGGCCGTGCCGGTCGTTGATGGCCTTGAAGCCATCCAGGTCGATCATCGCGCAGCAGGCCGACATTGCCATCGGGCCGTTGTCGGCCCACCGGTCGCAGGCGCGCCGGAATCCGCGACGGTTCAGGAGCGGAGTGAGATCGTCCTGGTGGAGCAGGTGCTGCGCCTGTTCCAGCGCCCGCTCCAGACCCGCGATGCGCTGCATGACGACCG
>JAKPQT010000153.1 GCA_029555885.1 Chloroflexota bacterium | reverse complement strand
TGAGCCGGGAGAGTTGCTGCCATGGATCGAAGGCGTGGAACCATCTACGCTAGAAGAAGCGCAGGAGTGGTTGAAGGACATCCCACTTTCCGATTGGATCATCGAAGATAGAGGGCCGCGTTGATGCCTGCCTATTATCTGGACACCAGTGCGTTGGTAAAGCGCTATCTGCCAGAACCTGGGACACCATGGCTGAACCAACTGCTCAGTGAGGACGCGAGCACGCTGTTCCTGAGCAGTGAATTGGCGTTAGTCGAAGTTGTCAGCGCCCTTTGTCGAGCGCAACGTGAGAAACGAATTAGCACGATGCATCGGGACCGTCTGATTAACCAGGTGAACGTTGAGCTACAGCGGCTCGTGCGCGCGGTGTCGATTTCACGACTTGTAGTGCAAACAGCAGGCAGCCTGGTGATTAGGCACCCACTTCGCGCCTATGATGCCATTCACCTGGCTACAGCACTCGATCTGGCAAGCGACCTGGCGCACTTGGGCATGGATGCCCCTGTTCTCATCAGTGCCGATGTTGCATTGCTTGCCGCGGCGCAGGTCGAGGGGCTGCAAGTTGACAACCCGAACAACCACGCCTGACGGCAGCACGCTGCCGCCCGACGTGAGAGGAGAAAGAATGATGGCTGCCTTTGATATGCCCAAGACCTACGATCCGAGCGCCTCCGAGCGCCGGATTTACGAGTGGTGGGAGCAGTCCGGCTTCTTCAAGCCGGAAATCGCGCCGGCTGACGCCAAGCCGTTCGTGATCTCCATCCCGCCGCCCAACCTGACCGGCGAGCTGCACCTGGGCCACGCGATGTTCGTGTCGCTGGAAGACCTGATGATCCGCTACAAGCGCATGCGCGGTTACGCGGCGCTGTGGGTGCCGGGCTATGACCACGCAGGGATCGCGACGCAGCTCCAGGTGGAGAAGATGCTGGCGCGGGAAGGCACGCGGCGCCAGGATATCGGCCGCGAGGAGTTTCTGCGCCGCACGTGGGAGTGGAAAGAAAAGTACGGCGGCCATATCGTGCGGCAGTTGCGGCGCCTGGGCGCGTCCTGCGACTGGGACCGGATGCGCTTCACGCTGGACGACGGCTTGAGCCGGGCCGTGCGCGAGGCATTCGTGCGCATGTACCGTATGGGCCTGGTGTATCGGGGGGAGTATCTCATCAACTGGTCGCCCGGCCTGCAAACCGCGGTCAGCGACCTCGAGGTGGAGTACAGCGAGGAAGACGCCACCCTCTACTTCTTCAAGTACCCCATCGCCGGGGCCGACCTGGCCGACGGCGAGGGCAAGGGCTACATCCCTGTGGCAACGACGCGGCCGGAGACCATCCTGGGCGACACCGCGGTGGCCGTGCATCCGGATGACGAGCGCTACCGCCACCTGATCGGCGCGACCTGCCTGGTACCCATACTGAAGCGGCCCATCCCCGTGATCCATGATACCTATGTGGATCGGGAATTCGGCACCGGCGCGCTGAAGATCACGCCCGGCCATGACCCGAACGACTTCGCCATCGGCCAGCGCCACGGACTAGAAATCGTCAACGTGCTCACCACCGACGCGCAGATGAACGCGAACGCCGGTCCCTACGCCGGGCTGGATCGCTTCGAGTGCCGCAAGCGGCTGTGGGAGGATATGGCAGCCGCGGGGCTGACCATCAAGACCGAGAAGTATCGCACGCAGGTGCCGCGGTCGCAGCGCGGGGGCGAGATCGTCGAACCGATGGTGAGCACCCAGTGGTTTGCCAGGATGACGCCGATGGCGCTGATGGGCCTCGAGGCGGTGCGCGCGGGGCGCATTAAGATTGTGCCCGAACGTTTCACGAAGGTGTATTACAACTGGCTCGAAAACATCCGCGACTGGTGCATCAGCCGCCAGCTCTGGTGGGGCCATCGCATCCCCGCCTGGTACTGCGCGGACTGTAGGCAGACCACGGTGGCGCTGACGGATCCCGACCGCTGCGAGCACTGCGGCTCCACGCACATCGAGCAGGACCCGGACGTGCTCGATACCTGGTTCAGCTCCGCGTTGTGGCCGTTCTCGACGTTGGGCTGGCCTGACGACACGGCGGATCTCCGTCGCTTCTACCCAACCACCGTCATGGAGACGGGCTACGACATTATCTTCTTCTGGGTGGCCCGCATGATCATGCAGGGGCTCCTGTTCACAAACGATATCCCGTTCGAAACGGTGTACCTGCACGGCCTCGTCAGAGATGACCAGGGGCGGAAGATGTCCAAGACGACCGGCAACGTGCTGGACCCGATCGCGCTGCTTGACGGCGCGTCGGCGGAGCAGCTCGATGTGTACCTGCGGCAGCAGTACCCGGAGGGCATCCCGGCGATGGGCGCGGACGCGCTCCGCTTCACGCTGCTGACCGGTTCCGCGCCAGGCAACGACATGAATCTCAGCCTGCAGCGGGTGGAAGGGAACCGCAACTTCACGAACAAAATCTGGAACGCCGTGCGCTTCGTGCTGTCGCAACTGGAAGCTGCCAGCTGCCAGCTGCCAGCTGCCAGCTTCCAGCTACCCGAACGCTGGATCCTCAGCCGCCTGTCTGCGACCATCAGCGAAGCGACGCGCCTGATGGACACCTTCCAGTACGGTGAGGCTGGCCGGCAGATGTACGAGTTCTTCTGGAGCGAGTTCTGCGACTGGTACCTGGAGATGAGCAAGATTGCCATCTACCGGGGCGATGCGACCGCAAAAGCGCAGGCCCAAGCCGTGCTGGTGAAGGTGCTGAATGAGACGCTGCGGCTGCTGCACCCCTTCATCCCGTTCGTGACGGAGGAGACGTGGGGCTATCTCAAGCAGGCGGCAGGCGACGAGACCTGGCCCGCAGGGCTGATTGTGGCCTCCTGGCCGGAACCGGGGCCGCGCGATGAAGCCGCCGAAGCGGAGATGAGCCTGGTCATGGATATCGTGCGTGCGATTCGCAATGCGCGGGCCGAGTACGATGTGAAGCCGGGACAGTTGATCGCGGCCGAAATCTCCGCCGGTGACCGCGCGGGCCAGCTTCAGGCGCAGGCAGAGGTGCTCTGCTCTCTCGCTCGGCTGGACCCGGTGCGGTTGCTCATCGCTGCGCACCTTGACGCCCCGGCTCAGGCGCTCACGCTCGTGACCGGCGCGGTGTCCATCTATCTGCCCCTGGCCGATCTCGTGGACCTGGCCGCAGAGCGCAGCAAGCTGCAAAAGGAACTGGCAGAAACCGAGGCGCAGACCGCCCGTAGCGAGAACCTGCTCAACGGGCCGTTTGCCCAGCGCGCGCCCGCCAATGTGATCCAACGCGAACGCGACAAGCTGGCCGACTTACAGACGCGGGCCAACCGGCTGCGTGCGCGGCTGGCCGACCTGGCATAGGCCAAAGGCGCCAGGAGTAACAATAGGGCAGGGGAGCATCCTTCGACTACGTCCGCATCGCGGTCGCATAGCGACCGATGCGACCTCCGCTCAGGATGCTCCCCTCCCGGTGCACGACCGGTCATACACTTTTCGATGGTGGCGTGTCGCTACGGCCGCACATTTGATGGATTCGCTTGCCAACGGGCACAGATATGACGCGCATCATAGACGGAAGATGTATCCATGCTAGAGTGTCTTTCTGATAGGGCGTATCGTCATCACGCTCCACATCGCA
>JAKPQT010000687.1 GCA_029555885.1 Chloroflexota bacterium | reverse complement strand
GGAGCTGCGCGACTATGCGCCGGCGCACATCATGGCGCTCAGCCCCGGCTTCGGCGACCAGCGCCTCGACCGGCTGCCCTACCGCCGGCTCCGCCGTCCCATCTACCCGCTGGACCCGAACACGGCCTGGCCTGCCGACGCGCATGACAGGCTTGCCCATATGGGAGAAGACAAATGACCGAACTCCACGGCTACATCGGCAACATCCTCTGGGTGGACCTGACACAGCACAGCTACCTGCTGGAGCACCGCGACGAGCTGTTCTGGCGACGTTATGCCGGCGGCGGGCTGGCCGCGACCGCGCTGCTGCTTGAGCGCACCCCGCCCGGCATCGACCCGCTCGGACCTGAGAATCTGCTCATCTTCGCATCGAGCGTCATCGCGGGGCAGCCCGGCCCCGGCCTGGCGCGCTTCACGACCGCGGGCAAGAGTCCACTGACCGGCGGCATCGGGGAGACGCGCACCGAGGGACCGTGGGGCGTCGCGCTGAAGGGCTGCGGCGCGGACATTCTCATCTTCTCCGGCGTCAGCGCAACCCCCGTTGCGGTGGAGATTGCCGGGGGCGAGGTCACGTTTCACGATGCGGCGGACCTGTGGGGGCTGGATGTCGGCCCGACAGTGGATGCGCTGGAGGCGCGACTGGGTGGAGATATCCATCCCGCCGTCATCGGCCCCGCGGGCGAGCACCAGGTGCGCTATGCGTCCATCGTTACCGACCGGACGTACCAGGCCAGCCGCATGGGACTCGGCGCAGTCATGGGCAGCAAGCGGCTCAAGGCCGTCGTGCTCCGCCCTAAGCAGCATCCTGCCGTGGCAGACCCGGCCCGGCTTGCCACGCTGGCCGCAGAGTTCGAACGGCGGATGCGTCTGAACGACCTGAGCACGTGGCAGTTCGATCCGCCCGGCTTCGCCTGCTGGATTTACCTGCACGGGCTGGACGCGGCGCTCGACGTCCGCAACTACCGCGATTGCGAGTTCGAGGGGCTGGCAGGATTCCAGGAGGCGGAGTTCCTGCGCCGCGAGATTCGCGAGTTGGGCTGCCCCGGCTGCCCGAACAACTGCATCAAGAGCATCCACCCCCTGTCGTCCGCAGTCCTGGACCCGCGCGCCAGCGGCATCCACCAGGAGGTCACGGGTACGCTGGGGCCGAACATCGGCGTGGGCGACCTCGATGTGGTACTGGCTGCCAACAACCGCTGTAACCAGCTCGGCCTGGACCCGACCTCGCTGGGCTTCACGCTTTCGTACACGATGGAGCTGTTCGAGTGCGGCCTGCTCAGCCCTGCGGACAACGGCGGCGCAGCGCTGCACTTCGGCGACGGCCCGGCCGCGCTGGCGATGATCGAGCAGATTGCGCACCGGCAGGGTCTGGGGGACCTGCTGGCCGAGGGCACGCGGCGCGTGGGCGAGCGCATCGGCGGCGATGCGCCGAAGTGGGCCATGCACGTCAAGGGACTGGAGATGGTCCCGTTCGAGCCGCGCAGCCAGACCAACCTCGCGCTCGGCTACGCCGTCGCACCCATCGGCCCGCGCTACGACATCTGCGAGCACGACTGGGACTTCGATACGCACGTCGGCTGGAGCCACACGCTCAACCTGAGCCGCACACTCGGCATCCTCGAGCGCATCCCCATGAACTATATCGGGCCGGACAAGGTGCGCAACTTCAAGGCGCTGCATGTTCTCTGGTCGGCGGCGGACGCGCTTGACTTCTGCATCTTCGCCATTGCGCCGACGCGGCTGCTGTCGCTGGAGGACATGGCCGCGACGCTGGCCGCTGTCACCGGTTGGGAGACGAGCAGCCACGAGGTCATGCGCCTGGGCGAACGGCGCCTGCACCTGATGCGCTGGTATAATCTGCGCGAGGGGCTGACCGCAGCGGACGATAGGCTGCCCGATCGGTTCTACGAGGAACCCGTGGCCAGCGGCCCGCGGCAGGGCGATGTCATCGACCGGGCCGCGTTCGGGCAGGCCATCGCCACCTTCTACGAGATGATGGGCTGGGATGAGTCGGGGCGGCCGCGGCCGGCCACCCTCTACGATCACGGACTGGAGTGGGTGTTGTAATATGCGCCAGATTTACGAGTGGCAGGTTGACCCCGACGACGTGCGGGTACTGCGCGACCTGTACCGGCGGCAGCGCGAGATCAGCCAGGACCCGGTCATGGCCGAGCGTCGGGAGGCGTGGGCGCGGCATGCGTCGCTCGATAGCCCGCGGGCCATGTTCCTGGCCGAAACGAGCGGCGTGCTGGACGAGTGCGTCCCTGTCTCGCTGCTCCAGTGTCATCAGCCGTGGGCGCGCAGCCTGGAGCGCAGCCTGCGCGACCTCATCTTCCGCTATGAGTCGGTCGGTGACGATTTTGTGGTCGAGCCGCGCATCCGCTACGGCTGGTTCATCGAAGAAGGCGACTACGGGGTGAAGGTGGAGCATCATCGCGGCGACAACGACGGCAAGCTGGGCAGCTTCCGCTTTGAGCCGCCAATCACGGATCTCGACGACCAGTTCGACCAACTGCGTTTTCGCGAGCCGGTGGTTGACCGAGAGCGCACCGCGCAGTGGGCGACGCTGCTGAACGAGCTCTTCGGGGACATCCTGCCGGTGGTTCTACGGGGCAGCTACTGGTGGACGACCGGCCTGACCATCACCGCGGTGGACCTGATCGGGCTGGAACAGCTTATGGTCGCGATGATGACGAACCCCGCGGGCGTGCACCGGCTGATGGCGTTCCTGCGCGACGACTTCATGCACTACCTGGACTGGTTCGAGGCGGAGGGCCTGCTCACGCCCAACAACGAGGACGACTACATCGGCTCCGGCAGCATCGGCTACACGCGCGAACTGCCGGGGCCGGGTGTTGCGGCGGGCGCGCCCGTGCGCGTGAGCGACCTGTGGGGCCTGTCCGAGTCACAGGAGACGGTGGGCGTGTCGCCGCGCATGTTCGAGGAGTTCGTGTTCCCGTACCAGGTGCCGATCATCAGCCGGTTCGGGCTGAGCTACTACGGCTGCTGCGAGCCCATCCACAAGCGCATCAAGATCATCAAGCGGCTGCCCAACCTGCGCCGTCTGTCCGTGTCGCCGTGGTGCGACCAGGACGTGATGGCCGCAGAACTGGGCAAGGACTACATCTTCTGCCGCAAGCCCTCGCCCACGCAGATCAGCATGCCCGACTGGGACGAGGCGGCTATCCGCGAGGATGTACGGACGACCGTGCGCGCGGCGCGCGGCTGCCCGCTGGAATTCGCTATGAAAGATGTCCACACGCTGTCCGACCAACCCTGGCGGTTGGGCCGGTGGGTCGCGCTCGCGCGCGAGGTGTGCGCTGAAGAAGCCTGATTGAAGATTACAGATTGAAGATTGAAGATTTCTAGCCCGTCGGGCAAATCTTCAATCTTCAATCTGACATCTGATATCGTCTACGAGAAAGGGTAGGAAACGCCAATGTCGATGACCGGCGTCGAACGCATCACCAACATCCTCAAACGGCAGCCCGTTGACCGGATCGGGCTGATGGAGCACTTCTGGGGCGACACGCACCGTGCGTGGTCATCTCAGGGCCACATTCCCGAGGGCGAGAGCTTCACGGATCACTTCGGGTTCGACCTGGAGCTCTGCTGGCCGTTTAACCTGGTTGCCGACCTGGACTATGAGCCGGAGGTGCTGGAAGAGGCGGACGAGACCAAAGTCGTCCGCAACGGCAACTTCGCCACCTTCCGCGTCCACAAGCTGCACGACACGACGCCCGAACACCTCGGCTTCGCGGTGTCTGACCGGCAGACGTGGCTCGACCTCATCAAGCCCAAGCTCACGGCCGACCGGCGGCGCATCAACTTCGAGGCGTACCGCAACGCGAAGGAACGCGCTCGCCAGGCCAACCGCTTCTTCGCCTGGTCAGGCGTCAATGTCTTCGAAATCTTAAAGGATGTGACGGGCCACCTTAACATGCTTGAAGGTATGGTCACAGATCCGGACTGGGTCAAGGATATGGCCGACACCTATGCCCGGCTGACCGTCGAGCTGCAGGAAATCCTCTTCGCAGAGGAAGGGTATCCCGACGGCATCTGGTACTACGAGGACATGGGCTTCAAGCAGCGACCCTTCATGTCCCCGCGCATGTACCGGGCGCTCATCCAGCCCGCGCACAAGGCCAGCATCGGCTTCGCGAAGAGCCACGGGCTGCCGGTCATCATGCACTCGTGCGGCTATGTGGAGCCGCTGCTGCCGGGCATGGTCGAGGCAGGCATCGACTGCCTGCAGGTCATCGAGGTAAAGGCTGGCATGGACCTGCTCAAGCTGTACCGCGACTGGGGCGACTGCCTCTCGTTCATGGGCGGCATCGACGTACGCGTGCTGTACACCAACGACCGGGCGAAGATCGACGCGGAACTCGAGGCAAAGATCCCCACGGTCAAGCAGAAGTATGGCTACGTCCTGCACAGCGACCACTCCATTCCGGAGACGGTCCACTACGACACCTATCGCTATTTCATCCAGAAGGGGCTGGAGATCGGAGCATATTGATGGATGCCAAAACCCTGCGCAACCAGCGCAAGCTGGCCGACCTGTTTGCCGGTCCGTTTCCGGGTCACGCCATACTCATGAGCCCGGAAGCCCGCGAGAACCCCATGCAGATGCACGGCGACTTCACGCGGCCCGAGCTGCCGCTCAACGCGTGGCTCCCTGTGCTGCTGGAGCGCTACGAGGATCGGGTGCGCTATCACGAGGCGCTGGACGACGACAGCGTGCCTTACTTCCCTTTGAATACAGGCACGGAAATCTTCGCGGCCGCGTTCGGCTGTGATGTGCACGTCTACGAGGACTCGCCGCCCGCCGCGCTGGCACGCGTGACCACCGCGGCCGAGGCCGACGCGCTGGCCGTGCCATCGCTTGACGCGCCCCCGCTCGACCGCTTCTGGGAAATGGCGCGACTGGTTCGCGAACGCGTGGGGCCGGAGGTCCCGCTCAGCGTGCCGGACATCCAGAGCGCGTTCGATATCGCCGCGCTCATCTGGCGCAAGGAAGATATGTACGTTGCGTGCAAGCGCGAGCCGGACGCGGTCAAGCGGCTGGTTGCCAAATGCCAGGAGTTGCTCATCGCCTTCTTCGACCGCTTCCTGGCCGAATGCGGCGAGGTCAACCTGTGCCACTGCCCAACGGCCTGGGCGCCGCCGGAACAGGGCGTGTGGCTATCGGAGGACGAGGCCGGCGCGCTGTCCGTGCGCATGTTCGAGGAATTCTGCCTGCCTAACCTGGTGGAGCTCTCGGAGCGGTACGGTGGGCTGTTCGTCCATTGCTGCGCGACCGCCGACCACCAGTACGGCAGCTTCAAGAAAATTCCCAACCTGCGCGGGCTGAACCGGGTCTTCCAGCGGCCTGGCCCCGGCCCGGCCATCGAAGCGTTTGCAGGCCAGACCGTGCTGATGGTCGCGTGGACGGACGAGGAAGGCGTGAACAAGATGCTCGACATGGCCCGGCCCGATTCGCGCTTCCTGTTCGACATGCCCGGCCAACCGCTGGACGAGGCCAGGGCGACGCTCGACCGGCTGCGTGCGCGGTGCAACGGATAGATGTGTAGATGAGTCATTGCTGATGTGGTTTCTAGGGTCCATACCGCTCGTTCTGAAGCGCCTTAAGAGCCGGCCCGGCCTGTCGTTGCTCCTGGTCCTGACGACCGCGCTCATTCTCGGCTTCACGGCGGGTATCCCGGTCTTTGCCAGCGCGGTCAGCCAGCGCATCACGCAGCGCGAGGTCGACAAGCGGCTGCTCACGAAGGGCTGGCCGATCTTCTCCGTGCGCATCAGCGCGGCGCCCACCGCGGCTGTCCCAATGGGGCTGCGCGAGGCCGCTGCAACGCGCGATTGGCTGCGCGATTTCCTGGCCGGTTCGGTCAGGCTGCCGGTCCGCTCGACCTACGTGGAAGTGCAGAGCCCCATGTACCGGCTGGCTCCCATCGCGGAGGCGGGCGAGGGGCTGCCGGAGTATCTCGCGGGCGTCCGCGTTGTGCACGTGCTCGACATCGAGCCGCACATGGGCGGCATCCGGGGTGCCGCGTTCGGCCAGCTTACCGATCCATCGCAGCTTAACGTCTGGCTGGAGGCGACGTTCGCGTCCCGGCTCGGCGCGGACGTCGGTGACCGGTTCGAGCTGGGCAACCTGTACGCCGCCGGCCAGGGCATCCCGGTCATCGTGGCGGGCGTGTGGCAAGCTGCACCTTCAAAGGAAGGCGAGCACTTCTGGTACCGGCCGCCCGAGATGCACTTCGACGGCGCCTTCCTGGTGACCGCGGACCAGTACAACGCGCTCGTCGCGCCGAAGGTCACCGGCCAGAGCACGCAGGAATTCTGGTACTTCGTCTTCAACGACGGGCAGATGAACCTGGACCGGGTGGATCGCTACGTGGATGGCCTGGGCGAGGTGGAGTATGAGATCGGGCGGCGGCTGCCCGGCGGGGTGATGGACCTCGACCCGCGCGAGGACCTGACCCGTGCGCAGCGGCGCAAGACCAGCCTGACCCTGACGATGTATAGCTTCAGCCTGCCCGTCCTGCTCATCATGGTCTCCTTCCTGTCATCCCTCTCTGCCACGCAGACCAACTTCCAGCAGTCGGAGATGGCGATCATGGTCAGCCGGGGCGCAACACGCGTTCAGGTGCTCGGCATCGCTGCGCTCGAATCGCTGCTCATCGCGCTGCTGGCGCTGCCCGCAGGGCTGGGTCTGGCGCTGCTCCTCGCGTATTTACTGGGCTTCTCGCGCGGGTTCCTCTCCTTCGGCGCGGCGGAGCCGCTCGATGTCAGCCTCTACCAGCTCGACTGGCGGCCCCTCGTTGCGATGATTGGCGTAAGCATCGTCATCCGCCTGTTCGCGACCTTCCGCGTCAGCCGCCACAGCATCATTACCCACGCGCAGAAGCGCGCACGGCCCTCGCTTCTGATGACCGGCGCGCGTCTGGCCCTGACCGGCGGGCTGGCGTTCGTCGCGTACTATGCCTACCAGCAGTTGAGCCTGCGTGGGGACCTCACGCTCGCCAGCCTGTCGATTACCGACCCGCGAAACGATCCGCTGCTGCTGCTGGCCCCGACGCTGTTCATCTTCGTGGCGCCGCTCGTCGCAACCGAGCTGTTCCTGCTGCTCGTGCACCCGATCGACCGGCTGGGCCGGCTGTGGCCGGGGGTCGCAGGCTATCTTGCCACCACCAACCTCGCGCGCGCGGGCAGCCAGTACCGTGCGCCGACCTACCGCCTCATCCTCTGCCTCGCGCTCGGCGCGTTCTACGCATCCGTCGCGAAGAGCGCGGACCTCTGGCTGGTCGAGGCGCTGCAGCATCGGCACGGCGCAGACCTGACCTTCCGCGTCGGCGGAGCCGACACGGGGCTGTCCGGCTTCGGCGTGACGGACGAGACGGACGAAGAGGTCCCGCTGCTGCCCAACGACAGCTACCGCGAGATCACGGGCGTGACCGCCGCGACGCGCGTTGCGGAGTTCGAGGCCAGCATCAACGGCCGGCCCGGGATGCTGCCGGTGCGCTACCTCGCGATCGAACGCATCGACTTCCCGCAGGTGGCCTACTTCCGCCGCGATTATGCTACGGAGTCGATCGGCACACTGATGAACCGGCTCGGCACGGCCAACGAGGGCGTGCTGCTGCCGGAGTCCCTTGCCGCGGAACTGGGTCTGGGCATCGGCGACCCGCTCTCGCTCAACACCACCCCGGTCCGGGACATGCGCCTGCGGCTCGACCTGCGCGTGGCCGGCTTCTTCGAGCACTTCCCGACGATGTACCCTTCGGAGTCGCCCGTCGTCGTCGGCAACCTGGACTATCTGGACCTGAACGCGTGGGATGTCCTGCCATATCAGGTATGGCTGCGGGTTGCGCCCGGCACAGACACCGCCGAAGTGCTGGACGACGTACGGCGCATGGGCATCAAGATCCACGCTGAGCAGGACCTGACGCGCGTGTTAGCCGACGAGAGCCAGAACCTCGAACGCACCGGCATCTTCGGCCTGCTATCCATCTGCTTCCTCGCGGGCGCGGTGCTGTCCGTGGCCGACCTGCTCGTCCATAGCACCTTCATGCTGCGCGAGCGGACGATGGTGCATGCGGTGCTCGGCGCGCTCGGCGTGCCGCGCAGCAGAATTCTCAACATGGTCGTCCTGGAAGAGATCACCTCGGTCGTGTACGGGCTGGCGATGGGCATCGTGTGCGGCATCGCGGGCGCGATGCTGTATGTGCCGTTCTACCGGCTCGGCGCGACCAGCGTGCCGCAGACCGGGACGCCTGTGCCGCCGTTCACGCCGGTCATCGACTGGGCGCGCACCGATACGATGGCGCTGGCCGTAGCCATCGCGCTGCTGCTGGCCGAAGCGCTGCTGCTCCTGCAGATGACGCGCAGCCGCATCTTCGAGGTGCTGCGCATGGGGCAGCACGTATAAATACGGAGGAACCTTGGCCTCACCCGATATCACCCCTTACCTGGAACGTCTCGAAGCGTTGATCGACCTCGACCACGTCGAGCGCACGCGGGAGCTACACCGCCGCGCCTTTGCGTTCGAACCAGTCGACCACGTGCCGACGGCCATCCTCTATAGCGTCCCAGAGGAGGAGTGGCCCCACTTCACGTTCCAGGAAATCTACGATGACCCGGCCAAGATGCTGCTCGGCCAGCTGCACGACGTCTACCTGGGCGCGAAGCTCCAGGATGACCGGCTCTACGGTATCCGCGCGAACTACGGCACGGGCATCATCGCCTCGGTCTTCGGCTGCCCGACCGTCACATTCGAGGACTCGCTGCCCATCGGATTGGCAGTCACGCCCGACAGGCTGGCGGAAATCCTGGCGGAAGGGCCGCCGGCCATTGCGGACGGCGCGTATCGCGGCCTGCCCCTGCTCAGCCGGGCATTCGATACCGTGGCATACTATCGCGAAGCCCTCCGCCCCTACCCCAAACTGTCCCGCGCGGTCGGCTCACAGATGCTCGACATCCAGGGGCCGTTCGACAACGCCAGCATCATCTGGGGATCGAGCATCTTCGCGGCGTTCTACGAGGCGCCGGAGCAGGTCGTGCGGCTGATGCAGATGGTGGCGGATGTGATTCTCGCGGTCGTGCGGGAGCATAGACGCATCGATGGCTGCCCGCCCGACGAGCACGACGGCACCTGGAATCACCTGGGTGGCGTGTGCGTGCGTGAGGACTCCTGCATCAACATCAGCCCGCGCCACTACCGGCAGTTGGTTCGCTCGGTGGACGTGGGTGTGTTCGCGCCCTACGGCGGCTGGATGCACTTCTGCGGCCGGGCCGCGTGGTGGCGCGACGTGCTGAGCATCCCAGGTCTGCGCGGCATCAATCCCTACCAGGGCGAGTTTTACGACCTGCACAGCATGTTCGAAACCTGCGAGGCCGCACGCATACCCATCGTGCAGTGGACCAAATCCCTGGACCGCCCCTGCCGCGAGCGCATCCGCACGGGCTTCTCGCGCATCATGTGGGCCGAAGACTACGATGCCGCGCGCCGCCTGCGTGACCGGCTGCACACGACCGGCCACGCGGACGGCGAGGAGGACGCATGACCACGCAACCGCAGGCGGCCCCGCGCCGCGACATCTTTGCCGACATCGCCGCCAGCGACACCACGAGCCAGCCGCAGCCCGTCAGTCACCGCCGCGTCGCGCTGGTGGAGACCCTGCCGCCCGACCTGCCCGGCCGCGTGCTGCCCGCGGAGCATGACCCGGCCGCCACGTTCACCCCGCGGCCCCCGTTCAACAGGGCGGAGCAGCTGGCCGCGGAGCTGGCCGCGCAGCGTGCGTACTATGCGCCCTACCTGAGCGACCTGGCCCCTGCGCCGGAGGCCACGCGCATCGCGGTCCCGCTGGCCGAGTTCGACTGGCGCATCGAGAGCGCGCCCCCGCCCGCGGATGGCAGCGCGGCAGACCTGCCATCGCCGTGGGAGCGCGTGCAGATTCCGCACTACGGCGCGCCGCTGGGCCGCGCGACGAGCGTCTACCGCACGGACTTCGAGGTCACGGACGCGATGCTGGCCCGCGGCCGCATCTTCGTCTGCTTCAAGGGCGTGGACTACCGGGCGCACGTCTTCGTCAACGGCACGTATCTCGGCTCACACGAGGGGTTCTTCGCCGCATTCGAGTTTGATGCCACGCGCGCCGTACGAGAGGGACAGAACGAGCTGCGCGTGCAGGTGGAAAATGACGCCATCTGCATGGGCAACGACTCCTGGGGCGAGGACGGCGACCTGTACGAGGGCGACAAAATCTACGCGGCCACCGGACCCGGCTACGATGATCCCGCGGTCGGCTGGCATCATTGCCCGCCCGGCATGGGCATCTACCAGGCCGTGACCGTAGAGGCGCGGGCCGCGCTGCACATCCACGACATCTTCGTGCGGCCCCTCCTCGCCGAGCAGCGCGCCGAAGCCTGGATCGAGGTCTATAACTGCGGACTGCTGCGCCAGCCGGTCGGCATCGAACTGTCGCTGTACGGGCAGAACTTCGAGCAGACCGTCTTCACCGGTGTCGCGTACGAACTGGGCGGGCCGGCGGGGCCGACGGTCAACTACTACCGCTTGCCCTTCGAGATACCGGACACGCGCATCTGGGACCTCGAGACGCCGTGGCTCTATCAGCTTCAGGTGCGCCTGCTGGACGAGCACGGGCAGACGCTCGACGTCCAGGCGCGGCAGTTCGGGATGCGGTCGTTCACGATGGCCGAGGACGCGGGCGATGCGGGCCGACTCTATCTCAATGGCCGCGAGATCCGCCTGCGCGGTGCAAACACGATGGGCTTCGAGCAGCAGGACGTCATGCGCGGGGACTGGGACCAGCTCATCGACGACATCCTGCTGGCGAAAATCTGCCACATGAACTTCTGGCGGCTCACGCAGCGGCCCGTGCAGGCGGAGGTCTACGACTACTGCGACCGGCTCGGGCTGCTGACGCAGACGGACCTGCCGCTGTTCGGGATGCTCCGACGCAACCAGTTCAGCGAGGCGGTGCGCCAGGCCGGGGAGATGGAGCGGCTGGTGCGCAGCCATGCGTGCAACATCATGGTCACGTACATCAACGAGCCGTTCCCGATGGGCCGCGGGAAGCTGCACCGGCACCTGTCGCGGGCAGAGCTGGAACGTTTCTTCGAGGCCGCGAGCCATGCCGTCCACCAGGAGAACCCCGACCGCGTCATCAAGCCGGTGGACGGCGACTACGACCCGCCCGGCCCGAGCCTGCCGGATAACCACTGCTACTGCGGGTGGTACAACGGGCACGGCGTGGACCTGGGCCGCCTGCACCGCGGGTACTGGCAGAAGGTCAAGCCGGGCTGGCGCTACGGCTGCGGCGAGTTCGGCGCGGAGGGGCTGGACCCCGTCAGCGTGATGCGCGGCCACTACCCGCTCGCATGGCTGCCGGCCGATGCAGAGGAAGAGCGTACGTGGATGCCCGACCGCATCGTCGGTGCGCAGACGGGCCGATTCCACTATATGTGGTTCGACACGCAGCACAGCGTCGCGGACTGGGTCGCGGCCAGCCAGGCGCACCAGGCCTGGGCCACGCGGCTGATGACCGACGCATTCCGCCGCGACAGCCGTATGGTGTCCATCGCCATCCACCTGTTCATCGACGCGTTCCCATCCGGCTGGATGAAGACCATCATGGACGTGGAGCGCGGTCCGAAGCCTGCGTACTTCGTCTACCGCGATGCGCTCACCCCGCTGATGGTCAACCTGCGCAGCGACCGCACCGGCTTCTGGGCCGGCGAGCGCATGACGTTCGAGGCATGGGTGTGCAACGACCTCGACCAGGCGCCGGACGGCGCGAAGCTCCACTACCAGCTCGAGGTGGGCGGCGAGGTGGTCTTCAGCCAGCGCACGGCGGCCAGCATTCCCATTTGCAGCAGCGCGTGCCAGGGCATGATCGAGATCACGGCTCCGCCGGTGGACAGCCGCGCGGATGCAGTCGTCCGGCTGGGCCTGGTGAGTGCCGATGGCACGGTGCTGCACGACACCCGCCTGGACATCACCCTGTTCCCGCCAGTCGCCATCGAGGCTCGGCCCGTGCGTGTAGTCGGGAGGCATGACAGCGCCGCTGCCCGGCTGGCCCATGAGCTGGGACTGCCGGGCGAAACAGCGGACGCATCAAGCAGCCAGGTCATTATCATCAGCGACCCTAATGACTATGCGCAACAGGCGGAAGCAGTCGAACAGGCCGTGCGGGCGGGCGCGCACGCTGTCTTCCTGAACTTGCCGCCGGGCGAGCACACCATCTGCGGCGACCGGGTGGAGGTGAAAGTCGCGGGCATGAACCCGCGCCACTTCGCCTCACGCGCGACCGGACACCCGCTTGTTGCGGACTTGGGGCCGCACGACTTCCGCTTCTGGTACGATACCGATGCGGGCTACGTCACCCCGCTGCTCGGCTCGACATTCAGCGTGTCGCCCGGTGACGGGTGGTCGCCCATCCTGCTCAGCGGCAACGGCGATTGGTCGGGCAAGTGGGGCCCGGCCTGGGCCGCGGCCCAGCGGACCTGCGGCGCGGGCCGCGTGACCATTTGCCAGGTCGCACTGGTGGGCCGCACGGCGGGCAACCCGGTTGCGCGTATCTTCGCTGCACGCCTGCTTGAAGCGTAGAAGGTGAAAGCCATGCATAGCCTTGAGCGCGTGCGCCGCGCCATCCATTTTCAGGGACCGGACCACATCCCCCATTTTCTCACCGACGGCCTGCCAAACGATATCATCTGGCTCTGGCCCCCGCGCCCCCGCACCGGCCTGTCGACCGACTGGTATGAGGTGGCTGAGGACGCGCCCTCGGGCGATAGCGATCAGCCTACGCGGCGCTGGCGGCGGTTCGACGAGTGGGGCACGCGCTGGGAGCGCTTCGGGCCGTCGGGCAACGGCGAAGTCGCAGAGCCGGCGCTGGCCGACCTGTCACGGCTCGATGAGGTGCTGCGCCTGCTGACCACCCCGCCGCCGCTGGAGCCTCTGGCGGACATCCACCGGCAGGTCGCGGCTGCACCCGAAATGTACTTCCTGGGCGTGCTGCAGTACCCGTCGCTCTACGAGGCGGCCCACGGCCTGCGCGGGCTGACCCCGCTCCTTGCAGACCTGTACGAGCACCCGGCGGAGGTCAACCGCTTGCTGGACCGGCTGGCCGAGTCGCAACTCATGTGCATCGACCTATATGCAGACAGCGGGGTCCACGGCGTGATGTGGTACGACGACTGGGGGATGCAGGACCGCACCTTCATTAGCCCCAAGCTGTGGGACCGCTACTTCGCCCCGCGCTACCGGCTGCTGTGGGAGCACGCGCACGCCCGCGGGCTGGACGTATGGATGCACTCGTGCGGCTACATCCTGCCCTTCCTCCCCCGCATGGTAGACTGCGGGTTAAACGTCATCCAGATGGACCAGCAGGAGAACATGGGCCTGGCCGCGCTCGACCGGGCGGTCGGCGGCAGCCTCGCATTCTGGTGCCCGGTGGACATCCAGCACACGATGGTCACGGGCAGCGAGGCAGACATCGAAGACTATGTGCGCCGGATGGTTTACCACTTGGGGCGGCACAACGGCGGCCTGGTCTCGAAGGTGTACCCGACCCCGCAGGACGTCGCGCACACGCCGGAGAAAATCGCGGCCATGTGCCGGGCGTTCCGCAAGTGGGGCGTCTACCCGGTCACGTGGGTGCCGGATGACGCAGCCCTGATATCTTCGCGGGGAGCAGCCATATGACGCCACACCAAAAACCGGTCGCGCCGACGCTCGACCTGCGCGACATGCTGCGCGCGTACATCATCCGGCGCAGCCTGGGCCACATGGCCGCTGCCGCAGAACGCCGCCGCGCCAGCCTGCTTTCCGGCGACATCACCACCTATCGTGCAGCCATCCGGCAGGCCGTCGCGGGATTCTACGGTGAGCTGCCCTTCGGCGCAGGCGTGGCGCCGATCATTGCACGCGAGGTCAGCCGGTTCGACCGTGCCGGCTACCGGCTGGAGAACGTACTGTTCGAGTCGTTTCCCGGCTGGGAGGTCAACGCGACGGTCTACGTGCCGCTCGACTATGCGCCGCCCTTCCCCGCGGTCATTATTCCGGTCGGCCATTCAGGCAAGCAGTTCGACTCGTACCAACTGCCGGCGCAGTACTTCACGCGTGCCGGTTATCTGGCGCTGACCTTCGACCCGCCGGGCCAGGCGGGCGAGAAGCAGACGGGCAACGATCACTTCACGGACGGCGTGCGCTGTTACCTCGTCGGGCAGACGTCAAGCCGCTACTTCGTCGGCGACGCGCTCCGCTGCGTAGATTATGTCATCTCCCGTCCCGACGTGGACGCGCGACGCGGAGTTGCCATGACCGGGGTCTCCGGCGGCGGCACGACCACCACGCTGGCGACCCTGCTGGACGAGCGCATCACGGTCGCTGGGCCATCCTGCTGCCTGACCCCCCTGGCCGACCTCGACATCACCCAGTGCTATGCGGGCTGCCCGGAGACGCACATGTGGCGGCGGTATGCAGAGGGCGTGGACGAGTTGGACCTCATCGCGGCGGCCTGCCCCACGCCCGTACTGCTGATGGCAGGCGCATACGACGAGGTGTTCCACATCGAGGACACGCGCCGGCTGGCCGAAGAGGCCGCCGCCTTCTATGCGGCTACGGGCGCAGGCGACCACTTCGAGTTCTTCGTGGACGACGCGGGCCACGGCTACACGCTGGCACAAGCGCGCGAGTTCACCCGCTTCATGGACAAGTGGTTGCGCAACTTACCGGAGCGCGCGCTGCCGGAGCCAGCGAGCCTTGGGCTCACCCTGGACCCGGTCGAGATGCTACGCTGCGCGCCGCGGCAGGACGTGAACATGCGCACGCTCGCGCTGGCCCGCGCCGACGAGCTGGCCGCCGCGCGCGCCGGCTCACAGACCTCCGCAGATATCCACAACGTGGCACGCAGCCTCATTCAATGGGATCCCGCTGACAGCGATCCAGCTTCCAGCTTCCAGCTTCCAGTTTCCGGATTCCAGATCTGGACGCACGACTGGCAGCAACTCCTGCTGGCCTCTGAGCCCGGGATCGAGCTGCCCGCTACGCTGCTCCTGCCACGGGAAAGCGACACGCGAGCCGCAGCCATCCTGCACTTCGACGACGCGGGGCGCAACCGCCTCCTTTACCGCAACGGGCTGCTCGCGCGGGCCGTAGGCTTCCTCGAGCGGGAGGGGCCGCACGCCGCAGTCCTGACGGTGGACCTGCGCGGGTGGGGCGACAGCACGCCCGCAGTCTACCCTTACGAGATGGCCGGCTGGGGCGGCGTGGACCGTTACCTGGCCTACGCCACGGCCGCGCTGGGCGACCCGGTGCTGGCGATGCGCGCCCGCGACGGGCTGGCCGCGCTGGCCTATCTGAGGTCGCGACCAGAGATCGACCCCGCCCGCATCGTGGTCACCGGCTGCGGGCTGGGCGGCGTCGTGGCGCTGCTCGTCGCAGCCGCAGACGGCGACACCGCCGGGCTGATCACCTGGGACGCGCTGGTGAGCTTCCGCAGCCTGATCCGGACGACGAATTACCGCTGGCCTGCCGATGCCTTCCTGCCGAACGTGCTGCTGTACTGCGACCTGCCGGAACTGGTGGCTGCGCTCGCGTGCCCTGCCGTTATTCTGAACCCGCGCGACGGAGAGGGGCTGGCAGTCGACGCTGAGAGACTGGACGCGCTGAATGTAGCGCATTCATCGGCGGTGTACCGCAGAGCAGATGAAGGAGATATCACGCGCACTCTGCAAGAGCTCGTACTGGCATAACATTCAACGACATGACACACCCCCTCACCCGCCGCGAATTCCTGGCCGCCACGTTTCACTTGGCCGGACTTTTCAGCGCGCCGCGCGGCGAGGGCTACCAGTTCAAGGAGAAAACTATGGAATTCTACGTCTCGCCGCAGGGCAAGGATACCTGGTCGGGTATGCGACCCGAACCGGACGCAACGGGGACCGATGGCCCGTTTGCCACGCTGGAGGCCGCACGAGATGCCGTCCGCCGGTTGAAACGCCGGGGGTCGCTGCCAGCCGGCGGCGTGCGCGTGCGGCTGGCAGGGGGCACATACGAGCGCCGCGCCACGTTTGCGCTCACCGCCGAGGACAGCGGGAGCGCGGCCACGCCCATCAGCTACGAGGCGTTCGACGCCGGACCCGTGCGTATCAGCGGCGGGCAGGCCATCAGTGATTTCGCTCCGGTCGAGGACCCGGCCGTTCTGGCCCGCCTGGATGAGGCAGCGCGCGACCAGGTGCTCCAGTGCGAACTGGCGGCGCAGGGCATTACCGATTATGGCAGCATCCGCCCGCGCGGGTTCAACCGCCTGACCGAGCCAGTCGGGCTGGAGTTGTTCTACGATGACCTGCCCATGCCGCTCGCGCGCTGGCCGAACGAGGGCTGGGCGAAGGTCATCCAGGGTTCGACGGACAAACAGAGCCACGAGTTCACCTTCACCGCGCTCAGACCCTACTGGGCTGACGCGGACGACCTGTGGCTGTATGCCTACTGGCAGTACGACTGGGCGGACACCTACGACCGGGTCAAGCGGGTTGACTTGGCGCGCAAGACCATCAGTCTGCACAGCGGCGGTGACTGGGGCATCCGCAGCGGCGCCCGGTTCCGCGTGCTCAACGTCCTCGAAGAACTGGATGCTCCCGGCGAATGGTTCCTCGACCGCAAGACGGGCATCCTCTACTTCTGGCCGCCCGCGACGTCCGCCGGCGGGCAGGCGACGGTCTCGCTGCTGGAGACGCCGCTCGTCACGCTGACCGACGTCGAGCACGTCACCTTCCGAGGGCTGACCTTCGAGTGTACGCGCGGGCACGGGGTCGTCATCACCGGCGGCGGGCATAACCGGATCGACGGCTGCACGCTGCGCAACATCGGCAATGTGGCGATCTGCATCGGCGAGGGCGCGGAGAACTACCAGAGCCGCATCTATGACGACTCGACCTGGAACCGCAACGCGGGCATCGACCAGGGTGTGACGAACTGCCGCATCTTCCACTGCGGCGAGGGCGGCATCCAGCTCGGCGGCGGCGACCGGAAGACGCTGACCCCGGCGGGCAACTTCGCGACGGGCAACGAAATCTACGACTCGAACCGGCTGGCGCGCACCTACCGGCCCGGCATTGCCGTGGACGGCGTGGGCAACCGCGTCGCTGAGAACCACATCCACGACCTGCCCCACTTCGGCGTCTGGCTCCACGGCAACGACCACGTCATCGAGCGCAACGAGATCGACCATGTCTGCCTCGACACGAACGACGCGGGCGCGTTCTACATGGGCCGCGACTTCACTGAGCGCGGCAACGTCATCCGCGAGAACTACTTCCACGACCTGGGCGAGGGCGACCTCGTACAGGCCGTCTACCTGGACGACTGCGCGAGCGGCACGACCATCGAGCGCAACATCTTCGTGCGTGCGGGCCGGGGGATGATGATCGGCGGCGGCCGGGACAACCTCGTGACGGGGAACGCCTTCGTCGAGTGCCAGCCAGCCATTCATCTCGACGGCCGGGGCATCGGCTGGGCCAGCTTCTGGTTCAACGGCAAAGATCAGACCCTGCTGAAGCGGCTGGCTGCGGTGGGTCATGATCGCCCGCCCTACAGCCGCCGCTACCCCGAGCTGGTGCGCCTGCTTGACGATCAACCCGCCTTTCCGAAAGGCAACCGCATCACGAACAACCTTTCGGTGGACAGCCGCTGGCTGGACCTGCTGGACGGGCTGGCGGAGGATGACGTCGTGCTGAAGGATAACGTCGTGTATCCGGGGTGAGTGGGGATCACAAGGGTTGGCAGCCTCCAGGCTTTGTGCTACCATGCACCGGTGGTCTGAGCCTGACGCCGGAGGGAGAGAACGCAACATGACAACAGCAGCAGGCAGAATTCACCGGATTGCGATCAGCACGGGCGGCGGCGACGCACCCGGCCTGAACGCAGTCATCCGCGCAGTAACACTCGCCGCGCTGAACCGGGGCTGGGAAATCTACGGCATTCGCGACGGCTTGACCGGGCTGCTGCTGCCGGAAAAGTATGCAGACGGCGGACTGGTGCGCCTCACCCGCAACAGCGTGCGGGGCATCACCCATCTCGGCGGCACCATCCTGGGCACCACGAACAAGGGCAATCCGCTCCGTTTCCCAATCGAAGGCCCCGACGGGCAGATCGAACTCGTTGACCGGTCGGATGAGCTGATCCGCAAGTTCCGGTTGCACGAACTGGATGCGCTCATCTTCATCGGCGGCGACGGTTCGATGGCGATTGCCGCTGCGCTCTCCGCCAAAGGCATTCGCGTCATCGGCGTCCCCAAGACCATCGACAACGACCTAGACAAGACGGCCGTCACCTTCGGGTTTGACACAGCCGTCGCGTTTGCGATGGAGGCGATGGACCGGCTGCACTCCACGGCAGAATCGCACGGCCGCATCATGGTCGTGGAGGTCATGGGCCGTTACGCGGGGTGGATTGCGCTGCACGCAGGCATCGCCGGCTCGGCAGACGCCATCCTGATTCCCGAAATTCCCTATGACATCAACCGCGTGGCCGAGAAGGTGCGCGAGCGCGACGAGGCCGGGCGCAACTTCACCATGGTCGTCGTGGCGGAGGGCGCGAAGCCGGTCGGCGGCGAGGTCTCGGTCATCGAAAAGGAGCTGGGCCGGGCGGAGCGGCTGGGCGGCGTCGGACAGAAGGTGGCGGAGGCGCTGGAGGTGCTGACGGGCAAGGAGGCGCGCACGGTCGTGCTGGGCCACCTGCTGCGCGGCGGCAGCCCCACCTCATCCGACCGCCTGATCTCGTTGCGATTCGGCGCGGCAGCCGTGCGCGCATTGAGCGAAGGACAGGACGGCATCATGGTCGCCATCGACCCGCCCTATGTGCAGTATGTGCCGCTGACGGAGGTCGCTGGGCGCATGAAGTGCGTGCCGCTCGACTCGGATACCATGATGACCGCGCGCGACCTGGGCATCACGTTCGGCGACTAGGGCTGTCCTGCCCTCACCCCGTCCAGCCTTCGGCCTTCCACCCCTCTCCCACACTGCGGTGTGGGAGAGGGGTATTTCGTAGCTTTGAGGGTTGGGGCCGCAAAGCGGCCCCAACCCTCAAAAGAGAGATTTCCGCGTTCGCGACTTCCGCTGTGCTGCTGCGTATTGATGGTGAATGTCCCAGACTGAGATGTGAAAGGGGAACACCATGAGCGACGAAAACGTACAACGCGAGGAAGTCAAGGTCACCGGCGAGGCGCTGGTCGGCGCAATCCGCCAGCTGCTCCATGAGGGCAACATCCGCCGGCTCACGATCAAGAACGACGAGGGCAAGACGCTGATCGAAATCCCGCTGACCATCGGCGTCGTCGGCATGCTGCTGCTGCCCGTGTGGGCCGCCATCGGCGCGATCGCTGCGCTGGCCGCGGACCTGACGATCATCGTAGAGAAGGTGGAAGGGGCGGAGGAGCCGCCTGCGCCGCCGGAGCCGCCTGCGCCCGCGGGGTGAGCTGAAGCGCGAAGGACACAAAGAAACCCGTTTTCGTGTCCAGGACGTTTCGTTCCGAAACGCCCTGGACCTTAGAAAACGGGTTTCTGATTCCCTGAGCCGTGTTGCAGTCTACGCGACGGCGGCGCGCACCTCGGCCAGCTTGCCCGCGGAGCCCAGCTTCTCAGAGCGGGCCGCGATGAACTTGGCGTATTCGGACACGAATGTCTTGCCCACGGGCCGGAAGTCGAATTCCTTCGGCGTGTCGCGGAAGAACTCGCGGTGCACACGCGTCCAGACCAGACGGCCGTCGGTGTCGATATTGATCTTCGTGACACCGAGGGTGGCTGCCCGCAGCAGCTCGTTCTCATCCACGCCGCGCGCCGACGGGTCGAGCTGGCCGCCCGCCGCATTGATGCGCAGCACCTCTTCCTGGGGCACCGACGACGAGCCGTGCATGACAAGCGGGAAGCCGGGCAGCAACTTCTGGATGGCCTCGATGACCTCGAAGTGGAGCGACTGCTGGCCCTTGAATTTATAGGCGCCGTGGCTCGTCCCGACCGCAACGGCCAGGCTGTCGCAGCCAGACTGCTCGACGAAGGCCTTGGCCTCCTTCGGGTCGGTCAGGTGTGCATTCTTCTCGTCGACCTTGACATCCTCTTCGACGCCGCCCAACTGGCCAATCTCGGCTTCCACCGAAAGGCCCTTGGCGTGCGCGGCCTCGACCACCCGGCGGGTGATCTCGACGTTCTTCTCGAACGGCTCATGCGAGGCGTCGATCATCACGGACGAGTAGAAGCCGGAGTTGATGCAATCGTAGCACGATTGCTCATCGCCGTGGTCGAGGTGAACGGCGAAGATCGCCTCCGGATACATCTTCTCCGCCGCGCGGATGATGGCCTCGATCATGGGAATGCCGGCATACTTGCGCGCACCCTTCGAAATCTGGACGATGAAAGGCGCCTGGGCGGCGATGTGGCCCTGGAACAGGCCGAGCGCCTGCTCCATGTTGTTGATGTTGTACGCGCCGATGGCGAACTTGCCGTACGCCACCTTGAACAGCTCTGCGGTCGTAACGATCATTGAAGTCTCCTGCGAATGGGTTCTGTGAGGCAAACAAACCCAGTTTACCGCCGAAGGCGCGAAAAGTCAAAGACAGCGGTGAATGTGGGCACGAACATGCCACGAGTGGACACTGAGAAAACGGGTTTCTGTGCGAAACTTCGTTTCGCACAGAAACCCGTTTTCTGGTAAGTGATCTTACCCCCCGATCCAGTTGACCGTGTGGCACGGGGCATCGTTCTCGCGCAGGTGGTCAATGACGACCGGCGCGCTGATCGGGACGCCCGCACCATCCGTCACCACGAGCGTGTAGCGGTTGGCAAAGCTATGGATCGGGAAGTCGTACATGCCATAGTCAGCCTGACCCTCCTTGCTGACGGTCTCTGCACGGTTGTCCCACTCGTCCTGCAGGACGATGCGCACACCAGCCACCGGCCCGCCTTCACGGTTCAGGACGCGACCGACGATGTAGTTGCCGGGACAAGAGCTGTGATGCTCGACCGGGCCGGCCAGCACATAGCGCAGGTCGCCGGGCGCGACGGCCTGCACGGCCTGGAGTTCCGCAACTTCCTCGCCGGGCACCGGCCCCGCGTTCACGTCCATCGCCGCGTTCAGGTCGATCAGGATTTGCAGCAAGGCATCGGCCTCCTGCGGGTTCAGCGCCAGGGCCGCGGGCACAACCTCCGGCAGCCGGTCGCACGGCCCCAGGTCCACTGCGACGGGCCGACGCAGGCTCCATCCGATCACCCGAAGCTGTTCCTTGCGCTCGTCAGCGGTGAGCGCGTCTGCCTGCGGCAGCGTGTCTGCCTGCGGCAGACCTAGCTTGCCCGGCAGCTTGAGCAGCGTGCGGACGGCCGCCGGTTCAGTCCGGCAGTAGGCTGTCCAGCGGCCGCCCTCAGGCAGCGCCGCATACACAGGAGCCGCGGGGACCTTCGCCACGCTGTCGGCCAGCGGCCCGGCGTCGCCGGCGGCCTCCAGCCACTTCTGCGAGAAGTACTCCCCGCCGCTGCGACACTGCAGGCCGGGCGGACACTCGGCGCGGCGTTCGACGCCCTCGGGCGGCGTAAACTCCCACCCTGCGGCATCCTCCAGCGGGGCCGCACCAATGATAGCCAGCAGCTCGGAATCGGCCAGCACGCCCTCCATGAAATCGTGCCAGATGGG
>JAKPQT010000132.1 GCA_029555885.1 Chloroflexota bacterium | reverse complement strand
AACTCCACCGTGCCGGTGCCTCGTGCCCCGCTCGTCGGGAATTCGGACCGGGCGTAGCGCAGTGTGCTGACCGTCCCGACACCGGGCACCGAACGAATCTTGTCGGCCAGGATCGTGGTCGCGCCAACGTTGCCCTCCCAGATGCTCACCGAAGGGGGGATAAGCATGTAGTCGCTGCCCATCGTCTTGCGGAACATGCTCATCAGGCTGCCGTTGAGGCTCCACATCAGGCCGCCAGCGCCGACCACAATCGCCAGGCCAATCATGGTCGCACTGGCAGTGATGGCCGAACGCGTGGGCTGGCGCGTGATGTTGCCCTGCGCAAGCTCGCCCGTCCCGTCGCGCGCGATTGCCAGCGCAACCAGTCCGCTGAGCACACCAGCCAGCGGCCTGACCAGGGCCGGACCAACCAGGATCAGGCCGACCAGGATGAACAGCCCGCCCAGCGCCACCAACGCAAAGACGCGCGACAGCAGCCCGACCAGTGCAAACGCGATCATGAGAGCGCCCACGATCGTGGCGATCCGGCTGATGCGCTGTGACTTGTCGCCCGCCATGGGCCGCAGGACTTCCAGCGGCGTGACGCGGCTGGCCGTCAAGGCAGGGATGAGGCCGGCTACGAGGGTCACGCCCACACCGAGCACAATCGAGGTGACCACGAGTGCAGGCTGGATCACGGGCAGGCCCATACGAATGCTGAGGAACTGCTGGGCGATGGTGCCCGCGCCCTGCATGATGACAGCGCCGAGGAGATACCCCAGCACCAGGCCCAGGGCCGTGCCGACCAGCCCCTGCACCAGACCTTCGCTCATGATCAGGCCGACGATGGTGCTGCGGCTCGCGCCGATCGCGCGCAGCATGCCGATGTCATGACGGCGCTCTGCCACGATGGTTCGGAAGGTGTTGAAGATGATGAACGCGCCCATGAACAGCGTCAGGAAGCCGAGCGCGTTGAACGCCGCCTGGGCCATCCCGATGGACGCAAAGATCTCCGAGCCGCTCATCAGGGCATTGATGCTGTAGCCGCTGCCCAACTGCACCTGGATCTGGTCGATGATGACCTGGCGCTGCGCCTCATCCGTGGTGGCGAGGTTCGCCTCGATGACGTTGAGCTGGCCCTGCATGGTGAGCAGCTTCTGCGCCTGCTCCAGCGGAATCAGCACCTCTTCGCCGCCAGCCAACGCCACGCCGGGACGCAGGCCCACGATTTCGAGCCTGACCACTCCCTCCGTCGTCGGCATGCGCAGCGTGTCACCGAGCTGCAACCCCAACTGGTCGGCCAGACTCCGGCGGATGACCGCGCGGTTGCCGTCACCCTCCTTGAGGAAGCGGCCCTCTGATGTCGTATAGTCGTGCAACAAGGGGCCGGCCACTGGGTCGATCCCGACCAGCGTCAGGCTGGGGACGGATGCATCGCGGCCATAGAAGTTCGGCGGCAAGTTCACGGGCCGCGAGATGGAGCCGGCCACTACGCGCAGCCCATCCACCGCGGCGACCTTGTCCAGCATACGTGCGGAGAAAGCCTCGCCCGTCTTGCTCGTGACCGTCACATCCGCCTGGCCGGAGAGGGCCAGGAGGTTCTGCTGGAAGCTCTCCATCATCGTCGGCAGGACGGTGCCCATGCCGAAGATGACCATGACACCGATGACGATTGCCAGGGTCGTCAGAAAGGACCGCAGCTTGCGGCCCCAAAGGTAACGGGCGGCCAGCGACAATTGGAAGCCCATCGTTCGTTCCTTTCGAGACTGGGGCTCCACGCAGGGAGCCCCGTACAGCTCAAAACCCCTATCGGGATGCGATACTGACTTTCGCCGTCATGTTCCAGCGCAGGCGCGGGTCCTGGCGGTCGAGCGCAACACGGACGGAGTAGACGATGTCCCCTTGGCGGCTCTCGCCATAGGGCTCGATCGACGCGACGCGGCCGGTCAGCTCCAGGTCGGGCAGCGCGTCGAAGGTTACGGTGACCGGCGCGTCCAGGCTGACCTCGGCCACGTTCAGCTCCGTGAGGTCGGTGGTCTCCACCTGCCAGGCGGAGGCGTCCGCCAGCAACAGGACCAGCGCGCCGGGCGCAACGTAGGCGCCGGGGACGAGATCGAGCTTCATCACAGTGCCCGCAAAGGGCGCTACCAAGCGGGCATTCTTGAGTTGTGCCTCGACCACCGCGCGGCCCGCCACCGCAGCCTCCAGGTTGGCCCGCAACACAGCGGCCTCATCCGCCGAAGGCTCCAGCGCGGCCAGTTGCGCCTTGGCGCTTTCGACCGCAGCCAAAGCAGCCTGAATCTGCACCGCGTCCGGCACGAGACGATCCAGTGCGGCCTGTGCCGCGTCCACCTGCGCGGCGGCCGCCGCGAGCTCCTGCGCGGTGGGATGACTGGCTGCCGCGTCATACGCAGCCAGGGCCGCGTTGTAATTATTGGTGGCCTGCTGCAACGTGACGCTCTGCGGGAGCATCCCGACGTCAGGACTGTCCTTGACCCGGTCGTACGCGGCCTGCGCCTGGTCGAGTGCAGCCTTCGCGTTGGCCGCCTGCGCCTTAAGCTGGGCCAGCAGGCCGGCGTCCGGTCCGGCACGGACCTGCGCGTAATTGGCCTGCGCTGCTGCCAGCGCCGCACGGGCTGCGGCCAGGTCTGCTGAGGCCGGCCCTGCGGCCAGCTTATCGTAGGTCGCCTGCGCCGCTGCCAGGTTCTGCTCTGCGGCCGCCCGCGCTTGCTCCGTCGGGCCGCGCCCCTGCTCATCGAGCCGCGCCTGTGCAGCCGCCACATTGGCCTCGGCCTGCGCCAACTGCGCCTCCAGCAGAGTTATGTCGAGTTGAGCCAACACCTGCCCCGCTTCCACCTGCTCGCCTTCGGTGATGCGAACGTCGCTCACGATGCCGCCGCTGCTGAAGCTGAGCGCCACATCGCGGAGCGGGACGATACGCCCGCCCGCGACGATGCGACCGCCTGCCAGCGCGCGGCTAGCAGAGGTCACAGGCGCAGCCGTGGGCGTGGGCTTTTCCGGCACAATTTGCGTGCGGCATCCGGCCAGTATAAGCGCCACCAACAGCACACATGGGACACGCAAACGAAGACCCATCATGGCATCTCCCCCCGCAGCTAAGCGGCAACCCGCGCCGGCTCGCCCGCGCCGGCATGCTCGGCACCGAGTGCGGTCTCGTTCACGACCGTGCCATCTTTCAGAAAGATGATGCGATCCGCATGTGCAGCAATGCGCGGGTCATGCGTCACCATGAGCACCGCATGGCCCCACTCCTTCGCCACCTGGCGCAGCAGGCCTGCGATTTCGTCCGCTGCGCGCGAATCCAGGTTGCCGGTCGGCTCGTCCGCGAGCACGAGCATCGGGTCGGTGAGCAGCGCCCGCGCGATGGCGACGCGCTGCTGCTGGCCCGCGGAGAGCTCGTCCGGCCGATTATGCAGGCGCTCGCCCAGGCCCACCCGCTGCAGCCACTCGGTCGCCTTCTGCTTGGCCTGCCCGCGGTTCTTGCCATCCAGCAGCAGGGGCAGCGCGGCGTTATCGACGGCATCGAGGATCGGGATGAGGTTGAAGAACTGGAAGATGAACCCGATCTTCCGGCGGCGCATCTGGGCCAGCGCGTTGTCCGACAGGCTCGACAGCGATTTTCCGTCGATCATGACGCTGCCCTCCGTGGGCCGGTCGAGCCCGCCGAGCAGGTGCAGCAGTGTCGACTTACCGCAGCCGCTGGGGCCCATCACTGCGACCAGCTCGCCCGCGTCCACGGAGATGTTCACATGGTCGAGCGCGACCACCGCCGTTGGTCCCTGGCCGTAGGTCTTGGTCAAGTTCACGGTCTGAACGAGTGGCATGAATTCCTCCTGATGCTACTGACTATCATCCGGCGTCTTGCGCGGACGCCCGCGGGGCCGGGCTTCAGGCTCCGGCAGCGGCTGGCGCTGGATTTCATCGAGCCGGGCCTCGGCCATATCCAGCCAGCGCAGGTCCGCCTCCAGGTGCATGGCGGCCTTCTCAATCTGCAGCACCCGTGCCAGCTCCAGCCGCGGATCGATGCGCGCCCGCTGCTCGGTCAGCGCGTGCAGGGCGCGGTAGAGCGCGGTGCGCTGCGTGTTGAGCACGCGATACGGATCGGCCGCCTGTGAGACCAGCGCGACCATCAGCTTCAGAAAGAAGGCATCGCGCTGGTGCTCAGGCGGCGTGCCGCAGGCGAACCAGACCTCCAGTTCGGCCAGACCAGCGTTGGTGATGGCATAGACCCGCTTCTCCGGCCCGGCATCCTGCTCCACTGCCTGCTCGACGATCAGGCCGCCCTTTTCGAGCCGCGCCAGCGTCGTGTAGACCTGGGCCGGCTTGACATCCCAGTTTTCCTCGCCTGCTATCGCCTCGAACGCCGCGCGCAACTCATAACCGTGGCGCGGTCGCTGGGCCAGCAGGCCGAGAATCGCATGGCGGACGGTCAATCGGCACCTCGAAATGGGTTCGTCGCTGTGTTAGCGTACTCTCTGCGGGAACGAGAGTAATTATGCTACAAGTTACTAGATTTGTCAAGAGGGCGATAGAGGTCTGTATTACCCCTTGATGCCAGTCATCGCGATACCTTCGATGAACAGACGTTGGGCAAAGAAGAAGACGAGGATTACCGGCAGCACCACCACCAGCGATACCGCCATCAGGTAGCTCCACCGGACCTGGAAGCTGCCGCGGAAGAAGTTGAGGCCCAGGGTGAGGGTATAGCGGGACTGGTCCTGCAGGAAGATCAGCGGCTGCAGGAAGTCGTTCCAACTGGCCTGGAAGGTGAAGATAACCACCGTCGCCAGCGCAGGCGTGGAAATGGGCAGAATGACGTGGAGCAGGATCTGGAGAGTGTTTGCGCCGTCGATGTGCGCGGCGTCCTCCAGCTCGGGCGGCAAGGTGAGGAAGAACTGGCGCAGCAGGAAGATGTAGAACGCGTTACCGAAGAAAGCG
>JAKPQT010000126.1 GCA_029555885.1 Chloroflexota bacterium | reverse complement strand
CAGTCCGGATCCTTACGAGTGCTTCCGGCTGTTCCAGAAGCGCATCCTGGGCCAGTATCAGGGAATGGTCGACGAATTCGGGCTGACCGTGATCGACGCGACGCAGCCGCTGGTGCACCAGCAGCAGCAGGTCCGCGCATTGATCATGCCCCACCTGCGCGGGGTGCCGAAGGCCAACCTGCTGCCGTGGCGCGAGGTGCTGGCGAAGGAGGGGCTGTACGGCCGCTATCTAGAGTTCAATTCCGGTGCGGCCGCGCCGAGGAGCGAGGTATGACGCGCATCCGCTACTACGGTTCGGGCAACATCCCGGGCTTCGACAGCACGGAGCTGCCGGGCCGGCTGATCGTGCTGGAGGGGACGGACGGCGTCGGCCGCTCGACCCAGGTCGCGCTGCTGCACGAATGGCTGGAGGCGGGCGGTTACGCGGTGACACAGACCGGTCTGGCGCGGTCGTCGCTCGTCGGGCCCGGCTTGCAGCGCGCGAAGCAGGGCCATACGCTCGGCGACATCACCCTCAACCTGTTCTATGCGACCGACTTCGCGGACCGGCTGGAGAAGGAGATCATCCCGGCGCTGCGGGCCGGGTTCGTCTGTCTGACGGACCGCTACATCTACTCGATCATCGCGCGGGCACTCGTCCGTGGGGTTGCGTATGATTGGCTGAAAGATCTGTTCGGCTTTGCCATCATCCCGGATGCCGTGCTCTACCTGG
The DNA here is from genome assembly GCA_029555885.1 of Chloroflexota bacterium. The sequence continues at coordinate 2,363 of JAKPQT010000126.1, read as the reverse complement.
AGGCCGACCTCGAACACCTGATCCCGCGCGTGCTGGCCGGCGAGGGCTTCGACTACTGGGAGTCGGGGATGGATGTGCTGCGCGGGGATGACATCTTCGAGAACTGGCATGCTTACCAGACGCGGCTACTCGCGCAGTATCGCCAGATCGGGAAGGAATATCGCTTCATTACGGTCGACGCCAACCGCTCGGTCCACGAAATCTTCACGGACCTGCGCAAGCAGCTCGCGCCGGTGCTGAAGGGCATGCGTCCCGCCGCGTGAGAGGCCGTCAACGAATTGAGGGCGCGGCCATCAACGAATTAGCATAACGAATGAACGAATAGCGCCCGTGGTCTGCGACCTATTCGTTCATTCGTTGCAGCAATTCGTTGACGGCCGCGCGGGCACGCCCGGCTCAGTACACCTCGGGCACGAACGTCTGGTCCGTGATGGGCGGGCGGACGTAGCCGTCGTCAGGTTGCCGCGGCGGCAGTTGGATCGGCTCCGGCGTCAGGTCTTCATAGGGGATCAGGCTCAGCAGGTGGCGGATGACATTGAGCCGCGCACGTTTCTTGTCGTCCGACCGCACGACATACCACGGCGCCTGCTTGATGTCGGTGGAGGCGAACATGGCATCCTTCGCCTTCGAGTATTCCACCCAGCGCGTGCGCGATTCCAGGTCCATCGGGCTGAGCTTCCAGCGTTTGGTCGGGTCTTCCATGCGCGCCCGGAAGCGAGCCTCCTGTTCCTCGTCGCTGACCGAGAACCATAACTTGATGAGGATGATGCCGGAGCGCACCAGCATGCGCTCGAATTCGGGGCAGGAGCGCAGGAATTCGCGGTACTCGTCTTCGGTGCAGAAGCCCATCACGCGCTCGACGCCCGCGCGGTTGTACCAGCTACGGTCGAAGAGCACTAGCTCTCCACCCGCAGGTAAATGGGTGACATAACGCTGGAAGTACCACTGTGTCTTCTCACGCTCGGTCGGTGCAGGCAGGGCTACCACGCGCGCCACGCGGGGGTTCAGCGGCGCCGTGATGGTCTTGATTGCGCCGCCCTTGCCCGCGGCATCGCGGCCCTCAAAGATGATGACGACCTTCAATCCCTTGGCCCGGATCCACTCCTGCAGCTTGACCAGTTCGATGTTCAGCTTGGCCAGCTCTTCTTCGTACTCCTTGGTTTTCATGCGCTCGCGCTTCGGCTGAACATCCGCCTGCGGCTGGCCGCCGTTTTTGCCGGCGGGAGCCGCAGTCCCTTTAGCCGCGGGCGTCTCGGCTGGTGCATCGGTCGCGGCCTCCGTGTCCTGATGGTTCTTATGCTTCTTCGACATGACGATCCTCCTGTCACCTCGTCACAGGACTGACACCGCCAGCGCCAGTGCGCGGCGGAAGTCCGGCCCGGTCACCTCTGACCAGGCCGGCGGAAACAGGGCCAGCAAATCTTCCTGAGCCGCGCGCTGCGCGGCCAGGTATTGTTCGACTCCGGTGAGAGAGATGGTCGGGGTTTTCTTCTTGCGGCGGGGCTGCGCCTGCAGGAACTCGGCAATCAGGGTTTCCGCGACATGCGCATCCTGGAGCGCGCCGAGCAGGTCCTGCAGCGCAGTTACTTGCTTAATGAGACCGGAGGCTTCCGGCCCCAGGACGTCGCGGAAGAACTCCAGCGCGTAGCGCAGCCGCTTGCAATCGATACGCAGGAGATGGTAGGTGGGCAGCGGCGCCTCGGTAATAACCGGTTCGTACGCGCGGACCGCCTCGTAGCGCGTGAAAATCAGCCGGGGAACGACATGCCGCACCTGGTAGGGGACGGGCTGCTCCGCGGCATAAGCCAGCGCGCCTGCGCCGGGCGTTGTGAGGAACGCGCGGAAGTTCACGACGAATGTGCGATAGCTCTGCCCATCCAGGTATTCGAGCATCTGGCGCCGTGCCACCGCGCGGCGCGCATGCCAGTCGTCCAGCAGCGGACTGAGGTCGCCGGCCTCGACAGCCTCCGGCGGCAGCGCCGCACGGTAGGCCTCCGCCTTTTCGAGCAGCACATCCAGGTCACGGACCGCGCCGAGGCTGCGGCCCGTGCGGCGCAGGCCCTTGTTGAAGGGATCGAGCACGGCACTGTCGAAGTATTCGGCAAAGATGCCGTAGGCTGCGCGCATGCGTCGCGTTGCGACGCGCATGTCGTGAAGGGCTTCGATATCTTCCCCGGCGCGGGTGCCTGCCTCATTGGCCAGCATCCGTCCGAAGTGGAGCCGCAGCAGCTTGCGCCCGGCTTCGCTCATCGGCTCGTCCGGCAGCAGTGCCGCACGGTAGGCCTCCGCCTTTTCGAGCAGCACATCCAGGTCACGGACCGCGCCGAGGCTGCGGCCCGTGCGGCGCAGGCCCTTGTTGAAGG
>JAKPQT010000111.1 GCA_029555885.1 Chloroflexota bacterium | reverse complement strand
GCCTGCTGAAGGGCGGCACGTGGATGAAGCTGGCTGACGGCGAGCCGAGCGCGCCGCCGGTCCACCGCCACACCTTCCGGCTGCACACCCAGCCGGCCTTCCACCCGGTCGCAGCCAGCCGCGCGGGCTGGGAGCTGGCATGTCCGCTCGCGGCGGTCAGCGTACCGGGGAGCAGCGGCGGCTGGTCGCCGCTCGGCAGCTTCCTCAGCCTCGATCAGCCGAACGTGATGCTGACGGAGCTCAAGCCCGCGACCCTCGGCGGGCAAGGTGACGGCGAAGCGTCACACATCATCCTCCGCCTGCAGGAGATGGCCGGCCGCGCGACTACAGTCGAAATCGAGAGCGCGTTCCCCGTCGAGCGCGCCTGGCTGACCACGCCGACTGAACAGCCTATCGAGGAGCTGCCCGTGAACCCGCTGCGCGTGCCGGTCGCCGCGCGCGCGATGGTGACGCTGCGGCTGGAGATGTAGATTTACCATGACCACCATCTCACCCGTCGAAAACTACATCCGCGCCATCACCTTCAACTACCCGCACCACATCCCCTACGAGCCGGTCGTGCGCACGGCCGGCTGGGTCGGAGACATGCTGTGGGAGGGCGAAGCGGGGACGGACCACTGGGGCGTCACCTGGGAGTACGAGCTGGCGGAGTACCTGCCGATGGTCAAGGACCCGCCCATCAAGTCGCCCGACGACCTGGACCACTACCGCCCGCCGGAGCCGGTGTTCGCGCTGCGGCCCGGCGCACAGCAGCTCTTCACCGCGCCCGAGCGCGACACCTACCTCGTCTGCGGCTTCCACCCCAACATCCTGTTCGAGCGCGCCTGGTTCCTGATGGGCATGGACCGGTTGTTCGTCGCGCTCGTGGACGACCGGCCGCGCATCCGCCGGCTGCTGCACTTAATCATGGACTACCAGGTCGCGATTGCGCGCGAGTGGGTCAAACTGCCCGTTGACATGATGTTCGTCGGCGACGACTACGGCACGCAGCGTGCGCTGATGATGGCGCCCGACCTCTGGCGCGAGCTTATCAAGCCGGAGCTGGCCCGCGTGCTGCGCGTCTACCGCGACGCGGGCAAGTGGATCAAGTTCCACTCCTGCGGCCACATCACGGAAATCCTGGACGACCTCATCGAGCTGGGCGTCAACATCATCAACCCCTGCCAGGCGCGCGCCAACGACCTCCGCGAGTGGGGCGCGCGCTTCGGCGGCCGCATCACGTTCGACGGCGGCGTGGACACGCAGCACACCATGATGCTCGGCACCGCGGACGAGATTCGGGCGGAGACCCGGCTGCGGATGCAGCAGCTCGGCCGCGACCCGCGCGGCGGCCTGTTGCTCTGGGCCGACCAGAACATGCCCTTCTCCGCGGAGAACCGGCAGGTCTTGTTGGACTACATCATCGAGCACGGCGTGTATCCGCTCAAGAACTGATGTCTGAATGGAGAGTATCTTGACACAACCTGAATCGACCATGTACGTCATCTCGCACACCCACTGGGACCGGGAGTGGTATCAGCCGTTCCAGCACTTCCGGATGCGGCTCATTCGCCTCATGGACCGGCTGCTCGCGCTGCTGGAGCGTGACCCGCGCTTCACCCACTTCAACCTCGACGGCCAGACCATCGTGCTCAACGACTACCTGGAGATCCGGCCGGACGCGCGGGAGGCGCTGGCACAGTTCGTCCGCGAGGGCCGGCTGGGCGTGGGCCCGTGGTACGTGCTGCCCGACGAATTCCTCGTCAGCGGCGAGTCGCTGGTGCGCAACCTGCTGCTCGGCCACCGCATCGCGGAGAGCTTCGGCCGGGTGCAGAAGGCGGGCTACATCCCCGACACCTTCGGCCACATCTCGCAGCTGCCGCAGATTCTGCGCGGCTTCGGCATCGGCACGGCCATGCACTTCCGCGGGCTGGACGAGGGCGGGCTGAAGCAGGAGCTGTGGTGGGAGTCGCCCGACGGCAGCCGCGTGCTGCTCCGCCACCTGCCAACCTATGCAGGCTACACCAGCGCGTGCGTCATCTCCCACCATCGGCAGACTGCCATCGGCGACCTGGTTTCGCTCGCGCGCAAGGAGGCCGAGCGCGCCCGCGGGCCGGTCCTCCTGGCGATGAACGGCGTAGACCACATGGAGGCGCGCACCGACCTGGCCGACCTGCTGGCCGAGGCGAACGCGACCGTGCGAGGATTAGCGTTCAGGCAGGCCTCGCTCGAAGAATACTTCGCTGCGCTCGCGGAGTCGCTCGACCTCGACGCGCTCCAGGTCGTCCGCGGGGAGCTGCGCGATACGAATCGCACGCCGGGCCGGGGGGTCATGCGCGTGCTGCCGCACATCCTGTCGTCGCGCATCTACAACAAGCAGCAGAATGCCCGCACCCAGGGCCTGCTCGAACGGTGGGCCGAGCCGTGGTGCAGCGTGGCCTGGCTGGCAGGCCAGCCCTACCCCGCGGCGGAGCTCTGGCGCGCGTGGGACTGGTTGCTGCAGAACCACCCGCACGACTCCATCGGCGGCTGCAGCGTGGATGCGGTGCACAGCCAGATGGAGACGCGCTTCGCCTGGGCCACCGAGATCGCGGAGTGGCTCGTCCAGGACCGCTTCTACAGTCTGGCGCACGACATCGACCTGTCCGCGCTGGCCGCGGACGAGGTCGCGCTGGTGCTGTTCAACAGCCTGCCGTGGGCCTGGGAGGGCGTCGTCACCGCGGACGTGGACCTGCCGGTGGACTTCCTCAACCGCTGGGCCCTTGCGCAGCGGCCGCAGCCGCCCGCCGCGCTCACCGCGGACAGCGACTATCTCGACATCTACCGCTGGCGGCCGCATCTCGAATGGGCCGGCAACCCGCCCATCCAGCCCGACCCCGCGTTCCGCAGCCTCCAGATCCGCGCGCTGGGCGAGCGCGACGCGCTCCCCGTGCAGCTCGAATCGCAGGCGCGCATGACGCAGACTTATTCGCAGGAGAGCGGCCACACGCTCCAGCAAGTCGTGCGGGCGCGCGTCTCCTTCCGGGCCAGCATCCCCGCCCTCGGCTATGCGACCTATGCGGTCCGGCCCGATGCGAAACCTGACAAACCGGCCGCACAGCGCTACCCCGCCAACGTGCTGGAGAACGCGCACCTGCGGGTGGAGATTGCCGCCGACGGTACGCTGACGGTCACCGACCGAGCGACCGGGGAGGTCTACCGCCGGCTGGGTTACTTCGAGGACGGCGGCGATGCGGGCGACGGGTACAACTACTCCTACCCGGCGCGCGACCGGGTGTATAATACGCTCGGCCTCGCCCCGCGCATCAGCCGGTTGGCAGACGGTCCCGCGGTGCAGCGGTATGCGATCGAGTACGACTGGCCGCTGCCTGCGGCCCTGGATGACCGCCGCCAGCAGCGGCAGGAGGCCCTCGTCACCTGCGGGCTGCGCGTGGTGGTGTCGCTGGCTGCGGATGCACCGCGCGTCGATGTCGAGGTGACGTTCGACAACCGGGCGCGCGACCATCGTCTGCGCATGCTGTTCCCGTCGGATGTGGCCACCGACGCCTCGCGAAGCGACACGGCCTTCGACGTGGTCACGCGGCCGGTCGTCCCTGTGCCGGTCAGCCACGAGGCGTGGGAGGAGGACCCGCCCGCGACCTACCCGATGCAGAGCTGGATGGACCTATCGGACGGGCAGCGCGGTCTCTGTCTCATCACGGAGGGTTTGCCGGAATTCGAGGTACTCGACACCGAGGCGCGCGAGGTCGCGGTCACGCTGCTGCGTGCAGTGGCCTACCTGGCGGGGACGAAAGCCGACTTGCAGACGGCCAATGCCGGCGGGGGGCCGAACCTCGCCACGCCTGAGGCGCAGATCCAGCGCACCCTCACCTACCGGCTCGCCATCCTGCCCCACCGCGGCACGTGGGACGCTGCCGAGGTCTGGCGGCAGGCGCTCGCGCACAACACCGCGCCGCAGAGCGTCGTCGTCGAGCGCAGCCTCTTCCGTGCGGGCACGCAGCCGCCTGCGCTGGGGTTCCTGGCGATCGAGGGCCGCAACGCGGTGTTGAGCGCGATGAAGCGGGCGGAGGCAGGCGACGCGCTGATCGTCCGCCTGTACAACCCGTCGGATGACCCGGTGGAGGCCACCATCACGCTGGCCCAGGCCATTCGAGATGCCGCCTTCGTGGGTCTCGACGAACAGCCAACCAATGAGGCCGCGCCGCTGCTGTCCGATGACGGCCGCCAGGTGCAGCTTGGCATTCGCCTGCGGCAGATTCGCACCCTGCGGCTCTCACCCGCGCGGGAAGCCTGAAGGAGGAACCCGTGTCCCATCTGACGATTCACCTGGAACAACCCATCGCCACCATCAACCCGAACATCTACGGCCACTTCGCGGAACACCTGGGCCGCTGCATCTACGACGGCGCGTGGGTCGGCCCCGACTCGCCCATCCCCAACACAGACGGCTGGCGCAATGACGTGATCGAGGCCCTGCGCCGGATGCGTGCCCCGGTCATCCGCTGGCCGGGCGGCTGCTTCGCGGACGACT
>JAKPQT010000108.1 GCA_029555885.1 Chloroflexota bacterium | reverse complement strand
ATTTTCGGCGGCGGTGTCCAGCGCCAGCAAGCGACCATTGTTGCGACAGATGGGACCATCACAGGCGGCCCCGTGCCGGAGCGAAAGGCGGTGATCGGCGGCTTTTCGATCCTCGAGGTTCCTTCACTTGAGGAGGCATTGGTTTGGGCTGCCAGGATCGCCGCTGCCTGCCGGTGCGCACAGGAGGTCCGTGAGATCATGTTCGACCCGGAGTCCTGAGCGGGCCGAGAGCGGGGCTCTACAACTGCCCCGCGCGATCACCCCTGCGCCTTGTAATTCCAACCGGTTGCTGATAATGTCTAGCGCCGGCATCCTGAGCGGAGTTCCGGCCAGCTTTTGGGCCGGAACGCAGTCGAAGGAGCCGGAGCGGGTCAGCCAGGCCGCATCCTTCGACTACATCCCGCCCAACTACGGGCGGGACTCCGCTCAGGATGCTTCTTGCTCGATTTATCAAAGACTTGTTGGAATTACACCCCTACGCCGGTATGGCCGGGTAACTTTGCAGCATCCCCGCCTGACGCATTGTCGCCTCCACGTCATCCAGCTCCAGCGGCGCAGCGGCCGTGAAGTTCTCATACCCGTCCTCGGTGATGAGCAGCGTGTCTTCCGACCGGATGTACAACTGCTCTTCGGGCACGCGCAGCGTCGGATCCAGCGTGAGCACGACCCCCGGCTGGAGCGGCTTGCCGCGATAGTGGCCCACGTCATGCACCGCCATGCCGACCGGATGGGTCATGTGATAGGCCCACAGGAGGGCGTCGCGCGCGCCCTGCTCGTAGACCGGTTTGGACCAGCGCGTAGCCTCGACCACTGCCCGCATCCGCTCGGCCGCCTCCGCCGTGATCTGCTCCGCAGTCACGCCGGGCCGGATGAGATCGAGAAACGCCTTGTGATACTCGACGACGAAGCCGTATAGCTCGCGCTGCACGTCGCTGTACCGTCCGTTGACCGGCCACATGCGGCCGATATCACTGGTGTAGTAGTGGTAGTCGGGGGCGCAATCCACCAGGACGAGGTCGCCGTCGACAAGCTGCGCGTTGTTCGCCCGGTAGTGGCCGAAGCGGATGTTGGCGCCGCTCGCGATGATCGCGCGATACCCCGCATCGCGTGCGCCGTTGACCAGGTAGGTGTAGCGCATCACCGCGTCCAGTTGATGCTCCCAGGCGCCGGGCCGCGTCGAACGCATCGCCTCGATCACCCCCAGTGCGCTCAGCTTGCCGGCCATCCGCAGCAGCTCGGCCTCACGCGGGCTCTTGATGAACCGCAGCTCGTTCAGGATGGGCGCGAGGTCCCGGATCTCTGCCGCGGGGCAGCGCTGGCGCAGCAGCGCGACGAACCAGCGCATGCGGTCCGGCCGGCCATCCCACGGGTCCGCAAACACCTCTCGCTGCGCGGCCGCCAGGGTGTCCCAGCTCATCATCGCGCCTTCCGCCATGCGCAGCAGCGTGTAGAGCACCC
>JAKPQT010000098.1 GCA_029555885.1 Chloroflexota bacterium | reverse complement strand
CCCGCAGGTATTCGTCGTACCCGTTCAGCGGGATGCGGAACGTGCCGGACGCCGCCCCTGGCCGGGAAGCACTCAGCCGCTGTGCACCTGGTGCCGTGCGCGCGTGCCCCAACTGCGCCAGGAGCGCGGCCCTGTGCTCAGCCAGCGCAGCGCGCAGCGCGGGCGTGACCGCACCGGGTGGGGCCAGGACGTGCAGCCGGCCCCCGCTCACGGAAAGCCGCACGCGCGCCGCGTCCAGCTCAGCCAGCAGCTCGTTCACGGTCATAACTCGAACGCCTCCACCAGCTCGCTCGCAGGGGGCAACCCGTCGATCTCGGGCAGCGGCTCGCCCGGCTCGAGGATGGCCGGATGGTGCTTCCGCTGCTCCGCGTTGGTCACCCAGCCGCGCGCAATCGCGGTCCGCAGCCGGCGAGTCGTCGACACGTCGTTGATCCCGAGTTCCCGGGCAACCTTGGCCGCGGTGATCGTCTCGGTCGACGACTTTTCGGCATACAGCCGCTGCACGGCTTCCACCGCCTCCCGCACCCTGTCCGATGCACCATCGCTGACGCTCGCCCGGTACATGTCGCCCACCAGCTCGCGCACCGTCTCGTAGTCCTCGACCTCCGCGATCAGCCGCCCGTCGCCGTTGACGTAGCGACGCCGGTGGCGCAGCACAGCAGCCGACTTGATCAGGGCCAGCAGCCGCGAGAAGTCGCGCAGGATGCGCGGCGCGCTGGCCTGCCGCGCAATCGCGTCGGCCAGCAGGTCCGCAAAGGGGACGACCACCTCCCACGGCGCACGCGCCTGGAGATAGGCCTGGAAAGCGATCAGCGAGGCCTCGGGCCCGCGCACGCCGCCCAGCTCGAGGCTCGCCTGGGTGCGCAGCGCGGCACCGATCTGCTGCGGATCATCGGCCAGCTCCAGCGTGAAGAGCCGGGTCATCAACTGATCCCCCAGCCGCTGGACCGCGGTCGTCAGCAGCACGGTGGGGCCCGCCTTGCTGATTTCCTGCACCGTAAAACCGCCCGTCGCGGGATCGCGCACGGTGGCAGTGTAGTGCAGGCAGTTGTCCTGCAACAGGCCGCGCACCGCGGACGCGGCCGGGTTGTCCTCGCCCGCGGGCAGGCTGTCGGCCTCGCCGAACACCAACACCTTATGCTGGAGATCGGCATCGTCGTAGATCAGGACGCGCGGGCTGCCTGCAGCGATCACGTGCTGCGCCTCGGGCGGCAGCAGGCTGAGCACGCTCTTCACCGTGTACGTCTTGCCCGACGATGCGGACCCCAACAGCAACAGGTGGACGGGCATTGCGCCCTCGCGAATCGCCAGCACGCGCGAGGTCACAGCCAGGTAGACGATCTTGACCGGCCGGATGTCGCCGCCGTAGCCCCGGTTGCGAATCTCCGACGCGACCAGCTCCAGGGGGTCCGCGGCCTCCATTACCGCCCCGGCCTGCTGTGACAGCACGGCGATCCGCGCGTCCAGCGCGGCCTGCTGGAGCACGGCCACGGGCACGGCCGCGGCACGCAGGCGCTCGATCTCAGCTCGGACATCGCGGCCCAGGACGTGAAGCGCGGACGGGTCCTTCGCGCCCTCGGGCGCATGGATGACCATCAAGCCCGGAATGTCCCTGCCGATGCGCTCTGGCAGATCCGCCGCGTCCGGCTCGCACCACAGGTAGACTGCCAGCCCGTCGAAGAAACGCGCCCACTCCGGGCGCCAGGTGCTCTTGCCCGGGATGCCCGTCGCAGGCAGGCCGTAATGCCAGAGGGTCCAGCAGTCCGACTCGCCCTCCACGATCATCGTCCAGCCTGCACGCCGCGCCTCCGCCAGGTCCTGGCCATACAGGGCGACCTTGTCCCCGCGGCGCCAGGCGAAGCGCGGCTCGGCCGTGAGCGACCGGCGAAACCGCACCGCGACGATGTTGCCCAGTGCATCCACGTACGGGATCTTCACCGCAGGCGCGTCCGAGTACTTGCAGTCGGCAAGCCCATAGCCGCGCAGCGCCTCGACCGGCAGCTTCTTGGCCTCCGCGAGCGCCTGCAAGGTCAGGCCCGCCGCTGCGCGACCGGCCATTAACACATTAACACCCCCTACCTTAAGAGAACTATCCTCCCCCCACAATCTTTTTTGCCCAAGCAATCCTTTTTGCTTCAGAGCCCTTATGACCGCATCCTGCGTGCAGCCGGCAAAGCAGTGGAACAGGATCTTCCCATCGCGCTCGGCGAGCGACAGGCTGGGCCTCTTGTCCGCGTGCGCGGGACAGTGGACCGTGTGCTTGCGCGTCCCATTGCGCTGGCAAGCACAGGCCGAATCATCGCATTGCAGTGCACGGACGATCTTTTCCATTTCTATGGATGCCATATGTGTCGTTCCTCCAGGTATTGGGTGTTAATGTGTTAACGCTCCCGTCCTTGTGAACCCGCCCAAATAAAAACGGCTGTTTGGGCAATTTCAAACAACCGTTCTGATCTAGATGATACAGCATCGCGACCCCAAAAGTCAATAGGTAGGGGGTATCAATTTTGGCATGTTCATTTATTACGACGTCGTACAAATCTCAACTTTGTACATTTCTCAACCATGGAGGGCGCGGGGGAGTTCGTGGAATAAGGAGCAGCGCTATGCAGCCAGCCACTTCCGATACACGCGGTATCGTTTATAGATGTGGCATCCCAGGTGCGCGGCCAGCTCCGGCGTGCGCGGGTTGTCATCCGAGGTCAGCGAGAGATCGGCCCAGCGGTACCCGCGGGCGGTCGCGCGGCGCGCCATCTCGTCGAAGAGCAGCACGGCCACCCCCGTGTCCCAGTGCTCGGGCAGCACCAACACGCTCTTGATGGCGATGCACGCACGCGGCCGGCGCATGTGCCACAGGAGCGGCGCGTACTGCCACGGGTAGCGCAGCCCGCCGGCATGGATGAAGGCCTCGTTGAGATTCGGAATGCCTGGGAACCAGCCCACCGCCTCGCCGCCGGCTGTCTCGGCAAACAGGATGAGCTCCGGGTCCGCGATTTGCTTGAACGCAGCCAGGAGCGCGTCGAGGGCCGTCCGCTCCCACGGGACGAAGCCGGGCAGGTGGGCCAGGCACCGGTTCAGCATCAGGAGGATCCGGTCTGCCTCCTCATCCAGGTGCGCCAGGTCGGCCCCGCGTACGCGGTAGCGGCCGCGGCTGCGCACCCGCTCGGCCAGCCGGGCCAACCGCTGCATGGGCGGCGCGGCCAGGTCCAGGTCGATCGCAAACGCCAGGTTGTCGCCCCGCGCGGGCTCGAAGCCGTACCTCTCGAAGAAGCCCTGGTAGTACGGCGGCGTGTGGCCGCACAAGATGGCCGGCGGCCGGTCGCGGCCCTCGATCAACACACCGTACGCGTCCTCGTAGTCCAGGTTGAACGGGCCATGCAGCGCATCCAGCCCGCGGCCGCGCGCCCAGCCCGCGGCATGGTCGAACAGCGCCCGCGCCACCGCTTCGTCCTCGACGCACTCGAAAAAGCCGATGACTGCATCCTTCCATGGATGCGCCGCATGGCTGGCCCGGTCCTCCGCGCAACAGATCGTGCCGGCCGGCTCGCGTCCCCGCCAGGCGATGAAAAACTCGGCATCGCCGCGCTCGAACCAGGCCCCGCGCCGCGGGTCGATCACCTTCTCCCGCTCAGGCAGCAGCGGCGGCACCCACAGGGGATCCCCGCGGTAGATCCGCCACGGAAAGGTCAGAAACGTGCGCCGCTCCCGCGCGTTCGCCACCTGGCGGATGACAGTCTCGTTCATGCACCTGTTCCTCACGCAGAGCCGCAAAGCCACCAAGCACAAGGAGGCTTCCGAGCACTCTCGGAGTTCTCTGCGCCTCTGTGCCTTTGCGTCCTTGCGTTAAAGCTCACCGGCCGGACCTCCGCGCCTCCAGCTCAGCTGCGATCTGCGCATATCCCTCGCGACCGAGCGGATACGCCAACGCAAAGAGGATCCCGGCGCAGAGCAGGACCGCGGGGATGGGGCCTGCGACGATACGGATGCCCAGGAGCGCAGCGTCCGGCTGGATCGCGTTGGCCGCGTCGTAGCCGGTGAACTTAAGCACCAGCAGCGCCAGCGGCACCGCGACCGAGCTGGCGATCTTCTGCGCCAGCGTGACCAGGCTGTAGAACATCCCCTCGTGACGCTCGCCGGTCCGGTATTCGTCCCATTCGATCGCGTCGGGGATGATCGACCAGGGCAGGACGTGCGCGGCCGAGACGCCGATGCCGGCCAGCACGCACAGGGCCACCACAAAGGGCAGCGTCGTGCCCGCGCCCACGCTGGCCATGACGATCTGCACGATGGCCCAAAAGGAGATGCCTGCGATGTAGGCCAGCCGCTTATTCAGCCGCCGCGAGGCCCACTGCCACAGTGGCAGCGCGCAGATGGCCACCACGAAGATGGTCCCCATGATCAGGTCGCTCTGCGCCTCGCGGCGCAGCACATACTTGATGAAGAAGAGCAGGATCGTCTGCAGGATGTCCATCGCCATCCACGTGAACAGGTAGATGCCCGCGCCGAAGAGAAACGGCCGGTTGCCCAATGCCGCTCGGACTGAAGCCTTCAGTCCCGGCTGCGCCTGCTGCATCAACTCGGGCCGCTCACGCGCAGTGAAGAAAACCAGCAGCAGCGGCAGCGCGGAGGCCAGGCCGAACGCGACCGCCATCAGCAATACGCGGCCCGCGTTCTCCGGTCGGAAACTGCCGACGATCACCAACGGGATGGTGAACGCGACCAGGCTGCCCGCGATCGAGAAGAACATGCGCGTGGCGGTGAGGCTGGTGCGCTCGTCGTAGTCGGGCGTGAGCTCGGGCGTCAGGGCGAAGTAGGGCATGTAGACGAAGGTGGCGGCAATATCGAATAGCAGATAGGCCGCGGCATAGTAGACGGCAAGCGCCACGTCGCTCTGCAGCGGGGGACGCCACCACAGCAGCATGAAGGCCAGCGCAAAGGGCAGGCTGCCAAAGAGGAGGAATGGCCGGCGCCGGCCCCAGCGCGTGCGGGTACGATCCGAAATGTAGCCGATCAGGGGATCATTGAGATAGTCTGAGGAGCGGCCGATGAAGATGGCGGCCGCCGCCACTGCCGGATCCACGCGCACCACATCGGTGAGGAAGATGGCGAAGTACGCACTGACGATGGTCAGGGTCAGGCTGAACCCGGTGTCGCCAGAGCCATAGATCCAGCGCTGCAAGCGCGAGAGTCGTTGCATGGCGCGCCTCAAGACGGGAATCGGTGCGGAGCCAGAAGATTGTGCGCGATATGGTAAGGCACAAGGCGCGATCGCACAACTTGGGAGTTCCAAATGTTGTCGAGACTGAGCATCCTGAGCGAAGGGCTTTAGCCCGCAGTCGAAGGATGCGGCCCTGGTGACCGCTCCGCGTCGTTCGACGACGCGCCCGCTGGGCGCTCGGCTCCCTTCGGTCGCTCCGCTCAGGATGCTCCGCTACTTGCACTCGCATGCGAAGTGCGCAGCATCCGTACGGACAATACAGGAGGCGGTCAGGCCGGGGTTGTCTACTCCACCTGGTAGGGCACGTCGGTGATAATGATGCCGGGCTTGAACAGCAGCGCCAACCGCAGCCAGGTGGCGGTCTGGGTGTGCAGGAGATTGTTCCACCAGTGCCGCGCCACGAACTCCGGCACAACGATGGTGAGCATCTCGTCGCCC
>JAKPQT010000086.1 GCA_029555885.1 Chloroflexota bacterium | reverse complement strand
CGGCGACGCCGACATAGACCTGGGCAAGTACGCACTCCTGCAGTGTGCGCTCGCACCGTAGGCCACGGAGACACAAGGGGCCGTGATGCACGCCTGGAGAATCGCGCTCGTGTTAACTTGTGCCGCTACCAACCACGGCTGCGCAGGGCCGCGCGGCGCGTCCGGTGCAGCCCCGGACGGCGCCAGGCTCGACGCCATGGTCCGCATCGAATTCGCCGAGCCGGTGACCACCGAGTTTCTTGGGATCGGCGTGCAGTGGGCGTCGTACCCCTGGCATGACCTGTCACCCGAGGACTGGGCCAAGGTCTTTCAGCGGGTGGAATTCCTGCGAATGCCGCTCACCCGCGTGATGCTGGACGCATTCTGGTACTGCCGCGGGTTCGACGCCAGTGGGCAGCCGGTGTACGACTGGAACACGCCGTACATGCAGAAGCTTCATCGGTTGCTGGATTTCTGCCAGCGCAATGGGACGACGGTGATGCTGGGTGAATGGGCCCGGCCGGTGGGCCGCGAGCTCAATCTGGCGAGCGCCGACCCGCGGTGGACGCAGCTTGTGGGCGAGTCAATCGTGCACTTCCTGCGGGAGCGTAAGTACACCTGCATCCGCTACTACAACCTGATCAACGAGCCGCACGGCTCGTGGAGCCACATCACGCCGGAGGACTGGCGCACCGCCCTGCTGAACCTCGAGCAGGAGCTGCGCCGGCGCGGACTGGACCGCGACATCCGCATCGCGGCGCCCGACGGCGATCGCGACTTGACGACCCGCGCGCTGCGCGACCCTGACCTGCGGCGGCTCACCGGGATCTATGACGAGCACTGGTACGTGTTTCGCGAGGAGATCCGGCGCGGGCTGCTCGAACTCTATGCCCGCGAGCAGTTGCGCCAGATCAACCGCGCCGACCCCGGCAAGCGGTTCATCCTCGGCGAACTCGGCATCATGGACGGCAAGACGGAGCGCGACCAGAACCCGGACGTGTTCCGCTTCTGGTATGGCCTGGCGATGGCAG
>JAKPQT010000085.1 GCA_029555885.1 Chloroflexota bacterium | reverse complement strand
AACGGGCACCAGGCCGGGATGCCTGCGCCGTCAAAATCGCGGCCCGCCAAAGCGCACGATTGCCGGCCGACAGAATGCCGGCACTTGCGGCACGACTCGACTAACTCGCATCGGGCGGCCGGCTCCCCGCTGGGCGCGCTGGGCTGCGCCATGTCGATCTGCGCGCCAGATTTCGACGCATCGGCGGGATGTGTCGATTGCAGGGCGTCGATTGCTGCGAGGGTGGTGATCGCCGTTGCCAGCGGCCATGTCAGTGCGGCCGAGACGGAGTGCACAGGATCGCCGTCCCTGATGCCGACGGTCAGATCGACCTTGGCTTGCTTGCACGCGCCGATCAGGTCGGCCAGCGCATCACGCGCCATCTTCAGTTCTTCGGTGGTGGTCATAGTCAGTCGTTCATGATCCAAGGGGAGGGGTGCCAGATGCCGATGGCTTCCAGCAGCCAGTGGATAGCGGTCATGCGGCGGCCTCGGTTTCGGCTTCCCATGCTTCGATGAATGCCAACAGGTCACGGCATTCGGCTTGCGTCAGTTCGCTAGTGCGGCGAAACACGATGTCAACGCCGGCACCATCCAGCGCTGGCAGCATCAGCACCGATTGCCCGGTGGCGCGGCCCCATGCTGCTGTCAGCAGGCGTTTCCAAATCTCAACATCCCACCGCTTGCCGGCCCATTCGCGGGCTTTGGCAATCTCGGTCAGCTTGGCATGCAGGGCAGCATTGATAGCCAGATTGCGGCGCGGTTCTTCAATTCGCACCGTGAACCCGGCCGGCGCTTCCGCGACAGCCGCGACAGCGCGACGGCGGGCGAGGTCGTGAGCCAGGACAAAGCAGCTCATGACGCCAGCGCGGCCGACAGCGCGCCCTGTGTTGCGTCGTCCAGCGCGTCCCACACTTCGGCATAGGTCGCGTCATCCAGTGCGCTGATGGCCTCCTTGGCGGCGTCCATCTCGCCAGCGGCCACCGCTGCGGCAATGCGCTGGGCACGTGCTGCCGGGCTGGTGTCGCCCTGCTTCGGCTGCTGGCGCAGTGCCACCTTCAGCGCCTTGATGGTGTGCAACGTCTTCTTTCCCTTGGTCGCGGTCAGCGCCACGGCAATGTCGCGTTCGATGTGTGAGACATGGCTGATGCGGATGCCGCCCACCGACTGCCCGCCAAACTTCACGGCCGGGTCATGGAACAGCGTCATTGACTTGCCGGCCCATTCGCTGCCGTCGTGGCCCCAAGCCAAGATCAGTACCTTGCGCATGGTCTTGCAAGGCTTGTAGGGCAGCCCATCGTCGCCCTCGTAGTGGATCGTCACCGGCTGCTCGGCATTGCTTGTCACGGTCACGCCAGTGACGCGGATGGTCAGCGCGCCTGTCAGCAGTTGCTCGCTGTTCAGTTGGTCCGACTTCGGGACGATGGTCGGGCGCAGATCGCGTGCATCAAACATAGGTCACCTCCACAGCGTCATCACCTGCCATCGCCCAGGCGGGCGGGCTCAGCAGGTTCATCCCCGGATAGGCGGGCCACCGGCCCGTCAGCTTGCAGTCGGCGTATTCGTCCAGCAGGCGTCGGCACTCGTCCTGGCCGATCCGCATATAGTCATCGTCCAGCGTGTGCGCCGCAGCGATGAACGGGTAGGCGCTGGTCACGGACGCAAACACGAAGCCGGCCACTTCCACGCCAGCAGCCCGCGCATAGCCGGCCGAGTACCACGCGGCCTGACGGTGGTATCCGTAGCGCCACACGGCCCGGGTGAACTGCTGCGGGCTCGCGTCGGTCGTAGTTTTCACGTCCAGCAGGATCACGCGCCCGTCGCTCAGCGTGTGCACCCAATCGGGACGGCACTTGCACTGCAGCCCGGTTTCATCGTCGCGCCAGAAGGCCGACACCTCAGCGGTTCCGGTCGCCAGCAGTTCAGACAGTTCGGGCACGCCTTGCACCGCGTCACGCTGGGCCAGGG
>JAKPQT010000051.1 GCA_029555885.1 Chloroflexota bacterium | reverse complement strand
GTGCTGGCCGCAGGCGGCGCGCGGCGCTTCGGTACGCTGAAGCAGGTGCAGCCGTGGCGCGGCCGGCCCCTCGTTGCGTACGTTACAGCGCAGGCCCTCGCCTGCCCGGACATCGACCGTGTAATCGTCGTCGTGGGCGCGGAGGCCGATCGGGTGCAGGCCGCGCTGCTGGAAAGCCTGCCCGGGGCCGCGTTGGATGTCGTACTGGTCCGCAATTGGGCGTTAGGCCAGAGCCGGAGCGTGCGCGCCGGCCTGGAGGCCGCAACCGCGACGTCCGGCGACCAGCCCTCTGCGGTCGTATTCCTGCTCGCTGACCAGCCGGGCATCACGCCGGAATTGCTCTCCACCCTCGTGACACGCCACCGGACCACGCTGGCGCCGGTCGTTGCCCCGCGCCATGCCGGGCGGCGCGGCAACCCGGTCCTCTTCGACCGCGCCACCTGGCCGGAGTTCGCCCGGTTGAGCGGCGACATCGGCGCGCGACCCATCATCGAAGCACATCGGGATAGCATCGCATGGGTGGACTGGCCGACGCCGGAAGTGCTGCAAGACATCGACACGCCAGAGGATTACCGCGGGTGAGGACTGCGAAGCGCGAAGATCGCGCCATGCAAGCTGCACCTGACCCCCAGGCTGCGTGGGTCGCGGTCTACGACGTGCTGTACGGCGCAAAGTCGGCGGACCCCGTGGCGGCAGCGACCAATGCCGCGTTCCTCGCCGCCCAGATCACTTACCTGCGCGGCCATCTGCCCCCGCCGCCTGGCCGCGTGCTGGACGCGGGCTGCGGCACGGGGCAGCACCTCCTGCCGCTCGCGCAGATGGGCTATCGCATGGTGGGCGTGGACCTGTCGCAGGCCATGCTTCTGGCTGCGCAGCAGACGTTGATCGAGGGCGGCGCGGCCGCGCAACTCGTACGCGCTGACCTGTGCCGCCTGCCCTTCGCGGCTTGCTGCGATGCCGCGCTGTGCCTGGAATCGCCCCTGGCCTATCTGCACGAGGATGCGGCCCTATCGGCCGCGCTGCACAGCCTGCACCGCGCGCTCAAACCCGGCAGCCGGCTCATCGTAGATGTCTTTGATTATGTCGCCACGCTCGGGGAGGAACCGCTGCCCCCTGTCGTGACGCACTTCGCGACACCCTGGGGCAGCGTTGAGGTGAGTGAGGCGCACCACTATGATGCGCGGCGCGGCATCTGGCACATGCAGCAGGCGTTCCGGGTGGAGCAGGCGGGCAGCATGGAGCAGTTCGACATCGAGCATGCGCTGCGCATCCGGCCGGCCGCGGGGTACGTCGCCGCGCTGGAGGCAGTCGGGTTCACCGTCGAGGAGCTGCTGCCCGCCTACCCCCACATGCCGGTCGCGCTGTCAGACGAACGGCGCATCATCATCGTGGCGTCAAGGCCACGGATGGGCGACCCTGCGGGTCGCACCGGATAAACGGATAAACCCATACATGAGCGGCACTCATCAAACAGCTTGAAAATCGGCCGGTGGTCCTCACCCTCCGTCCCCCTCTCCTGACGTGCGGGCGCGCATGTCAGGAGAGGGGGAGCCAGAGGGGGTGAGGTGCGCCATCCGTTGTCGCGCCAACCCCCAGAGCGCGGCCAGGCTCAACGCCAGCCCCCACACCTGCGCCAGCCGCAGCCCCCCCAGGATAGTCGCGCTCTCCGCGCGGAACGGCTCCAGCAGCCAGCGGCTCAGCCCGAAACCGAACAGCGCGACCAGCGCGACGGCACCGGGCCGCGCGCCGCCGCGCAGCGCGTTCGCAGCCACTGCGGCCACGACCAACGCAGCCACCGCCTCGTATATTTGGCTCGGATGACGGCGCACGCCCCACAGGTCCACCGACCAGGGCAGGTCCGCCGGCGCGCCGGGGAACCGCCCGGCCAGCAGCGCACCGACCGCGGCGATGGCGATGCCGATGAGGATGCCCGGCGCGGCTGCATCGAGCACGCGCACCACAGGCAGTTTGTGGCGGTAGACATACCAGGCCGCGACGAGCAGCCCCGCCAGGAGCCCCGGCCAGAGCACGAACGCCTGCGTGTTGAAGCCGAAGATTTCGAGGAGCTGGCCGCGGTAGCTGGACCAGTAGGCCGCCACATGACCCGCGCGCGCGGCGACCACGCCCGCGAGAAAGCCGTAGAGTCCCAGGTTGTAGATATGGTCGCCGTCCACCCTCTGCCGCTGCGCGCCCCACGCGCCGATGGCGAGCGCGGCCCAGCCTGCAAGCAGGAGCGCCAGCGGATAAGTCTGGATGGCAAGCGGCCCGATTTGCAGCACAGGAAACATCAGGGATACACGCTTTCTAGCGCCTGCGCGAGCGTTGCTTCGGTCAATGCGCCGGATTGGATGCGCCGGATGACGCCGGTGCGGTCGATGAAGAAGGTCGTGGGCAGGCTGCGCACGTTGTACGCGCGGCTGACCTGCCCGCGTTCGTCCAGCGGCATGATGAAGGTCAGGCCCAGGTCCATCACAAAGGTGCGGACGCGTTCAGCGTCTTCGGCCTGGTTCACGCCCACAATCGCCACCTGGCCCTGCAGTCGCTCGCTGGCCGCCTGCAGCTCCGGCAGCTCTGCGCGGCACGGTGGGCACCAGGTCGCCCAGAAGTTGAGCACAACCGGCTGCCCGCGCAACGCAGCCAACGTCACTGGCTCGCCGGTGACGCCGGTCAGCGTAAAGTCGGGCGCGGGGTGGCCGATCGCGGGTGCAGGCGGCAGCCCGCCCGCGCTACCCGCAGCAGCCTCGTCGGCTGGCAGCCGGTTCGCCCATATCCATACTGCGCCGACCAGGGCCAGCAGCACGAGCAGAACATTCCAGTGTAGACGTGACATGGTCGCGCTTCCTTCGTTTTGCGTGCTTCGTTGATTATCCATCGCCATAGCCTACCGTGCTACCCGGCATCATTCATAATTCGTAATTCGCAATTCGTCATTCACAGCATGTCTACCGGGTCTACATCGAGCCGCCAGCCGGGCAGCACGGCCACCTGGCGCAGGAACGCTGCGGGGTCCGGGCTGCGGACGACGATCTGCCAGCGATATTCGCTCCGCTCGCGCGCAAAGAAACACGGCGCGGGGCCGATCAGGTCGGTGTCGGCCAGCTCCCCGCGCTTAATGGCCGCCTGCAGCTCGGTCGCCAGCCGGCCCGCCTCCGCCTCGGCCTTCGCGCGCTGGCCGTGATAGTACACCAGCCGCGCCAGCCGGCGGATGGGCGGGTAGCCCTGCTCGCGGCGGAAGGCCATCTCCTGCCGGTAGAAGCTCTCGTAATCGTGGTTGCTGGCCGCAACGATGGCATAGTGCTCCGGCTCGTAGGTCTGCACCACGACCTCGCCACCCAACTCGCTGCGCCCGGCGCGGCCCGCCACCTGCGTGAGCAGTTGGAAGGTGCGCTCTGCCGCGCGGAAATCGGGCAGGAAAAGCCCGGTGTCCGCTGCGACCACACCTACCAGCGTCACCAGGGGCAGGTCCAGTCCCTTCGCGATCATCTGCGTGCCGATCAGGATATCGGCCTGGTGCGCGACGAACTTGGCGAGGATGGCATCGTGGCTACCCTTCGCGCCCGTCACATCGCGATCCCAGCGCAGCGTGCGCGCCTGGGGGAACTCCAGGTGGATGGCCTCCTCCACGCGCTCCGTGCCGACGCCGAAGTAGCGGATGCGCCTGCCGCCGCATTCCGGGCATGTCGCCGGCTGCGGATAGCGCCGGTTGCAGTGATGGCAAATGAGCATCTGCCCTTCGCCGTGATAGGTCAGCGGGATGCTGCAGCGGACGCACGTCTCCACGTGCCCGCAGTCGCGACAGAGCACGTGCGAGGCACTGCCGCGGCGGTTCAGGTAAAGGATGGCCTGCTGGCCCGCATTGAGGATATGGCGCAGCCCGGTGGACAGCGCGCGGCTGAACATGCTGCGGTTGCCCGCGCGCAGTTCCTGGCGCATGTCCACGACACGCACGGGCGGCAGCTCCCCGCGGATGCGCTCCGGCAAGGTGAGCAGCGCGAGCTCCGCGCGGCGCGCGGCATAGTAGGTCTCCAGCGCGGGCGTCGCGCTGCCCAGGATGACCGCCGCGCCGCTGAGCCGACCCAGCTCCAGCGCAACGGACCGGGCATGATAGCGCGGGGTGCGTTCCTGCTTGTAGGAGGGCTCGTGTTCCTCGTCCACGACGATCAGGCCCGGCCGCGCGAAGGGCAGAAACAGGGCGGAACGCGAGCCGACGACGACCTGGGCCGCAGGATGATTCGTCTGCACGCGGCGCCAGACGTCGAACCGCTCGCCCTCGCCCAGCTCGCTGTGCCAGACCGTGACCTTGCCGGGGAAGCGCGCGGCGAAGCGGCGGATCGTCTGCGGCGTCAGCGCAATCTCGGGGACGAGCACGATGGCCTGCTTGCCTCGCTCGAGCGTCTCGGCCAGCGCGCGCAGGTAGATCTCCGTCTTGCCCGAGCCGGTCACGCCGTAGAGCAGCGTGGCGCGCTGTTCGTCCTGCCGGATCTGTCCGGCAATCTGCTCCCACACAGCCTGCTGATCGTCGGTGAGCGTGAGCGCCTGGTCGAGCTGGATATCGTAGCCCGCCATCGGGTCGCGCCAGACCATTTCCTCCGCAATGGAGACCAGGCCCGCCGCCTCCAGGTCGCGCAGGGTGTCCAGCGTGGCGCCGGTGTTGGCATACACCCACCCGATCCACGCCGGGCCGTCGTGGCGGGCCAGCGCCTCCAGCACCGCACGCTGCTTCTGCCCCCCACGCAGCTCGACCAGGGTATCTGTGAGATCGTCTGGCGGCAGTGCCAGCGTCACCTGCGCGGCCGACCCGCTGCCGGTGATCGTCACCCACCCGCGCTTCTGGAGTTCACGCACGGGGCCGGGCGTGCAACCGACAGCCGCACACAACTCTCCGAGCGACAGGCCGGCGGGGACCGCCGCGACACGCGCGAGCGCGTCCGCCTGCTTGGAGCTGCGGCCCAATGACGGCAGCACGCGCGGCAGCTCGCCGGGCGGCACGAGCAGCCGGACCTGGCGGTCGGTCTTGGCGCGCGGCGGGGGCGCGGGGAACGCGACCTCGCGCGTGACCAGGCCGAGTGCAATCAACGGCTCCAGGTCGTCGCGCTGCGTAACGCGCTTCAGCCCCGCGCTGATTTCCGCCCATTCGCCGGGCGCAGCCGTGATGCGATCCAGCAGCGCCTGCTGGTTGGCCGGCAGGCCGGAGGGTGCGGCCGCGCGCGTGCGCGCGAAGATGTTGCGCCCGCGCTGGGCCAGGCCCACGGGCAGCATCAGCCGCAAGGCTTCGATCAGGGGTGCAAGGTAAGTCTCGCTGACCCACGCAGCGAGCGCAAGCTGGACCGGTGTGAGTACGGGCTGCGCCCAGACGAGAGAGATGATCTCGCGCGTCTTGAAGTCGGGCGCCGCATCGAAGAGCCGCAGCACGACCGCCTGCAGCCGGCGGCCGCGAAACGTGACCCAGACGAGGTGACCCGGCTCGATGCGCCCGCTGAGCCGGTCGGGAACCTCGTAGGTGAACGTGCGCAGCAGGGGGTCATCCTCCGCGCCGGGCGCGGTCAGCCGCGCACCGAGCGGGGTGTTGACGCAGACATCAGCGTATAGCATGAAGGCTCACCCGCAGCTCGCTACCGACATACGGCTGCGGCCATGTAGCCGACGGTATAGGTGCCGGGCGTGCGGTTGCCGGTCACGTCGCCGGAGTTGGTGTAATGGAGGACGTGCGCGGCGGTCGCGCCCAACAATTGCGCCGCGCGCAGCGCCGCGATGAGGCCGCTGGCCCCGCATGCCTGCACCTGCTCGTGGATCAGGGCCTCGGTCAGCCCGGCCACATCGAAGGCCCGCACCAGATCGACCAGCTTGCGGTCGGTGCGCACCACGTCGGCATAGTTGTCGAGGTGGCTGAGATCGGTCGAAACGACGATCAGGGTGCCCGGCTCCCAGAGCGCGGCCAGCGCACGTCCCAGCCGGTCGAGCCGCTCGACTGCCCCGCGCGTCGCGATGTAATCGCCCAGCATCACCGGCACAAGCTGGAAACGGCCGAGCGCCACCTGGAGAAACGGGAGCTCGATTTCCAGTGCATGTTCTTCGTCGCGGCGCACCGACGTCAGCTCGACCTGCTGGCCGAGACATTCGATGAACGCGCGATCCAGGAGTACGTCGCCCAGGGGTGTCCGATAAGCGTCTTCGACTGGAACCATGAACGAGCCCACAGCGCTGCCCCAGATGGGCCGGTGCAGCGGGCCGAGCAGAATAACACGCTGGATAGCCGCCCCGCGCACCGGCGCGAAAGCATGCCCGGCCGTCGGGCCGGAGTACGCGTAGCCCGCGTGAGGACTCACGAGAACCAACAACTCACCCGGCAGCTCCACGCGAGACGCCTGGGCCAGGTAATCCTCGACAGTGCGGCGCAGAGCCGGCGCGCTGCCGGGATACCATGTGCCCGCAATGACCGACGGCCGGATGGTGAGCTTCTCACCAAGCGCCATGACCTACCTCCAGATTTCCCAGACCGTGTTTGAAAAGATACAGAGTGGAGCGTCCTCAGACGCGAAACGATGGTTGCCCGTCCGCATTCGCAAATGCGGACTCCGCTCTTCAAACAGACTCTTAACGTGCCAGGATCTGGCGCGCGTAGTCGGCGCGCTCGCCGGCATCCTCAGATTGCAGGAACCGTTCCATCAGCGGCTTGGCCTCGGCCAGCCGGTCAGTCTCCACATAGCCCGCAGCCAGGAAGAACTGCACGTCCGGGTTGTCGGGCGTCAACGCGTAGGCGCGCTCCAAAAGTGTCACGCCTTGCGCAAACTGCTCATCCTGAAGCTGCATCAGCCCCAGGTTGGCAAGGCTGATGGCATCCTGCGCGTCGGCGGCCACGGCCTGCTCGAAGAGCTGCCGCGCCGTGTCGCGCTCGCCTGCTGACAGGGCATCGTATGCCTGCGTGCGCAACGTCTCGGCATTGCCCTGCCAGCGCGCGTTGCCGAGCTCCCAGCCGCCAAAGAGCAGCGCCGCCGCCGCCAACGCAGCTACCAGCCGCACACTCTTGCGCTGCCGGTCGGCCACATGGCCC
The DNA here is from genome assembly GCA_029555885.1 of Chloroflexota bacterium. The sequence goes on along the minus strand of JAKPQT010000051.1, from coordinate 4,346 downwards.
TGCGCGCCGGCTGCTTCCCAGCGCCACTCGACCGCAAAGCGCGGGGCCAACAGCAGGCCCAGTCCGAACCCCATGATCAGGCCGCCCAGGTGCGCAATGTTGTTGATGCCGGGCACGGTAAAACCAAAGACGAGGTTGATGGCGATGAGCACGCCGAGATTCCCCAGCCGCTGGCTGCCCAGCTTGCCGAACAGCTCGCGATTTCGCAGGAAGAAGGCGGCCTCCGCGCCGATGAGGCCGAACACCGCGCCCGAGGCGCCGGCGGACAGGACCGAGTCGCCCAGCCAGTAATAAGCGATGTTGCCGGCCAGCCCTGCCAGGAGATAGATGACCGTGAACCAGACGGAGCCGTACATGGCTTCGACCTCGCGGCCCACGCTGAACAAGGCCCACCCGTTGAACAGGATGTGTTGCAGCCCGATGTGGAGGAACATGGCAGCCACCAGCCGCCAGAGCTCGCCCACAGCCACCAGCGGGTTGATCTGGGCCCCCAGGCGGCGGAGCGTCTCCTGGTTTTGCGAGCCGCCCAACGCCAGTTCGGCCACGAACATGAGCCCGATGAGCACGAGGAAGACGTAGACCACGCGCGGCTTCTGGAGCGGCAGGCGCACGCTGACATGCCGCGGCTCCGCAGCAGGCGCAATGTCGTCGGGCTGGGATGTGTTCACAGCCCCACCGGCTGCCAGTCCACCCGGCTCTTCTCTGCTTCGATGATCGCCATCACCTTATCGACAGTGTCATCCAGCGCGCACTCGCAGTTGATGACCCGGTACTTAAACTCACTGGCACGCGCCAGCTCCGACCGGGCCATCTCCAGGCGGCGCTGCAGCTGGGCCTCGTCCTCCGTCCGCCGCCGGCGCAGACGCTCGACCAGCGCCTCCTCCGACTCCGCAGTGAGGAAAATGGTCACAGCCTGGGGCACCAGCGCACGCACGGTGGCCGCGCCCTGCACATCCACTCGTATGATCACATCCTGTCCGCTCGCCAGCGCTGCCCGGATGCCGGCCTTGGGGATGCCCTTGTACTGCTCATACACCAGGGCATACTCCAGCAGTTCCCCCTGCTCGATCATTTCCTTGAAGGCCATTTCCGTGACGAAGTGGTAGTCCACCCCATCGCGTTCGTTCGCGCGACGGTGCCGCGTGGTAGCCGTGACCACGAAGTGACAGGGGAAGCCCCGGTCCTTCATGCGCTGGATGGTCGCGTCCTTGCCGACGCCGGAAGGGCCGGAGATGACGACCAGCAAGGGTCGGGGTTCGTGCAGAGAAGCGTACCAGTCGGCCCGGTACGCCTGCGACGCCTGAACATCGATGGGGTCTGTTTGGCTCATAACCCTCTCAGCCTGCAAGAGAACGCTTATTACAGGACCAGAAATGCCAGAAGTAGCTGGAGTCGAGGCTTTAGCCGGTCAGGCCACCTCTATGCGTATACAAACTAACCGGCTAAAGCCTCGACTCCAACCCTCGCCACGGCACTGTACTTCGAATTCCTGACCACAATGCCGGATGCTTGTCTCCGGTTTCGCTTTCGCGTATAATCGTGCCAGTATCACCTGACGAGGGGAAGCATGCCGATCTACGAATATATGTGTCACGACTGCCGTCGCCGCGTCAGCCTGCTATGGCGTTCGTTCGAAGATGCCCAGACCCGCACGCCGGTTTGCCCGCGCTGCGGCGGCCATCAGCTCACGCGCCTCGTTTCGCGCGTTGCGGTCCTCCGCTCTGAGGATAGCCGCCTCGATGACCTGGCCGACCCGTCGAGCCTGGGCGACCTGGACGAAAACGACCCCAAGTCCCTGGCCCGTTTCATGCGCAAGATGGCGAATGAAACCGGCGAGGATCTGGGGGCCGAGTTCGAGGAAGTCGTCGGACGGCTGGAGGCCGGCGAAAACCCCGAGGACATCGAGAAGTCCATGCCCGACCTTGCCGCGCCCGGTGACTCGCCCGGCGGCGACGACTTCGGGGTCATGTAGCGACGGCGACGGCTGTCCAAAGTATCGTGGTTCAAACCTGGACGAACTGCTCCACATTCAATACAAAGACCACAGCCCCGCCCACGCTCACCTCGATCGGCTCGGCCATCTCCAAGCCGGGGCCTTCCAATGTGGGCAGCGGCGAAACCCACTGCGTCCGCCGGCGACAGGCCTGCCGCAGGATATCGATCGCCTGCGCCACCTTCTGGTCCTCGGTGCCCAGGAAGATGGTGCTGTTGCCCTCGCGCAGGAAGCCGCCGGTCGTGCTGATGACTGTGGCCCGAAACCCTGACTTGGTCAGTCGGTCGAGCACATCGCGTGAATCATCGCTGCTCACAATAGCCATGATTAGCTTCATAGAGATCCTCCTGACCCTGGGTGTATAGTGCTTTGGAAGAACGACCGTTCATTCAATGCCCGGTTGCAAGCCGGTCCGTTGCCAGTAAGCCGGCCACTCGCTCACGGATGAGTGCCTGGCAGAGCTCGCTCGGTTGCAAGGCGTCCACGACCAACCACCGCGCCGGCTCAGCCGCGGCCAACGCCAGATAGCCCCTTCGCACAGCCTCGTGGAAGGCCAGTTCCTCACGCTCCATACGGTTCCATTCGGCGGTGCCCCCGCCACGCTTGCGGCGCAACCCTTCCACCACCGGCAGGTCCAGGCAGACAGTCAGATGGGGGCGCACCGAGCCAATCGCAAAGTCCGTAATCTGCCGCAGCACGGCCAAGTCCAGCCCGCGGCCGTAGCCCTGGTAGGCTAACGTCGAATCCGCAAAGCGATCGCAAAGCACCACGCCGCCCCGTGCCAGGTGCGGCTGGATAACCTCACCGACGAGCTGCGCGCGGGCGGCAGAGAACAGCAGAATCTCCGTCTGTGCGCGCATCTCCGTGTGCGTCGGTTCCAGCAGGACGGCTCGCACGGCATCACCGATGCGCGTGCCGCCCGGCTCGCGCGTCGTCAGCACCTCGCAACCCTGCTGGCGGAGCCAGGCGGCAAGCAAGGGCATCTGCGTCGTCTTGCCGCCGCCCTCCGGCCCCTCGAACGTGATGAACAGGCCCATCAACTAGCCTGGAAAGATACGCACCCGGCGCCGCGGTTCGTTGCCGTAACTGTGCGACACAAGATTCGCGGCCCGCGCCATCTCGTGTTGCATCCGCCGGACATCCGCCCCCGCGGGCCGCAGTTCCTCCGAGTTCGACCCTGCCAGCACGCGGCGAATGGCCTCTTGCGTCTCGGCCACGGCCTGATCCACCGGGTCCTCCATTACCACCGGCAGGCCGAACACATCCCCCAGGAACGACTCGACCTGGTTGATCGTATTGGCCCGCAGCACATACACCGGAATCCGGCGCCGTTCCGCATCCGAAATGGGCTGCGGGTGCTTGCGATAGTAGTTCTTCAGCGTGACGACCGCATTGGCCTGCTCCAGGCTGTCCACCAGCGCGATCGGCACGCCGAGGTTCTGCGCGGCCTGAATCAGCCGCCCCCGGCCCACCCCATAGGGATAGACTCGCAGGGCTTGCGGCTGCTGGCGCGCGGGTTGCGGCGCTTCATCCGGCATTGTCTGATACTGCGGCTGGCTGCCGCGCGCAGGCGCGCCGCGCTCCACATCGTTGATGCGGCCATTGCTGCGCTTCTCGAAAGGCAAGCGATTCATGCCCGGCCCGGCGCCCATCGCACGCGGTTCAGGCAATGGCGCAGGCGCCTTCTCGATGCGCACCTGGCCGCTCTCGTCGCGGAAACGAATCTCCGGCTGCAATGACCGGCCCCGCAGGATGGCATCCACGGCCGCGGCCACGCTGTGGTGGACGGCCATGCGCTGGCGATCCTGCAACTCGATCAGCACGTCGAACGTAGGCGGCGCGCGGCGCTCCAGCACGGACTTCTGCGTGCCGCGGCGGCGGGCTTCCTCGTCGCTCAACGTGACGCTCTCGATGCCGCCCACCAGGTCCGACAGGGTCGGGTTGATCAGCAGGTTCTCCAGGCTGTTGCCGTGAGCTGTGCCCACCAACTGCACGCCGCGCTCTGCGATGGTGCGAGCCGCTGCGGCTTCCTGCTCGCGACCGATCTCGTCGATGACGATAATCTGCGGCATATGGTTCTCGACGGCCTCGATCATCACCTCATGTTGCAGCTCCGGCGCAGCCACCTGCATGCGCCGAGCCCGGCCGATGGCCGGATGCGGGATGTCGCCATCGCCGCCGATTTCGTTGGACGTATCCACGACGACGACGTGCGCCTTCTCGCTCAGGATGCGCGCCGCCTCGCGCAGCAGGGTCGTCTTGCCGACGCCCGGCCGGCCCAACAGCAGGATGCTCTGACCGGACTTGACGATATCTTCGATGATATCGATTACGCCATACACCGCACGGCCGA